>NZ_JBEXYN010000032.1:0-103255 GCF_040630935.1 Streptomyces sp. NPDC005722
TTCCACCTGAAGTACTCCGACGCCACGTTCCCGATGAAGATCGCCTCGGGTGCGGGGTCGATCGTGGACCACACGCAGTACCCGGCGGACAAGCTGCGCACCGACGGCGGGGCGACGGGTTCGGGCCCGTACAAGCTGGATTCCTACGAGGCCGGCGACAAGGCGGTGTTCACCGTCAACGAGGGCTACCAGGGGTCGGCGGAGATCCGTAACTCCGGTATGACGATGAAGTTCTTCGGTGACGAGCCGGCGTTGAAGACGGCGGTCGAGGACGGGTCGGTGGACCTGGCCTACCGTGGTCTGGACTCGGCCGACATCGCGTCCCTGCAGCGCAGTTCGATAGCCGGCGACACCGGGATCCAGGTGGTGGAGGGCACCGGTGCCGAGGTGCAGCACCTGGTGTTCAACGTCGAGGACCCGGTGGTGGGCAACAAGGCGGTGCGCCGGGCGGTGGCGTACGTGATCGACCGCAAGGCGTTCATCCGGGACGTGTACCAGCGCACGGCGACGCCGTTGTACTCGATCGTGCCGCAGGGGATCACCGGTCACAACACGGCCTTCTTCGACCGGTACGGCGAGGGAGGTGACGTGGCGGGCGCGCAGTCCGCGCTGTCGCAGGCGGGGATCACCGAGAAGGTGAAGTTCACGCTGTGGGCGACGCCGGTGCGTTTCGGGCCGGGCACGGTGGCGGAGCTGAAGGCGATCGCCAAGCAGCTCAACGACAGCGGGCTGTTCGACGTGGACGTCAAGACCACCGACGCCGACCAGTACGCCAAGGACATCGAGGCGGGCAAGTACGCGGCGTACGTGCGCGGTTGGGTGCCGGACTACCCGGACCCGGACAACTTCACCGCCCCGTTCTTCGGTGACGGCAACGTGCTGTCCAACAACTACGTCAACAAGAAGATCACCGGGCAGCTGATCCCGCGCACCGCCGCCGAGGCCGGCCGCGGCGACACCACCGCCGACTTCGAGGACCTGCAGTCCGCGGTGGCGGACGACGTGCCGATGATCCCGCTCTGGCAGGGCAAGCAGTACGTGGTCTCCAAGGACAACATCAACGGCCTGGAATGGACCCTCGACCCCTCCACCGTCTTCCGCTTCTGGGAGATCCAGAAGGGCGCGTCCCAGTAGCCGACGCGCGACCGGTCGTCGACCACCGTCGGCGCGGACGCGGCAGCCGTGCTCCTCGTACGGCTGCCGCGTCCCGGCGGCGCGGCCACGGAGCGGGCGGTCTTGCCGTGAGCGCATAGAATCTTGCCCATGGCGCAAGGCGATGGTGATCTGGACGGCCTGGTGAGGCAACGCATCCGCGCCCTGCGCGTCGCCCAGGGCTGGTCCCTGGAGGAACTGGCCGCCCGCGCCAACGTCAGCCAGTCCACGCTGTCCCGGATCGAGAACGGGCAGCGCCGGCTCGCGCTCGACCAGCTCGTCATCCTCGCCCGCGCCCTGGACACCTCCCTCGACCAGCTGGTCGAGACCGCTTCGGAGGACGTCGTCTCCCACCCGACGGCCGACCGGGCGCGCGGGCAGCTGCGCTGGCCGATCAAGGCGGAACCGGGCATGACCGTCGTACGGCAGCGCATGACGAGCCCGCCGCCCGACCAGCCGTCGCGCATGCGCGCCCACCCCGGCCGGGAATGGCTCGTCGTCCTGTCCGGCACCGCGGTCCTGCTGCTGGGCGACCGGCGGCTGCGGGTCGAGACCAACCAGGCGGCGGAGTTCCCCACGATGCTGCCGCACGCCATCGGGGCCGAGGGCGGACCGTGCGAGATCCTCGGCATCTTCGACCGCGACGCCCGGCGCGGGCACCAGCGGGGCGAGGACGCCGGGAAGGCGTCATCACCGTGACGGTTTGCGCGTGCCGCAGCCCAGCCGGCCATCGTCTTGCGCCTTCCGGAAGCCACCGGGCCGCGGGCCCACCGCCCGGTTAGCGTGGCCGCCATGAACGACCCCCGCCCTCAGGCAGCGCACCACGGCGCGCCCCACGTCCACGCACACGTCGACGTCCACGAGCACGGCCAGCAGCACGGCCAGGACCACGAGCACGACACGGAAGGCCAGGCGGAGATCCTCGACCTGGACGCGGAAGTGCTCGCCGAGCACACCGCGTCCATCACGGCCTGGCTGCCGGTCGGGAACGGCCCCCGCCGCGTCGTGGACCTCGGCTGCGGCACCGGAGCCGGAACCCTCGCCCTGCTCCGGCGCTTCCCCGACGCCCAGGTGACGGCCGTCGACTTCTCCGCCCCGCACCTGCAGCGCCTGCAGGCCAAGGCAGCCGCGGCCGGAGTGACCGACCGCGTACGCCTCGTCCACGCCGACCTCGACGCGACGGCCTGGCCCGACCTCGGCACCCCGGAACTCGTGTGGGCCTCGGCCTCCCTGCACCACATGGCCGACCCCGGCAACACCCTGCGCCGGGTCCACGACCTCCTGGCCCCGGGCGGCCTCCTCGCCGCAGTCGAACTGGCCGGGTTCCCGCGCTTCCTGCCCGAGGACGCCCCCGACGACGCGCCGGGCCTCGAGGAGCGCTGCCACGCCGCGCTCGACCGCCGGCACGCCGTGCACCTCCCGCACCGCGGCGCGGACTGGGGGGCCGAGCTGACCGGGGCCGGCTTCGCCGTCGAAGCCGAACGCACCCTGGCCGTGGACATCGCGCCGCCGCCCACCGAGACCGTCACCCGCTACGCCCTCAGCACCCTGCGCCGGATGCGCGCCGCCGTCGCCGACGCCCTGACGCCGGACGACCTGGCCGCCCTGGACCGCCTGCTCGAATCCGACGCCCCCGGCGGCCTCGCGCGCCGCACCGACCTGCGGGTCCGCACCGAACGCACGGTCTGGGCCGCCCGCCGGCCCTGATCCGCTCCTCGGCCGGCGGAAGCGGCACCCGGGCCCCGGCGAGTAGTGTGGGACATGCCCCGGACACCGGTTCGCGGCCGCGTTCCCGGGCCCATCCGGGGCACGGGCCATCGTCCCTCACCCGACGGCCGGTCCACGGGGCGTACGGGCTCCGCCGCCGTCGGTCGTCGACGGGCAGCGACATCGCCATGATCTGGGAAGTACTGGTGCTGGGCTTCGTGCTCAGCCTCGACAATTTCCGGGTGTCGATCGCGCTCGGCACCGTCCCCTTCGGCCTGAGGCGCGCCGTGCAGGTCGCGCTCACCTTCGGGTTGTGGGACGCGGTCATGCCCCTGGTCGGGCTGCTGATCGGTCGCCGGATCGGGGATTCCGTCGGGGACGTCGCCGACCTCGTGGGTGCGGCCGCTCTCGGCGGATACGGTCTCTACCTCGTCGTCTCGGCCCTGCGGAACCCCGAGCCCCAGGAGTTGGACCACCCGTGGGCGCTGTTCGGCATCCCGTTGACGCTGAGCCTGGACAACCTGTTCGCCGGGGCGAGTCTGGGTCTCCTCGGGCTCTCTCCGTGGTTCTCGGCCGCCGTCTTCGGAATCGTGACGGCGGTGATGTCGCTGCTCGGGCTGCGCCTCGGGCGGGCCGCGGCACGTCTGATCCGCCTCCGCCCGGAGCTGCTGAGCGGGGTCACCCTGATCATCGCCGCGGTGGCGCTGCCGCTGTGGCTCGGTGGCTAGGCGTTCCGCCCGGCGAGGTTGCGGACGCGGCGGCCGTTGCCCGGACGGCAGAGGGTGCCGGACCCGCACGGGAGCCCGTGGCGAGATGTGCCGGAACGCCAAGGGTTCTGGGCGCAGGGTCGACGCGTCAGGCGGGTGCTCCCGGGGCGCGGGCCGGGGGGCGGGGGCGGTGCGGGCGGGGGACCAGGCGCGGGGCGCCGGTCCGCGAGCCGGTGCCGGCGGCCTCGACCGCCTCGGCCACCAGGCGGTGGTCGGGCGACAGGTGGCAGACCGGGTCGGTGCGGGCCGCGTCGCCGGTGAGCAGGAACGCCTGGCAACGGCAGCCGCCGAAGTCCACCTCCCGGCGGAAGCAGCTCCGGCAGGGCTCCGGCATCCAGTCCGTGCCCCGGAACGCGTTCATCACCGGCGACTCGGCCCAGATCCACGCCAGTGGGTGCTCCCGCACGCCGGCCCGCGGCAGCGGCAGGGACTGCGCGGCCGGGCAGGGCAGGACGTCGCCGTTGGGCGTCACGGTCAGTTGCCGGGACGCCCACCCGCCCATGCAGGGTTTCGGGTAGCGGCTGTAGTAGTCGGAGATGACGTAGACGACGTCCATGCGGTCCCGCAGGCGTTCACGGGCGGCCCGTACGACGGCCTCGGCCGCCTCCAGCTGGGCCCGGCTCGGCAGCAGCGCGGCACGGTTCCGCCAGGCCCAGCCGTAGTACTGGGTGTTGGCCAGCTCCAGCCGGTCGGCGCCCACCTCCTCGGCCAGGCCGAGCACGTCGGCGACACGGTCGATGTTGTGCCGGTGCAGCACCACGTTCACGGTCAGGGGCCAGCCCAGTTCCTTGACCAGGTGCATCGCCTCGATCTTGCGCCGGAAGGACGGAGTGCCGGCGATCCGGTCGGAGGCGGCAGCCTCGGCGGCCTGGACGCTGACCTGCACGTGGTCGAGCCCGGCGGCTCGCAGCCGCTCGGCCCTCGGACGGGACAGGCCCAGCGCGCTGGTCACGAGGTTGGTGTACAGCCCCAGGTCGTGGGCGGCCGCCGCGATCTCCACCAGGTCGCGCCGCAGCAGTGGTTCACCGCCGGACAGGTGGCACTGCAGGACTCCCAGCTCGCCGGCCTCGGCCAGGACGCGCCGCCACTCGTCCGTGGTCAGCTCGTCCCGGTAGCGGGCCATCTCCAGGGGGTTGGAGCAGTACGGGCAGGCCAGCGGGCAGCGGTAGGTGAGTTCGGCGAGCAGCCCGAACGGGCTATCCATCGGTGAGCTCCATCCAGCGCCGGGCGACGAGCCGGGTCAGGAACCGCCGTACCTCGTCCTCGGGGACGGTCCGGTAGCGGGCGCCCAGTTCGGTCACGATCCCGGTCACGGTGTGCCGCCCGTCGCACAGTTCGAGGATCGCCGCGCCGGTGCCGTTCAGGACCACCACGGTCTCGGGGTGCAGCAGGACGTGGCGTTGCCTGGTCCGGCAGAAGCCGAGCCGGACGTGCCGTGCCAGCCGGGGCCGGTCCGGGCCGCACACCTCGACGCCGGGTCCCGTCCTGGTCCTGGTGCGGGTCGCTGCGGTCGGGGTCGGGTCCATGGCGGTCACTCCGGGTAGGCGTGGTCGATGGCGTCCATCAGGCTCCACAGGACGTCGCACTTGAAGGACAGCGCGGCGACGGCGCGTGCCCGGGACCCGTCGGAGAGGCAGTGCGAGGTCACCACCTGGAGGGCGTGCTCGCAGTCCCGCGGCGCCTGTTCCAGACGGGTCCGGAAGTAGGCGAGGCCCGCGGGGTCGATCCACGGGTACCAGCGCTCGAAGGCGGCCAGGCGTGCGGCCATCAGGTCGGGTGCGAACAGTTCCGTGAGCGAGGACGCCACCGCCTCCACCCAGGGGCGGGTCCGGGCGAAGTCCACGTAGGCGTCGACGGCGAACCGCACTCCGGGCACCAGGTGCCGGTGGTCCCGGACCTCCTCGCGGGTCAGCCCGGCGGCCTCGCCGAGGCGCAGCCACGCCTCGATGCCGCCCTCGCCGGCGGCGGTGCCGTCGTGCTCGGTGATCCGCCGGATCCAGCGGCGGCGGAACTCCAGGTCGGGGCAGTTGGCGAGGATCGCGGCGTCCTTGCGGGGGATGTTCTCCTGGTAGTAGAAGCGGTTGGCCACCCAGCCGCGGACCTGGTGCCGGCTCAGGCCGCCGGCGTTCATCCGGACGTGGAACGGGTGCTGGTCGTGGTAGCGCCGCGAGTGGGCCCGCAACGCCTCGACGAAGTCGTCGGGGCCGCTGCGCCCGGTCGTCCTCGTGGGTGTCGTCGTCACGGCCCTACACCTCGATCTCGAGGCCGTCCGTGGCCACTTCGACGCCGTTCTCCCGCAGCGCACCCCGCTCGGGCGCGTCCTCCAGGAGAACGGGGTTGGTGTTGTTGACGTGGACGAGGACCGTCCGTCCCGCGCGCAGCGACGGGAGCTGCGCCAGGCTGCCGTCCGGGCCGCCGATCGGCAGGTGGCCCATCTCCCGGGCCGTGCGGCCGGTCAGGCCGAGCCGTACGAGCTCGTCGTCGCGCCAGCAGGTGCCGTCGAACAGCAGGCATCCGCAGTCCTCGAGCTCCGTGCGCAGCGCCGGCGTCAGCGACTGCACCGCCGGCAGGTAGACCAGCGTGCCCCCGCCGTCCTCGTCGGTGAGCCGGAAGCCCACGACGCGGCCGTGGTCCTGGTCGGCCGCGAACCGGGCGCGTTTGGCGGTGGGCACGTCGAACG
This sequence comes from Streptomyces sp. NPDC005722, assembly GCF_040630935.1. Taxonomy (NCBI): domain Bacteria; kingdom Bacillati; phylum Actinomycetota; class Actinomycetes; order Kitasatosporales; family Streptomycetaceae; genus Streptomyces; species Streptomyces sp. NPDC005722. Next base: position 6,307 of record NZ_JBEXYN010000032.1, read on the forward strand.
CCCGGCAGGTCAGCCCGTCCGCCAGGGCCAGGTCGGTGCCGGGCACCACCGCCCGCCACTCGACGGTGCAGTAGTGCCGCAGCGTGCTGAGGATTCCCGAGCCGTCGCACAGCGTCTTGTGCGCCGCCGGCGTGGCGTACACCCGCAGGGCATGGGCCTCGCGCAACAGCAGCAGGCCCAGCGTGTGGTCCAGTTCGGCGTCGGTGAGCAGCACCGCCTCCAGCGGCGTCGTCCGGTCGCCCCGCGGGTGCAGGGCCGGGAAGGCCTCGAACTGGGCGCGCAGGTCGGGGGAGGCGTTGAGGAGGAACCACCGGCGGCGGTCGACGCTGACGGCGACCGAGGACTGCGTGCGCGCGGGGCCGGCCCCGGAGCGGACCGCGGCGCACACCGTGCACCCGCAGTTCCACTGCGGGGACCCGCCTCCCGCCGCCGAGCCCAGCACCCGCACCAGCACGCCGGCCCTCCGTTCGTCCCCTGACCGGGTCCGTCGCGGGCCCGGCCGCATGTCGGTGTCCCGAGCCGCCGGGGGGCCGCCGGAACCGGTCCGGCGCACCCCGCACCCTCTAGTCCTCCAGCCGGGCGACGTAGGCGGTCACCTCGGCCGCGACGGGGATCTCCTCGAACTCGGGCGTCTCCCACACGATGAGCTGGGATTCCATGGACTCACCTCCTCTCCGCCGGACATGGCGGTCAGCGGCCGTCGGCTACGACCATTCCGGGAGTGCGAAGGTGATCAGGGCGCTGCCGTGCCCCGCGCCGAGCATGCCGGGGAGGAATCCCTCGGCCCACCCGCCCCAGCCGACCGGTACGGCGACGTACTGCCTGTCGTCGACCATGTAGGTGGTCGGGCTGCTGTGGTGGCCGCTCCCGCACTGGAACTGCCACAGCGCCTGCCCGGTACGGGCGTCGAGCGCGTTGAACTCCCCGGAGGGCTCTCCGGCGAACACCAGGTCCCCGCCGGTGGCCAGCACCGAGGCGCACATCGGCAGTTCGTTGCGCCAGCGCCACTTCTCCTCGCCGTCGGCGTCGAACGCGCTGACGGATCCCGCCATGTCCTCGATGTCCACCTGAACGCCCGCGCCCCAGTACGGGATGCTCTCCTTGAACTCGCGCCGCCGCCGGGTGGCCGTGGCGCCCGTGTCCTGGACGGGGACGTAGAAGAGGCCGGACTTCGGGCTGTAGGCCGCGTGGGTCCATTCCTTGGCGCCGGCCGGACCCGGGTAGAAGTGGACGGGTTCTCCCTCCTTGTCCGGGTACAGCTTGGCCGTGACCCGGCCGTCCCTCGTGATGGCGCCCCACGTGATGCGGTCCACGAAGGGGGTGATCCCGACCCGTGCCCCGTTCGTGCGGTCCAGGACGAAGAAGTAGCCGTTCTTGTCGAAGTGCCCGAGCAGTTTGCGGCCGTCCCGCTCGAACAGGATGCACTCGGCGATGCTGTCGTAGTCCCACACGTCGTGCGGGGTGCATTGGTAGTGCCAGCGCAACCGGCCGCTGTCGACGTCGACGGCGATGACGCAGTCGGTGAAGAGGTTGTCGCCCTCGCGGACACCTCCGTCGAAGTCGGGTGCCGGATTGCCGGTGCCGACGTACAGCAGGTTGGTCTCCGGGTCGAACGTGCCGGTCACCCAGCAGTTCGCCCCGCCACGCGCCCAGGCCTCGCCGTCGGTGGGCCAGGTCTGCGAACCCGGTTCCCCGGGCTTGGGCACCGTGTAGCAGCGCCACTGGTGCTCGCCGGTGCCGAGGTCGAACGCGTCGAGGTGACCGCGTACGCCGAACTCGCCGCCGGAACTGCCGACGACGACCGTGTTCTTGACGACCAGCGGGGCGAGCGTGGCGCTCTCCCCGGCCCGGACGTCGCCGTAGGTCCGGTCCCAGACCCGCTTTCCGGTGGTGGCGTCGAGTGCGAGCAGACGGGCGTTCGGCGTGACGGTGAAGACCTTCCCCTGGGCCACGGCGACCCCGCGGTTCACGTTCCCGCAGCACAGGGACACGTCGAAGGGGACGGCGTGCTTGTACCGCCAGATCTCCACACCGGTCTTCGCGTCGAGCGCCCAGACCCAGCCGTCCCAGCCGGACAGGAACATGACCCCGTCGACGACGATGGGGGCGGCCTCGAACGAGTAGGTCGACGCGCCCGCGATCAGACCGGTCGTGCCGGCCTGGAAGACCCATGCGGGGACGACGCGCTTCACGCTGTCGGTGTTGATCTGGTCCAGCGGGCTGTAGCGCTGCCCGTCGTAGGCGCCGTAGTAGGTGAGCCAGTTGTGGGGCTCCTGGCGCGCGTTGAGAAGGCGTTCGTAGTCGACGCCGGCCACCACGGGCGGTGCGACGTCGCCGCCCGCCACCTTGCCGCTCAGCATGCCCTGGTCGACGGCCTCACCCGCGTCCACGTAGTCCACGGTCATCGGCCTCTCCCTCCTGCTTCTGCCTACGGCCGCGGTTGCTCGGGGCGGTCGAGGCGGGCCTCCGGCGGAGCTTCCCCCATGACGACGATGGCCCCGGTCAGCCCCCGGCCCTCGTCGTTGCCGGTGGGCGAGCCGAACCAGTAGTAACCCGGTCCGTCGAGGTTGAGCGTCGCCCGGCCGCGCGAGTGGTTCACCAGCCAGATGAACTTCCGGTCGCCGTTGCTCGGCAGGAGCGCGCAGTGCGTGTTCTGGTCGTCGTTGAGGAGCTCGAGCTCGATGTCGCCTCCATGGGGCATGACCAGGATGGAGGGGTCCCAGGCCAGCTCGTCCGGGTGGATCCGGATGGTGGCCTGCATGGTGCCGTCGGCTTTCTCGACGGCGTACCCGATGCTCCCGGTCCCCAGCACCTGACCCAGCGCCGCCTTGTTCTGTTCGGCCAACCCGATCTTGTCCAGCAGGTCGGATCGCTCCTGCATGGTCGTCATCGGGGCGTCACTCCCCTCATGCCGAATCCCGCTCCGCCGTCCGTCCGGATCGTCCTCGCACCGCGTGTGCCGAATGCCCCGCACCGGACCGAGCGGACGGGAAAGCGGTCGATCTGCCCCCGAAAATCACGCTACGCCGCACGGATCACAGCGACAAGGGAGGTCCGTCCGGGCTGGACGGCTCCTGCCGTTCGTCCGCGACGGGCTACCGTTCGTCCCCTGTGCGGCACCGCTCGGAGCGCCGGGGGAGGTCGTACCGGTCCAGGTTCATGACCTTGTCCCACGCGGCGACGAAGTCCGCCGCGAACTTCTCCCGCGCGTCGTCGCTCGCGTAGACCTCGGCGACGGCACGCAGTTCGCAGTTCGAGCCGAAGACGAGGTCGACGCGGCTGCCGGTCCACCTGACCTCGCCGGTGGCCCGGTCGCGCCCCACGAAGGTGTCACCGGCCGCGGACGCCGGCTCCCATGCGGTGCCCGGGTCGAGCAGGTTGACGAAGAAGTCGTTGCTGAGCGCCCCGGGCCGCGAGGTGAACACGCCAAGCGGCGACTGCCGGTGGTTGGCACCCAGCACCCGCAGGCCGCCCACCAGGACGGTCATCTCGGGCACGCTCAGGTCCAGCAGGTTCGCCCGGTCGACCAGCAGGTGCTCCGGCGGCAGCCGGCCGCCCTTGCCCCGGTGGTAGTTGCGGAACCCGTCCGCGACCGGTTCGAGGGCCGCGAAGGACTCCGTGTCGGTCCACTCCTGCGTGGCGTCCGTCCGCCCCGGCGCGAAGGGGACCCGTACGTCGTGGCCGGCCGCCGCGGCGGCCCGCTCGACGGCGGCGGCCCCGCCGAGCACGATCAGGTCGGCCAGCGAGATCCTCGTGCTCCTGGCCCCGGACGCGTCGAAGGACTCCTTGATCCCCTGCAGGGTGCGCAGCACCCGCGCCAGCGTGCCGGGGTCGTTGACCTCCCACCCGCGCTGCGGGTCGAGGCGGACGCGCGCGCCGTTCGCCCCGCCGCGCCGGTCGCTGACGCGGAACGTCGACGCCGACGCCCACGCGGTCGAGACGAGCTGGGGGACCGACAACCCGCTCGCGAGGATCCGCTCCTTGAGCGCGGCGACGTCCTCCGGCCCGACGAGTTCGTGGTCCACGGCCGGGACGGGATCCTGCCAGAGCAGCGTCTCCCGCGGGACCAGCGGTCCGAGGTAGCGCCGGACCGGTCCCATGTCGAGGTGCGTCAGCTTGAACCAGGCCCGGGCGAACGCGTCCGCGAGCAGTTCCGGGTCCGCCAGGAAGCGCCGTGAGACCGGCCCGTAGACCGGGTCCAGCCGCAGCGCCAGGTCCGTCGTCAGCATGGTCGGGGCGTGTGACGCCGACGGGTCGTGGGCGTCCGGTACGGTGCCGGCGCCGCCGCCGTCGGCCGGGATCCACTGCCACAGGCCCGCGGGGCTCAGCTCCAGGTCCCACTCGTAGCGGAACAGCGTCTCGAAGAAGCCGTTGTCCCACGTCGTGGGGGTGGGGGTCCACGTGCCGTCGAGCCCGCTGGAGATGGTGTCCGCGCCCTTCCCGGTGCCGTAGCCGCACTTCCAGCCCAGGCCCTGCTGTTCGAGGGGAGCGCCCTCGGGCTCCGGGCCGAGGTGCGTGCCCGGGTCGGCCGCGCCGTGGGTCTTGCCGAAGGTGTGGCCGCCCGCGATCAACGCGACGGTCTCCTCGTCGTTCATCCCCATGCGCCGGAAGGTCTCGCGGATGTCCCGGGCCGAGGTGAGCGGGTCCGGGACCGTGTTCGGCCCCTCGGGGTTGACGTAGATGAGGCCCATCTGGTCGGCGGCCAGCGGCTCCTGCAGCTCCCGGACGCCGCCGTGGCGTTCGTCACCGAGCCAGGCGTGCTCGGGACCCCAGTGGACGTCCTCGCCGGGCTCCCAGACGTCGGCCCGGCCGCCCGCGAAGCCGAAGGTCCTCAGACCCATCGTCTCCAGGGCGCGGTTGCCCGCGAAGACCATCAGGTCGGCCCAGGAGACCTTGCGGCCGTACTTCTTCTTCACCGGCCACAGCAGCCGGCGTGCCTTGTCGAGGTTGCGGTTGTCCGGCCAGCTGTTCAGCGGCGCGAAACGCTGCATGCCCGCGCCGGCCCCGCCGCGGCCGTCGTGGACGCGGTACGTGCCGGCGCAGTGCCACACCATCCGGATCACCAGCGGCCCGTAGTGGCCGAAGTCGGCCGGCCACCACTCCTGGGACGTGGTCAGCACCTCGTCGACGTCGCGCGCCAGGGCGTCGAGGTCGAGCGTGCGGAACTCCGCGGCGTAGTCGAAGTCCTCGCCCATCGGGTCGGCGTCGGCGGGGTGCTTGCGCAGGATGCCCAGGTCGAGCCGGTTCGGCCACCAGTCGCGGTTGCGCGCGCCGCCGGCCGGGCGGCCGTGGTGCCCGGCGGGGACGGAGAGGCCGAGCCCGCCCGCCTCGCCGGCGTTCGTCCCGCCGGTGGCGGCGTCCGGATGCTCGGACACGGGGAGCTCCTTCCGTATCGGAGGCGTCGGGGTTCAGAGGTTCAGCGCGCGCCGCACGGCCGGCGCGTTCCGCCGGGAGACCGGCACCATCTCGCGCGCACGGTCGTCCATGACCAGGGACAGCTCCCCCTTGAGCCCGCGCTCGACCTCCCGGACGCGGCTGAGGTTGACCACGTACCGGCGGTGCACCCGCAGGAAGCCGACGTCCGCGAGGTCGTCGTCGAGCCTGTCCAGGCTGAGGGACGCGGCCCGCAGCCGGCCCTGGTCCGTCGAGAGCCACACGTCGTTCCCGTGCGATTCGGCGACGGAGACCTCCGGCAGCCGCAGCAGCACCATCCGGTTCCCGCGCAGTGCGACCAGCCGGCGCGGCGGCACACGGGGGTGCCCGGAGCCCTCCGCCCGGGGGAGCCGCGCTCCGTCGGCGACCCCGAACAGCACCAGGTTCCCGATCAGGTGGCCGCAGGAGAAGACGGGCCGGAAGCTGATCGACGTCGGCTCGTCGGCGAGGTGGGCGAAGATCTGCGTCGACCCGACCCAGCCGGGGTCGTGGACGGCCTGCCTGCCGGCGTACCGGGCGGCCGCGAGGAATTCCGGCAGGCCGGGGTTCCACCGCAGGGTGGGGTCGATCGCCGGGGTGCACGCGGGGACGCCCAGGAGCACGCCCGCCATGTCGTCGGCGATCACCACCTTGCCCGCGGTGTCCACGGCGGCGAGCGCCGCCCCCGTCGTGGCCCGGGCCCGGGTGTACGCCGCGACCAGCTCCGCACCGCTGTCACGGGCCCGCGTCTTCAGCGGGTACCGGGTCATGGTGACGGCGCTCGACAGCCAGGTCTCGACGCCCGCGGGAAGTGCGCCGCGCCAGCAGGAGACGCCGAGGACCGCGATCGGCTCCCTGGTCACCACGTCACGCACCGCGATGCCCGCGCACACCCAGTCGTGCAGGGCCCGGCACCAGTGCTCCGCGCCCCTGATCGGCACCGGACCGTGCGCCTCGAGCGCCGTCCCCGTGCCGTTCGTGCCGACCGCGCACTCGGACCAGCAGAACCAGGGCGCCAGGTTGCGTTCGCCGGCCCGGGCGAGCGTGGTGCGGTCACCCCACGCGGCGAGGATCCGGCCGCCGGCGTCGGCGACGGTGACGATGCCGCCGACGTCGCCCACCTCGTGCGCCACGGCGGCGGCGCGGAAGCCCAACTCGGCGAGGACGACGTCGTCCTCGGGCGTGCGTTCCCGCTCCGCGGCGGCCACCGGGGCCCTGGCGAGGTGGGGGTCGACCCGGTACCGCTCCCGGCAGCGGTGCCAGGAGATCGCCACCAGCGGCCGGACGCCGGGGACATGGTCCTCACCCTGGACGAACCGTTCCCACGCGGCGAGCACGGGGCCGCTGCCGAGGTTCGCCGAGGTGGGGTCCAGCCGATGTGTGTCCCGCATGGTTCAGAACCGCCTCCGGTCCCTCCCCGATGCCCGACGGCGCGGGCACCATCCGTGCCGGCCGCCGCTCGTGGCGGCCCGCCCGCCACGGACCGGTCGCCGCGTCGCGGATCCTCTCGCCGTCCACCTCCCACCTTAGTACCGCCGGGCTGCCGGGCAGACGCCTGCAGGGCCGCGTCCGCGGGGCGGGGCGGCGGCCGAGGCCGGGAGCGACGTTACGCGTCGGGACGGCGGTAGACGCCGTGCCACCAGGTCTGCGCCAGCTCGCGGGCGAACGCGGGGTCGCTCGCGGCGTCGGCGGTGGTGACCTGGTCGGTCAGGGCGCGTTCGCCTCCGATGACGATGATCCGCGTGGCGCCGGCCGGGTCGAGGCCGGCGGGGGTGCGGCCGGCCGCCTGCTCGGCGCGGAGGATCGTGACCGTCCAGTCGGTGAACTGGTGGAGCTCGGCCGTGAAGTGGTCGCGCACGGCGCTGTCGTACGTCGCGACCTCCGCGAGCGCCCGCCGGACGGCGGCGTGCCGGCGGTAGACCTGGATCACGTCGAGGAAGACCGCCTCGAGGCCCTCGACGCCGGCCGACGGCTGCCAGGCCGAGGTGACGTCGAACGAGGAGGCCATGAGCTGGTTCGCCAGCCGCAGCAGCAGGTCGACCTTGTCGCGGAAGTGGCTGTAGAAGGTCGAGCGTGCGACCCCGGCCTCGGTGCAGATCCGCTGCACGCCCAGTTCCGTGAAGTTGGCGCCCCCCGCCAGCAGGCGTTGCGTCGCGGCCAGCACGTCCGTCTCCGCCGAGGTGGGGCGGCCGACCTTCGCGGTGCGCCGGCGGGTGATCGAGGGCATGTCCGTGTCCTGTGGGTCGTGGCTGTGTCGGTCGGTCGGCGGTCGGTCGTGGGCCGGTCGTCGCGAAGGGCCGTGGGCTCGGCGGCGGACGTCAGATTACACGCTGTCCGGACATCGTGTAGCGTAATTTCCGGACGTTGTGTCCGGACGTGTCGGCCGGAAAGCCGGGGGCCCCGCCGCCACGGGCAAGCACGTGTGCGCATGAGGAGTGACTGGTGAAATATCGACTGCTGGGACGCACCGGGGTCTGGGTCTCCGAGATATCCCTGGGCGCGATGACCTTCGGCGGCAAGGACCACCCGGTCTACGGCACCCACGGGGCGCTGGGACAGCAGGAGGCCGACCGGGTGGTCGGCGCCGCGCTGGACGCCGGGATCAATTTCATGGACACCGCGGACGTCTACGCCGACGGCGAGAGCGAGGAACTGCTCGGCCGGGCGCTCGGCCGGCGCCGGCGGGACGTGGTGCTGGCCACCAAACTGCTCGCCCCGGTCGGGCCGGGACCCAACGACCAGGGGCTGTCGCGGCTGCACGTGATGCGTGCCCTGGAGGACAGCCTGCGCCGGCTGGGGACCGACCACATCGACCTCTACCAGATCCACAACCACGATCACCTGACGCCGCTGGAGGAGACGCTGAGCGCCCTCGACGACGCCGTGCGCCAGGGCAAGGTCCGCTACATCGGCTGCTCCAACCTCGCCGCCTGGCAGATCAGCAAGGCGCTCGGCATCTCCGCACTGCACCACCAGGCGGCGTTCGTCGCCAACCAGACGCACTACTCCCTGGTGGCGCGTGACGCCGAGCACGAACTGGTGCCCCAGGCCGAGGACTCGGGCGTGGCCCTGACCGTGTGGCAGCCGCTGGCCGGCGGGTTCCTCACCGGCAAGTTCGACCGCGGCGGGGTCGCCACGGAGCCGGACTCCCGCCGCGCCCGCAACGGCTACGACTTCGTGCCGTTCGACGAGGAACGGGGCTTCGCGGTGCTCGACGTCGTCCGGCTCGTCGCGGCGCGGCACGGGGTGAGCCCGGCGCAGGTCTCGCTGGCCTGGCTGCTCGCGCAGCGCGCCGTCACCAGCGTCATCGTCGGCGTCCGCACGCAGGCGCAGCTCGCGGACAACGTCGCCGCCGGCGGCCTGACCCTGACCGAGCGGGACCTCGCCGAACTCGACGAGGTCAGCCGGCCCCCGGCGGCCTATCCGAACTGGATCCAGCAAGGCTTCGCACCGGTACGGATCCCGGCCGGCAACCTGGCCTGACGGGCCTGCCGCTCGGGCACCGGCCGCGCCGACCGGCGTGAGGTGCCCGAGCGGGAAGGCCCGTGGGGCGGCGTCCACGGCCGTCTCCGGCGCCCGTGCGTGGACGCGGCGCCGCGCACGGCCGGTTCCCGGTCCGTCACCGGGCGCCCTGCCCCGGGAGACCGTCAGGCGGTAGGGTCCAGGCGTGCGTTGATCTTCCGGGCGGCCGCCTCGCGCAGCCGCGGACGGTGCCGGGCGCCTCCCATGACGGGGGCGCCCCGGCAGGCATGCCCGTCGTCGCCGTCACCCCACCGGAGAGCCGCACCATGAGCGTTCAGCAGCCCCTCACCTACGAGTCGTTCGTCGAACTCGCCGCCGCCGATCCAGCCGTGGTCGGCCTCGTCCTGAAAGGCTCGCGAGCCCACGAAGGCATGACCACCCGGCACTCCGACCACGACCTGTACGTGGTCGTCGCCGACGACGCCACCACCGGCCTCACGCGGTTCGCGGGCCACCGCACCACCGAACTCGACGTCGTCGTCCTCCGGCTCACGGAGTTCCGCGCGGCCGGGATGCCCGGTTTCGAACGCTACGCCCTCGCCCGGGCGCGGGTCGTGCTCGACCGGCTCGACGGAGGCATCGCCCGGGCCCTCGCGGACAAGGCCCGGCTGGGTGCCGACGAGGCGTTCCGGGTCTCCGCCGGCCGGCTCGACGCCTACGCCAACTCCCTCTACCGCTCCGTCAAGAACCACCGCGACGGGCAGGCCCTCGCCGCCCGGCTCGACGCCGCCGACAGCATGGCGTTCCTGCTCGAGCTGCTCTTCGCCCTCGACCGCCGCCCCCGCCCGTACAACAGGTACCTGGAGTGGGAGCTCGCCCGGTACCCGCTGCCGGGCTGGGACACCGGCGTGCTGCTCGACGCCGTGGACCGCGTCTCGGCGACCGGCGACGTGTCCGCGCAGCGGCGGCTGTTCGCCCGTGTCGAGGCGGTCGCCCGCGCGGCCGGACACGGCGAGGTGCTGGACGCGTGGGGCGAGGACCTCGGCCTGATGCGGCCGTGACGCCTCGGCACCTGCGCGGCCCGGGCGTCCCGGGCGCCGGTACGTGCGCTGGTGCGCCCCTGCGAAGCCGATGGAAAGCACCGCACAAGCGACAAGTGTGTCCATAGGCTGACAGCGATGTGTCGGGGCGGGGTGTGCGAGCGGGGGGTGCGCGGTGCGGGTGCTGTCGGGTCGGTACGAGCTGGTGGAGACCGTCGGCCGGGGTGGCATGGGCGAGGTGTGGCGCGGGGTCGACCGCGAACTCGGCCGGACGGTGGCCGTGAAGGTGCTGCCCCCGGATCTGACCCGGCACGAGGAGTTCCGCTCCCGCTTCCGCCGGGAGGCACGCACGGTCGCCTCCCTCACCCACCGGGGGATCGCGGTGCTCCACGACGTCGGTGAGGACACCGGCGGGGAGGAGGCCGTGCCGTACCTCGTCATGGAGTTCATCGAGGGCCGCACGCTCGCCGAGGTCCTGGGCGACGGCCCGCTCACCATGGAGCGTTCGGCGGCGATCATGCGGGACGTCGCCGACGCCCTCGCGCACAGCCATGCGCAGGGACTGGTCCACCGCGACGTGAAGCCCTCGAACGTGATGATCACGGCCGACGGTCAGGTCAAGATCCTCGACTTCGGCATCGCGAAGGTCGTCGCGGACACCGCGACCCGGCTGACCGCGACCGGGATGACCGTGGGCACGCCGGCCTACCTCTCCCCGGAACAGATCCACGGCGCGGCGGTGGACGCCCGCACGGACCAGTACTCGCTGGGGTGCCTGTTCTACGAACTCCTCACCGGCCGGCCCCCGTTCACCGGTGACTCGCCGTTCGCCGTGATGAACCAGCACCTGGCCAAGGACCCCGTGCCGCCTTCGGCGCTGCGCCCGCAACTGTCCTTCGACGTGGACTCCGTCGTGCTGCGGGCGCTGGCCAAACAGCCCGAGCGGCGGTTCCTGGGCATGGGTGCCCTGCGCGACGCGCTGGGGAGCCTGCACAGCGGCGGCGGCCTGGCGGGCACGGCGGGCGGCACCCGTCTGGCCGGGGCCCAGGAGCAGTCGGCCGTGCCGGCTGTGGGGCCCGAACCGGCCCGGGGCGTACCGGCGTCGGCCCACGCCGTGCGGGCCGCGCCACCGTTGCCGCCGCAGCCGGTGGCGGCTCCGACGGTCGCCCCGGCGGGTGCCTACGGGGCCGCGCCCCCGGTCACCGCGCCGACGCCGGACCGACTGACGTTCGGCTCCCTGTGGCGGGGCGAACGGCTCGCCCCGTTGGTCGCGACGCTGCTGGCGCTGCCCGTGGTGATCTCCACGTGGAACTCCTACGCGTACGCCGGCTCGACCACGGCGGCGCTCGCCGCCGCGTGGCTGACCGCGCTGGCGCTGACCTGTGTGCGTCCCGGTCTGGCGGGAGCCTTCGCCGCGGTGGCGCCGGCCACCTTGCTGCTGGTGCGTGACGACATGCCCGGCACCGTGATCCTGGCGCTGCTGGCGGCGGCGTGCGCGGTGGGGGTCTTCCACCGGTCGGGCCTGGCCGCCCAGGCCCTGTCCTACGGGGCGATCCTGTGCGCCGGGCCGGTCGTCGCGAGGACGACCGGCTACTACGGCGAGGGGGTGACGTTCCTGCTGCTGGCGGCCGCGGCCTGCACCGCCCTGGCCGCCGTGCGGCACCCGCGCCGCCGCGACGAGGGCTGACCACCCGCGCAACCGCCCCGGATGTGGGGGAGGATGGGGCGGGCCCGCGGGTGCGCCGCCGGCGCCGCCGACGGGCCCGGTCGAGCAGTCGGAAGAGAGGGACGGTGGAGATCGCCATGCAGTCCGGTACCGCGGCGCGGCCCCGCAAGCCGCTCAGCAGGGAGCGGATCCTGGGCACCGCGGTGGCCCTGGCCGACGACGGCGGGGTCGCCGCGTTGAGCATGCGGAAGATCGCGGCGGCACTCGGTGTGGTGCCGATGGCGCTGTACAAGCACGTGGCGAACAAGGACGAGTTGCTGGACGGCATGATCGACGCCCTGGTCGGTGAGATCGATCCGCCCGCCGACGGGTCGGACTGGCAGCAGGTCGTGCGGCGGCGCGTGCTGTCGGCGCGCCGGATGCTGTTGCGCCACCCGTGGGCGCCGGGCGTGATCGAGGCCCGGATGAAGGCGCGTTCGGCCCCGACCCCGGCGGTGCTGGGCTACCTGGACTCGATGATCGGGATCTTCAGGGCCGGGGGGTTCACGGTGGACCTGGTCCACCACGCGATGCACATCATGGGCAGCCGTGTCCTGGGCTTCTCCCAGGAGTTGTTCGAGGACGCCCCCGGCGGCGAGCCCGATGCGGACGCCCTGCCGCCCGAGGAGATGGCGGCGCGCTACCCGCACGTCACCGAGCTGGCCATGGCGGTCGCCCACGACCCGGAGTCCGTCGTCGGCGGCGGCTGCGACGACCAGCTGGAGTTCGAGTTCGCCCTCGACCTGATGCTGGACGGCCTGGAGCGGCTCCGGCTGGCCGCCTGACCCGGCCGCACGAACGCGCCGGCCCGCCGCTTCGGCGCGCGCCGACCTCGCCGAACGACGTTCCGCCACGAGCTCCCTGCCCGCGCCCCTTGACGGGTGTACGCCGTACACCTACGGTGCGTGGCAAGGGAGTTCGGACATTGGGGGGCTCGATGCGAGCGATCGTCCAGAAGAAGTTCGGCCCGCCGGACGTCCTGCGGCTGCAGGACGTCGACCGGCCCGAGGCGGGCGCCGGTGAGGTGCTGGTGCGGGTGCGCGCGGCGGCGCTCAACCCGTACGACTGGCACATGATGCGCGGCGACCCGTATGTGGCGCGGCTGATGGGCGGCATGGGGCTGACCCGCCCGAAGACGGAGGTGGCGGGCATCGACGCGGCCGGTCACGTGGAGGCGGTCGGCCCCGGGGTGCGGGGTGTCCGGCCCGGTGACGCGGTGCTGGGCTTCTGCCCGGGTGCCCTCGCCGAGTACGCGCGCACCACCGCCGACCTGCTGGTCCGCAAGCCCGAGGGGCTGACGTTCGAGCAGGCCGCCGCGGTGCCGATGGGGGCGGTGACCGCGCTGCGCGGCATCCGGACCGTCGGCGAGGCGAAGGCCGGGCACCGCGTCCTGGTCAACGGGGCCGCGGGCGGTGTGGGCAGCTTCGCGGTGCAGATCGCCTCGGCCCTGGACGCGGAGGTCACCGCGGTGTGCAGCCCGGGGAACGCGGAACTGGTGCGTTCGCTGGGCGCCGCCCACGTCGTCGACTACACCCGGGAGGACTTCACGCGCTCCGGCGCGCGCTACGACCTCATCCTGGACAACGTCGGCAACCACCCGCCCGGCCGGCTGCGCCGGGCGCTCACCCCCGCGGGCATCCTGGTGGCCAACGGCGGTGGATCGCCCGGCCGTGTGGTCGGGGCGGTCGGTTCGACGCTGCGCGTGGTCGCGGCCAACGCGTTCGTCCGGCAGCGGCTGCGCGTGATCCTCCCGGCGGCCCCCGCCGGACCGACGCACGAGGACCTCCTGGCCGTCACCGCGCTCATCGAGGCGGGCCGTCTCACCCCCGTCGTCGACCGGACCCATCCGCTGGAGGACACCGCCGAGGGCATGCGCCACGTGGAGCGGGGCCACGCCCGCGGCAAGACCGTGATCACCGTCGGCTGAACGGCCGGTCCGCTGAACGGCCGGTCCGCTGAACGGCCGGTCCGCTGAACCGCCGGTTCTCCGTACGCGGTCGATGCCGAAGGACCTCGGGGGCCGGGCTCCTGGAGCCCGGCCCCGGGGCCGTCACCTACGGGCGGGCGTAGGGGCGGGTCATGACCTCCAGGTTGTGGCCGTCCGGGTCGGCGAAGTACGCGCCGCGGCCGCCGAAGAGGCGGTTGATCCGGCCGGGCTCGGTGTGACCGGGGTCGGCGTAGTGGGTGACGCCCACCGCCCTCAACCGGTCGATGACCGCGTCGAACTGCTCCTCGGTCACGAGGAACGCGTAGTGCTGCGACTGGACCGGCTCGTCGCGCTTCTCGTAGTAGTCGAGTGTGACGCCGTTGCCGAGCTCCACCGGGAGGAACGGCCCGAAGGGGGCGCCGACCTCCAGGCCCAGGACCACGGCGAGGAACTCGGCCGACAGCCGCCGGTCCCGGGCGTAGACGGCGGTGTGGTTCAGCTGGGCGGGGGCCGGTGGCGGCTCGGACCGGTGGGCGCCGCGCTGGTCGTTCTGCATCGGTGGCATCGTTCTCCGGGTCTCGGGTGCGCTGGGAGAGGCGCCGTGTGGAGGCGCCGCGAAGAGACTCGGAAGGGGAGGCGGGGCTCTTGCCCGCCCCGTGCTCACGCCGGGGCCGGGGACCCTGTTCGTGCATGGCTCGCGGCCGACCCGGCAGTCACCTGGGAGAATCTAGTGGCTGCCGGGCGGCCGGGCAACGGCGGGGTCAACGGGCGGCGTTCGCGGCCGCCTGCTCGATGAGGCGGGCGACCGCCTCGGGCCGGGAGACGGAGACCGCGTGGGAGGCGTCGACCTCCACGGTGTGGGCTCCGGCGCGCTCGGACATGAACCGCTGCGCGGCCGGCGGGATGTTGCGGTCCGCGGTGGCGACGAGGCTCCAGGAGGGGATCGTCCGCCACGCGGCGGCCGTGGCCGGCTCCTCCAGGGCCGCGGCGGCGACCGGGCGCTGGGTGGCGGCCATCAGGTCGGTCACGGCGTGCGGCACGTCGGCGGCGAACTGGTCGTGGAACACCTCGGCCCTGATGGAGAGGTCCGTGCCGGTGCCGCCGTCGGCCAGGGGGAAGGACCGCGCGTCGAGGGCCGGGCCGAGGGTGCTCCCGGGGTACTTGTTCGACAGCTCCAGGGCGCTCTCGCCCTTCTCGGGGATGAAGGCGGCGATGTACACCAGGGCCTTGACGTCGGCGTTCCCGGCGGCCGCCGCGCTGATCACGGCGCCGCCGTACGAGTGCCCCGCGAGGACGACGGGGCCTTCCACGCCCTTCACCACGCTCGCGACGTACGCGGCGTCAGTGGCGAGGCTCCGCAGCGGGTTGGCGGCCGCGACGACCGGATACCCGGCTTCCCGCAGGTGCGCGACGACACCGTTCCAGCTGGAGGAGTCCGCGAAGGCGCCGTGCACCAGGACGACCGTGGGCTTGTGGGGGGCGGGGCGGGTGGCGGTCGTGTCGTTGGCGGTCGTGTCGTTCATGGCGGTCGTTCTCCTCGGGCGTGGTGGGTCGTGTCCTTCGCCGGTGCGCCGTTGTGGGCGCTGCCGACACCGAGAAACCTAGCGCGACAGTGCCTCGCGTGCAAGTTAATTGTGGGCAACCAAAACTGGTCGGCCTGCATCCGGTACGGACGACGTGAGCCGCCGAGCGGTGAAGCGGTGAGCGGTGGGGCGGTCGGCCCCCGGCCGAATGCGTCAAGTGCCCTGTTTTCATGCCGACTTGGCGGTGGCCGGATGTGGTGGTGCCGCCCCTCTGCCCGGCACGTCGGGCGCTACCGTCGCTGTCACAGAACCGGTGCGGGGCCGGTCAGTTGACGTGGAGCCGGGAGCGCTGCGGGCGTTCGGCCCGCGTGACTCCGTCCCGCGCTCCTTGACCGACGACAGAGAGAACCGGATGCGCTTCACCGTTGCGAGCATCACGCTCGCGAGCACCGCAGTGATCACCACCCTTGCCGCCTCGCCGGCCGTCGCCGCGACCCCGTCGCCGGCCGCCCCGGACATCGCCGGTGTCCTGGCCGTCCAGAAGCAGGCGATGGCGAACGGCGCCCCGGGCGCGCTGACCCGTATCGACTCGGGAGCCGTCAGCTACCGCATCGCCTCCGGGCAGGCGGACACCGTCGCCCGTACCGCGATGGACGCGGACCGGCGGTTCCGGGTCGGCAGCGTCAGCAAGAGCTTCACCACGGTGGTGCTGATGCAACTGGTCGCCGAGGGCCGCATCGACCTCGACGCCCCGGCGAACGCCTACCTGGCCCGGCCGCTGCCCGACGACCGCATCACCGTGCGGCACCTGCTCAGCCACCGCAGCGGCCTGTGGGACTACACCAACGACATGTTCTACTACACCGTCCCGGGCTTCGAATCGGTACGGAACAAGGTCTTCACCTACCAGGAGCTCATCGACCTCTCCACGGCCCACCAGCCGACCAACGAGCCCGGAGCGGCCTACAGCTACTCCAACACCAACTTCGTGGTGCTCGGCGCGCTGATCGAGGACGTCACCGGTGTCCCGATGGCGACCCACTACCAGCAGCGGATCTTCACTCCCCTCAAGCTGAGGAACACCTCCTACGTCCACCCGGACACCGCCATCTCCGGCTCCCACGCCCACGGCTACCTGCGCCCGGACGACACCACGCTGCCGCTGGTGGACTCCACCGAGCAGACCGTCTCCTGGGCCCAGTCCGCCGGCGCGGTGATCTCCAACGCCGCCGACCTCAACCGGTTCTTCTCCGCCCTGGTCTCCGGCAGGCTCGTGCCCGCGGCGCAGCTGCAGCAGATGATGACCATGGTCCCGGTCAACGCCGACGGCACCCAGTCCTACGGGCTCGGCCTGCGCGCCAGGAAGCTGTCCTGCGGCGTGACCGTCTACGGCCACACCGGCACCGTGCAGGGCTTCTACACGTACGCGTTCACCACGGCCGACGGCAAGCGCAGCATGACGTCCATGGCCAACACCTCCAACAACGGCACCGTCAACACCGTCCTCGGCGGCACCCTCGAAGCCGCGTTCTGCGGCACCACCGCCGCCAAGGCCGCCACGCTCAAGTCCACCGAGGGCGAGACCTTCACCGAGGACATCGCCCCGCAGGTCGTCCGCCACAACCGGTAGTCACCGCACTCCGGTTCCCCGGACCGCCGCCGCGCACCGGCACACCCCCCGGCCGGTGCGCGGCGGCGCCGCGACCGGGACGTAGGGGCCCGGCCCGTGGACGTCCCACCAGGGGTGTTTCGCCGCCCGTAGGGGTGCCGATTAGGGGTACTCCCCACTTCTGCCGCTCTGCTAGACATGGCGCTGTGAAGGAAACGTGTTCATGCCCACGGGGGCATCGGGCACGCGATCCCATCCCGACGTTGAGTGGAAAGTCTCATTCAGGTGGCAGAAAACTTGGTCTCCAGCCGCTGGATCCGTCGCTACCACCCGTCGGAGGGGGCCCGGGTACGCCTGGTCTGCCTGCCGCACGCCGGTGGCTCGGCCTCGTTCTACTTCCCCATGTCGCAGGCGCTCGCCCCCGGCCTGGACGTCCTGTCGGTGCAGTACCCCGGGCGGCAGGACCGCAGGGACGAACCCGGCATCACCGACATGGCCGTCTACGCCGACGCGCTCACCAGGGAACTCCTGCCGTGGACCGACCGCCCGCTGGCCTTCTTCGGGCACAGCATGGGCGCCGTCCTGGCCTTCGAGGTGACACGGCGGCTGGAGCGCGACCACGGGGTGAGCCCGCTGCGGATCTTCGCCTCCGGGCGCCGCGCACCGTCGAGCCACCGGCACGAGACCGTCCACCTGCGCGACGACGACGGCGTCGTCGCGGAGATGCGTGAACTCAGCGGAACCGACGCGCGGATCCTCGGGGACGAGGAGATCCTCCGCATGGTGCTGCCCGCCATCCGCAGCGACTACACCGCCGTGGAGAACTACCGCGCGGCACCCGAGGACGGCGTGCGCGCGCCCATCACGGTGCTGACCGGTGAAACGGACCCGAGGACCAGCCGTGAAGAGGCCGAGGCCTGGGCGCGGCACACGACCGGCGAGTTCGAAATTCACTGTTTCGCCGGGGGTCACTTCTTCTTGGCGAACCATCAGGAACACATCATGAAGCTCGTCTCCGAGGGACTGACCTCGGCTACCCGGACCCTCTGACCAGGCACTTCGGGCACAACGGGGGCGGAACCCGCCGGACATCGACGTCACGGCGGACAACCGCATGGGGCAGGGCCGGCACAACGGCCCGGCAGTCTGCACGAGCCCCGCGGTGCACAGGTGACAAGACGGCACGGCCCCGGCCCACCGGCACGGCCCGCTGTCGTCACGTCCTCCGTAGACGTGTGGTACCAGGAGGGGAAACTCCGTGTCGGCAAGGCTGTTCGAGCGCGAGAAGCAGCTGGGCACCCTGAACGAACTCCTCGGCAGCGCGATGCGCGGCCGGGGGCGGGTCGCAGTGATCAATGGGGCCGTCGCGAGCGGGAAGACCAGCCTCCTGGAGCAATTCACCGACGAGGCCGTCTCCGCCGGCGCGCTCGTCCTCGAAGCCTCGGGATCCCGCTCCGAGCGCTACCTGCCCTTCGGCATCCTGCGCAGGATCCTCGACAGCGCCGGACAGCTGTCGCCCGAGGTCCACGCATACGCCACCGAACTGCTGGACACGGCCGCCGAGGAGACGGCGCAGACCGCCGACGGCACCGAGGCCGGCATGCGCGTCATGCCGCACCTGTCGACCGCCCTGCTGCGGCTCGCCGGGAACCGGACCGTCGTCATCGCCGTCGACGACGTCCACCACGGCGACGAGCTCTCCCTGCACTTCCTGCTCTGCCTGGCCCGCCGCGTACGCCAGGCCCGCGTGCTGATCGTGCTCACCGAGGCCGTACGGCTGCGACCGGCGCAACTCGCCTTCCACGCCGAGCTGCAGCGCCAGCCCAACTGCACCGGCATCCGGCTGCGGCTGCTCACCCCCGAGGGCACCGCCGGCGTCCTCGGCGACCAGCTGCCCGAGGCGGCGGTACGCCGGCTCTCGGCCGGCATCCACCAGACCACCGGCGGCAACCCGCTGCTGCTGGAAGCACTGCTGGAGGACGGCCCCACGGCCGGCCCCGGCGACACCTTCCGGCAGGCCGTCCTCGACTGCCTGCACCGCGGCGACCCCGAGATGCTGACCGTCGCGCGCGGCGTCGCCGTCCTCGGCGACGGCTGCTCCGCCGTACAGCTCGGCCACATCGTCGACCTGCACGTCAAGCCCACCGAGCAGGCACTGCAGGACCTCGAGCGCTGCGGCGTGCTCCACCAGGGCGCCTTCCGCAGCCCCGCCGCCCGCGAAGCCGTCCTGGACGCGGCACCGCCCGCCGCGCTGTCCGCGCTCCACCTGCGGGCCGCCAAGCTGCTCCACCACGAGGGCGCCGCCTGCCTCGACGTGGCCCGCCACCTCGTGGCCGCCCGCCGGCACGTCGAGGAGTGGGCGATCCCCGTCCTCCAGGAGGCCGCCGAGTACGCCCTCATCGACGACCAGGACCAACTCGCCCTGCACTGCTGGGAACTGGCCGTCGCCTCGTGCCCCGAGGGCCCGCGGCGCGCCGCTCTCAAGTCCCGGCTGGTGAGCCTGGTGTGGCGCAGCAGCCCCGCCGCCGCCGAGAGCCACCTGCGGCAGCTCTGCCGCGAACTGGCCGCGGGCCGGCTCTCCGACCCCGACGTGATCCAGGCCGTGTCGGCGCTGGTGTGGATGGGACAGATCGAGGGCACGGGCGACGCACTGCGGCACCAACTGGCCGCAGCGGAACCGGCGTACGGCCCGGCCACCCTCGCCACCGCCCGGACCTGGCTGACGACGATCAGCCCGCCGCTCGCCGCCCTCCTCCCGGACGCCGCCCCGTCCGCCGGCCCGCCGCCCGGCGCCGCGGACGCTCCCGTCGCGGCCGGACCGGCCACGGCCGGCTACGACGCGGCGGACTGCGCCTACGTCCAGGCCGCCGGGACCGTCCTGACGGCCCTGCGCGAACGACGGGCCGACGCCGCCATCGCCGAGGCCACCGAGGTCCTGCAGCGCTACCACCTGGGCGACCGCACCGTACAGCCCCTCGTCGTCGCCCTGCTGACCCTGGTCTACGCGGGCCGCCTCGACCTCGCGCTCGCGTGGTGCGAACGGCTCCTCGGCGAGTGCTCCGCGCGCAACGCCCCCACCTGGCACGCCGCCCTCGGCGTCGTCCGCGCCGAGATCGCCCTGCGCCGGGGCGACCTGCCCGGCGCGGCGGCCCAGGCCCGCCAGGCGCTCTCCCGGATCTGCACCCAGAGCTGGGGCGTCGGCATCGCCCTGCCGCTGTCCATCCTGATCGAGGCCGAGGTCCAGATGGGCAACCACGAGGAGGCGATGAACCTGCTCGAACAGCCCGTCCCCGAGGCCATGTTCTCCACCTTCCTCGGGCTCCACTACCTCAGGGCGCGGGGCCGCTGCCACCTGGCGACCGGCCGCTACCACGGCGCGCTGCGCGACTTCCTCACGTGCGGCGAACTGATGGAGGCCTGGGACATGGACGCCGTGGAACTCGTCCCCTGGCGCCTGGACGCCGCCGAGGCCTGGCTGGCCCTCGGCAACACCGGACGCGCCCGCGAGTACGCGGAACAGCAGAGCCGGCGCGACACCGGAATCGAGGGCAGCCGCTCCCGCGGCGCGCTGTTGCTCATGCTCGCCCGCACCGGAGGCGACCTCAAGTACCGGCTGGGGCGCCTCACCGAGGCCGTCGAGCTGCTGGAAGGCGGCGAGGACCGCCTGCAGTTCGCCGTGGCACTGGGCGAACTGGGTCGCGGGTACCGCGCGCTGGGCGACTTCAACCGCGCCCGGATCCTCGTCCGCAAGGCCTGGCACGTCGCCAAGTCCTGCGGTGCCGAGCCGCTGTGCCGGCAGTTCATGCCCGGCGGCCAGCCCGGCGCCGAGCCCGCCGAGGGCGCCGGCCGCGAGGCCGAACTCCCCAAGGAGGCCGAGGTCCTGTCGGAGGCCGAGGCGCGCGTGGCGCTGCTGGCCGCACGCGGGCACACCAACCGGGAGATCGCGACCAAGCTCTACGTCACCGTGTCGACGGTCGAGCAGCACCTGACCCGCATCTACCGCAAACTGCACGTGAAGCGGCGCCGGGACCTGCCGGCCCGGCTGTCCGACCTGAGCCTGACCGGCGTCGCCTGAGCCGGCGGCCGGTCGTGGAGGAGGCGGCAGTGGAACGCACGCACGACGTCGGGCTCCGGCCCCCGCGCCACCGCGTCGACCGGCGCGCGCCGGCCTGGTGGACGCTGCAGGCGGCGGTGTTCGCGCTGCCGCTGCCCCTGGTGTTCGGCCTGCTGTACCTGTTCATCCCGCCCGCGCGGTTCGTCTTCGGCTGGCTGTTCCTGGCCTTCCTGGTGCCCGGCGTCGCCTACACGGCCGTCATGCCCGCCTGGCGCTACCGGGTCCACCGCTGGGAGGTCACCGACGAGGCCGTCTACGCCGCTTCCGGCTGGCTGTGGCAGACCTGGCGCGTCGTGCCGCTCTCCCGTGTCCAGACCGTCGAGACCCTGCGCGGCCCCCTCCAGCAGCTCTTCGGACTGTCCGGGGTGACCGTCACCACCGCCTCCTCCTCCGGCGCCGTGCGGATCAAGGGCATCGACCAGCGGACCGCCCGGGACCTCGTCGAACACCTCACGACGGCCACCCAGGCCACACCGGGAGACGCCACATGAGCGGGGGCCGGGCGGGCGCGGCCGGGGCCGAGGACACCGGCTGGCGCCGGCTCAGCCCCCGTCTGCTGCTGGTCAACCTCGGCATGCTCACCGGTCCGCTCGCGCTGTTCGCCCTGACGCTGCTCCTGACCGGTCCCGATCTGCAGGCGCTGATCTCCCTCGGCTCCCTGCTGACCACCTTCCTGGTGATCACCTGGATCGGCACGATGCGGCTGCTCACCACCCGCTTCCGGATCGCGCACGGCCGCGTCGAACTCCGCTCCGGGCTGCTCTTCCGCAGCGACCGCTCGCTCCCCGCCGACCGGATCCGCAGCGTCGACGTCCACGCCAAGCCGCTGCACCGTCTGTTCGGCCTCGTCTCCCTGCGCATCGGCACCGGCGGACAGGGTTCGCCCGCCGCCCGCGAACTGCGGCTGGGAGGCATCACCCGCGGCCACGCGGACGAGATCCGCCGGCTCCTGCTCGACCGGGAGGGCCGGGCCGGCGCCGGAACCCGGACCCCGGGGCCGGACGGGGACGGTCCGGGTCCCGGTCCCGTCGCCGAACTGGACTGGGCCTGGCTCCGCTACGCGCCGTTGAGCCTGTGGGGGCTGGGCGCCGTCCTCATCGGGGTCGGCACGGTCGCGCGGGTCCTGGGCGAGATGGAGATCAACCCCCTGGACCTCGCCGTCGTCGTGGACCTCAGGGACCGCTTCGGCTCCGTCCCCTGGTGGTTCGGCGTCCTCACGACCGTCGTCGCCCTCCTCGTCGTCGGCGCCGCGCTCTCCACCGCCGCCTTCGTGGAGGGCTGGACCGGCTACCGGCTGGAGAGGGAGGGGGACGACGCCTACCGGGTCCGCCGCGGTCTGCTCGTCCACCGGTCCGTCACCATGGAACGCCGCCGCCTGCGCGGCGTCGAACTCGCCGAGCCCATGCCGCTGCGCTGGGCCGGCGCCGCCCGCCTGGACGCGGTCGCGGGCGGCCTCGGCAGCAGCGAGGAGAACCGCAGCCGGCGCTCGCTCACCCCCGCCGTGCCCCGGCGGGAGGCCCTGCGGGTCGCCGCCGACGTCCTCGCGGAAGAGCTGCCCCCGACGGAGACGGCGGACCTGCGGCCGCACCCACCGGTCGCCCTGCGCCGCCGGATCAACCGCGGCCTGCTGGCCCTCGCGCCCCTCGTCGCCGGCCTGCTGGGACTGGGACCGTGGCTCGGACCCGTCCCCGTGCACGCGGCCTGGATCACCGCGCTCGTCGGCGCACCGGTCGTCCTCGCGCTGGCCCACGACGCCTACCGCGCCCTGGGCCACGCCCTGCGCGACCGCTACCTCGTCGTCCGCGCGGGCACCTTCACCCGCCGCACCGCCGCGGTCCACCACGAGGGCGTCATCGGCTGGAAGATCACCCGCACCGCCTTCCAGCGCCGCAAGGGGCTCCTGACCCTCGGCGCCGTCGTCGCCGCGGGCGACGGCTGCTACAAGGTCCGCGACGTCGCGGTCGCCGACGGGCTCGCCCTCGCGGAGGAGGTGACGCCCGGGCTGCTCGGCCCGTTCGTCGAACGAGCGGCACGGATCGCGCCGGCGGAGGGGACGGACCACGGCGCGCGGAACGCACCCGGGGGGCGGAAGGACGCCCGTCCGTAACCGGAAACGCCGCCGGGGACCGTCACTTCGCGGGCCCGATTGCGCGTACCGCCGGAAAGGCCGTCCGGGAATTCTCGCCGTTCTTTCCGTTCTTTCTTGCAATTGCCGCCGAACTCCGCGCATCCTGGTGCAGTCGCACGTCAGACCGCTTGAGTCCGGGATCCCCGACTAGGGGCCCGTAGGGGATTGTTAGGGGTTTCTCCCCCTTCCCGCGCATGCGAGAGTGACCCCTGGTCTTGGGTTCTTGTCCGGGGGTAATGGAGCGTGCGATGCTGAATCAGTCCGGCGATTTCCCGACCGAGATCGACGCCGTTCCCGAATCCGCGCCCGACCCCCTCCCGTGGCCCGAGCGGCTGGCCCCCCTGACCGAGACCGAGCAGCACGCCACCCTGCTCGAATGGGTCGCCTCACTGGTCTCCGCCGCCCTCCGCGACTCCGCCCCCGCCGTGCTCGACCCCCGGCGGCCCTTCCTGGAACTCGGCTTCGACTCCCTGGCCGCCGTCGACCTGCACGCCCGCCTCACCGCCGGAACCGGCCTGCGGCTCCCCGTCACCCTCGCCTTCGACCACCCCACCCCCGACGCCCTGACCCGGCACCTGCGCGCCGCGCTCCTCGGCCTGGACGACACCGCCGGCACGCCCGTCACCGCCGCCGTCAGCAGCGACGAACCCATCGCCATCGTCGGCATCGGCTGCCGTTTCCCCGGCGGGGTGCAGAGCCCCGAAGCCCTCTGGGACCTCGTCGCCGCCGGCACGGACGCCGTGACCGAATTCCCCACCGACCGCGGCTGGGACCTCGAATCGCTCTACGACCCCGACCCCGGACGGGCCGGCACGAGTTACACCCGCGAAGGCGGATTCCTCCACGACGCCGGCCAATTCGACGCCGGCTTCTTCGGCATATCCCCGCGCGAAGCACTCGCCATGGACCCGCAGCAGCGTTTGCTGCTGGAGACGTCCTGGGAGGCCTTCGACCGGGCGGGCGTCGACCCCGAGGGACTGCGCGGTGGCCAGGTCGGCGTTTTCGTCGGCGCGGAAACCCAGGAATACGGCCCCCGGCTCCAGGACGCCACCGACGGATTCGAGGGGTACCTCGTCACCGGCAACGCGGCCAGCGTCGCGTCCGGCCGCATCGCCTACACCTTCGGGTTCGAGGGCCCGACGGTAACCGTCGACACCGCCTGCTCGTCCTCCCTCGCCGCCCTCCACCTCGCCGTCCAGGCCCTGCGCACCGGGGAGTGCTCCCTCGCCCTGGCGGGCGGCGTCGCCGTCATGGCGAGCCCCGGCTCCTTCATCGCCTTCAGCCGCCAGCGCGGCCTCGCCCCCGACGGCCGGTGCAAGCCGTTCGCGGCCGCCGCCGACGGCACGGGGTGGGGCGAGGGCGCCGGCATGCTGCTGGTGGAACGCCTCTCCGACGCCCGGCGCAACGGGCACCCGGTGCTCGCCGTGGTGCGCGGTTCCGCCATCAACCAGGACGGCGCCAGCAACGGCCTGACGGCCCCGAGCGGCCCCTCGCAGCAGCGCGTCATCCGTCAGGCACTGGCCAACGCCGGCCTGTCGAGCGCGGACGTGGACGTGGTCGAGGCCCACGGCACGGGCACCACGCTCGGCGACCCCATCGAGGCCCAGGCACTGCTCGCCACGTACGGCCGGGGCCGGACCGAGGGCAGCCCCCTGTGGCTCGGATCCCTGAAGTCGAACATCGGCCACACGCAGGCGGCGGCCGGTGTCGCCGGCATCATCAAGATGGTCATGGCGATGCGGCACGGCGTGCTGCCGCGGACCCTCCACGTCGACGAACCCACGCCGCACGTCGACTGGTCCGCCGGAGACGTCTCCCTGCTGACCGAGCCCGTCGACTGGCCCCGGGGCGAACGGCCGCGCCGCGCCGGCGTGTCCTCGTTCGGCATGAGCGGCACCAACGCGCACGCCATCATCGAGGAACCCACGGCCGAGGACGCGCGAGCCGCCACCGGCACCGCCACCGGCCTATACGGCACGGCACCGGCCGCCGCCACCCTCGGCCACGACGAAGGAGACGGCGACAGCCGGCCGCTCCTGCCCTGGGCCCTGTCCGCGAAGACCCCGGAAGCCCTGCGCGCCCAGGCCCTTCGGCTCGCCGACCGCGTCACCGCCGACCCCGGCCTCACCCCGGCCGACGTGGGCCACTCCCTCGCCACCACCCGCGGCGTCTTCGAACACCGCGCCGTGGCGCTGGGCACCGACCGCGAGACGCTCCTGCAAGCGCTGAACGCCCTCGGCCACGGCACCGGGAACCCCGCCACCGTCCACGACGAGCCCGCCACCGGCCGGCTCGCCTTCCTGTTCACCGGGCAGGGAAGCCAGCGCCTGGGCATGGGCCGTCAGCTGTACGACACCCACCCCGAGTTCGCCGACGCCCTCGACGACGTGTGCTGGTACCTCGAGGACCAGCTCGAACGCCCCCTCCTCGACGTACTGTTCGCCGAAGAGGGCACACCCGAGGCCGCGCTCCTCCACGAGACCGCCTACACCCAGCCCGCGCTGTTCGCGGTGGAAGTGGCGCTGTACCGGCTGCTGGAGAGCTGGGGACTGCGGCCGCACGTGGTGTCCGGCCACTCGGTCGGCGAGATCGCCGCGGCGCACGTGGCGGGCGCCTTCTCGCTGGAGGACGCGTGCGCCCTGGTCGCCGCACGCGGCCGGCTGATGCAGGCTCTGCCGGGTGGCGGCGTCATGATCGCCGTCCAGGCCGCGGAGGACGAGGTCCTGCCGCTGCTCGACGCACGCGTGAGCGTCGCCGCCGTCAACGGCCCCCAGTCGGTGGTCATCGCCGGCGACGAGGACGCCGCGAACGACGTCGCCGCCCACTTCACGGCACGGGGACGCAAGACCAAGCGGCTCGTCGTCAGCCACGCGTTCCACTCGCCCCACATGGACGGCATGCTGGACGAGTTCCGCCGCGTGGCGCAGGTGATCGAGTACGGCACCCCGACGCTCCCGCTGGTCTCCCTCCTCAACGGACGCGCCGCCACCCCGGACGAACTGGCCGACCCCGAGCACTGGGTGCGGCACGTCCGCGAGGCCGTCCGCTTCCTCGACGGCGTCCGCACCCTCGAAGGCCGCGGCGTCACCACGTACCTCGAACTCGGCCCCGACGCCGTGCTCACCGCGATGGCGCAGGAGTGCGTCGACCCCGAGGGCACTGCCTTCGCCGCGGCCCTGCGCTCCGGCCGCGCCGAGGACGTCACCCTGCTCACCGCCGTCGCCCGCGCCCACGTCCGTGGCGCGGCCGTCGACTGGAGCCGCCTCTTCGGCGGCACCGGCGCACGGCGCGTGGACCTGCCGACGTACGCCTTCCAGCGCTCGCGCTACTGGATGGACGCGGGCCTCGGGGCCGCCGCCCACGTGGCACACGGCCCGGACACCGCCGACACCGCCTTCTGGGACGCGGTCGAGCAGGAGGACGTGGCCGGACTCGCGACGGCGCTCGGACTCGACCTCGACGGCGACCGCCCGCTCGGCGAACTGATTCCCGCCCTGTCGGCGTGGCGCCGACGGCGTCGTACGGAGTCCGAGGCGGACGGCCGGCGGTACCGGGTCGTGTGGCAGCCGCTCGGCGAGGCCTCCGGCGCGCGCCTGTCGGGCGAGTGGCTGGTGGTCGTGCCGGCCGGGAGTGACGTTGCCGGGCCGGTGGTGGGCGCGCTGGTGGGGCGGGGTGCGGAGGTGCGCCGGGTCGAGGTCGGGCCGGGGACGGACCGTGCGAAGTTGGCGGGGCTGGTCGGCGGTGCGTACGCGGGTGTCGTCTCGCTGCTCGGGCTCGTCGACACGGTGTCTTTGGCGCAGGCGTTGGGCGATGCCGGGGTGGGCGGCCGGTTGTGGTGTCTGACCCGGGGTGCGGTGTCGGTCGGCCGGTCGGACCGGCTGGTGTCGCCGGTGCAGGCGCAGGTGTGGGGTCTGGGCCGGGTGGCCGCGCTGGAGGTGCCGGAGCGCTGGGGCGGTCTGGTGGACCTGCCAGAGGTGCTGGACGAGCGTGCGCTGTCGCGTGTGGTCGGGTTGCTCGCCGGCTCCTTTGAGGACCAGGTGGCTGTGCGTTCGTCCGGGGTGTTCGGGCGACGGCTGGTTCGTGCGGCGCTGCCGGAGAGGGCGGGGTCGTGGTCGCCTTCGGGCACGGTGCTGGTGACGGGCGGTACAGGTGCCCTGGGTGGTCGTGTCGCCCGGTGGTTGGCGGAGGCTGGTGCCGAGCGGCTGGTGCTGACCAGCCGGCGGGGGATGGACGCGCCGGGTGCGGCTGAGCTGGTGGCGGACCTGGGCGGCGACGTCTCGGTCGTCGCGTGCGATGTCTCGGACCGGGAGGCCCTGCGGGCGCTGCTCGCCGAGCACGCCGACTCGCTGACCGCCGTCGTCCACACCGCCGGCGTCCTGGACGACGGTGTGCTGGATGCCCTGACGCCTGAGCGCATCGACGGTGTGCTGCGGGCGAAGGCCACGTCGGCCCTCCACCTGCACGAGCTGACCATCGAGCTCGGCGTCGAGCTGGACGCCTTCGTGCTGTTCTCGTCGATGAGCGGCACGGTCGGCGCCGCCGGGCAGGGCAACTACGCCGCTGCCAACGCCTACTTGGACGCCCTGGCGGAGCAGCGCCGTGCGGACGGCCTGGCCGCGACGTCGATCGCGTGGGGACCGTGGGCCGAGGGCGGCATGGCCGCCGACGAGGCGATGGACGCCCGCATGCGGCACGAGGGCGTGCCCCCCATGCAGCCCGAGCCCGCCATGGCAGCCCTGGCCCCGGCGGTCGGCACGGGCGAGGCGTCGCTCATGGTCGCGGACGTCGACTGGGACCGCTTCGCCCCCTTCATGACGTCCGTCCGACCGCTCCCGCTGATCGGCGACTTCGTCGCGCACGGGGAGACCGTCACGGCAGCCGACGTGGCGGCCACCGCCGCCCGCCGGCTCGCGGGGCTGACGGAGACCGAGCAGGAGCGGGAACTGCTCACCCTGGTCCGTACGCACGTCGCGGCCGTGCTCGGTCACGGCGGTGTCGACGCCGTCGGGGTCGACCGCGCCTTCAAGGAGCTCGGCTTCGACTCCCTGACGGCCGTCGAACTGCGCAACCGCCTCGGCGCGGCCACCGACCTGCGACTGCCCACCACCCTCGTCTACGACTACCCCACCTCGACCGCGCTCGCCGGATTCCTGCGCCGCGAGCTGCGGGGCCTACGACCCGCCGAGACGGACCCGGTCGCCACGGCGGCGGCGGTCGACGACGACCCGATCGCGATCGTCGCGATGAGCTGCCGGTTCCCCGGCGGGGTACGGACCCCGGAGGAGCTGTGGACGCTGCTCACCGACGGGGCCGACGCCGTCGGTGACTTCCCGTCCGACCGCGGCTGGGACCTGACCGGCCTCTACAGCGCCGACCCCGACCGTCCCGGGACCACGTACACCCTGGCCGGCGGGTTCCTCCACGACGCCCCCGAGTTCGACGCGGACTTCTTCGGGATCTCGCCGCGTGAGGCGCTGGCCATGGACCCGCAGCAGCGGTTGCTGCTGGAGACGTCCTGGGAGGCGTTCGAGCGGGCCGGCATCGACCCCTCCTCGCTGCGCGGCAGCCAGGCGGGCGTC
Organism: Streptomyces sp. NPDC005722; assembly: GCF_040630935.1. NCBI lineage: Bacteria > Bacillati > Actinomycetota > Actinomycetes > Kitasatosporales > Streptomycetaceae > Streptomyces > Streptomyces sp. NPDC005722. The sequence continues at coordinate 34,806 of NZ_JBEXYN010000032.1, forward strand.
TTCGTCGGCACCAACGGACAGGACTACCTGTCCCTCGTCATGGGCGGGACGGACGGCCTCGAAGGCCACGTCGGCACCGGCAACGCGGCCAGCGTCGTCTCCGGACGGCTCTCCTACGTCTTCGGGCTCGAAGGCCCCGCGATCACCGTCGACACGGCCTGCTCGTCCTCCCTGGTGGCGCTGCACCTCGCCGTCCAGGCACTGCGGCAGGGCGAGTGCTCGCTCGCCCTGGCCGGTGGCGTGACGGTGATGTCGACGCCTGAGGCCTTCGTCGACTTCAGCCGGCAGCGGGGTCTGGCGGAGGACGGCCGGATCAAGGCGTTCGCGGCGGCTGCGGACGGTACGGGGTGGGGTGAGGGCGTCGGCATGCTGCTGGTGGAGCGGCTGTCGGACGCGCGGCGCAACGGGCACCCGGTGCTGGCGCTGGTGCGGGGTTCGGCGATCAACCAGGACGGTGCGAGCAACGGTCTGACGGCGCCGAACGGCCCGTCGCAGCAGCGGGTGATCCGGCAGGCCCTGGCGAGTGCGGGGTTGTCCGCCGCGGACGTGGACGCGGTGGAGGCGCACGGCACGGGCACCCGGCTGGGTGACCCGATCGAAGCGCAGGCGCTGCTGGCGACGTACGGGCAGGGGCGGTCGGCGGAGCAGCCGTTGCTGTTGGGGTCGATCAAGTCGAACATCGGTCACACGCAGGCCGCGGCCGGTGTCGCGGGCGTCATGAAGATGGTGCTGGCGATGCGGCACGGCGTGCTGCCGTCGACCCTGCACGTCGACGAGCCGACCCCGCACGTCGACTGGACGGCCGGAGCTGTCTCCCTGCTGACCGAGTCCGTCGAGTGGCCGGAGACCGGACGGCCCCGGCGGGCCGGCATCTCGTCGTTCGGTCTCAGTGGCACCAACGCCCACACGATCGTCGAGCAGGCCCCGGCTGCGGCGGCCACAGGGGACGACGCCGAACCCGCGGTTGACGGCACGGTGCCCTCGGTACTGCCGGTCCTCCTCTCCGCGCGGGACACGACCGGGCTGCGGGCCCAGGCCGCGCGCCTCGGCGCCCACATGACGGCGCACCCCGCGGCGTCCACCCTCGACACGGCCTACACGCTGGCGACCGCGCGCGCGGCTCTGGAGACGCGCGCGATCCTGGTCAGCGCCACCGAGGACCGCGACGCGCTGCTCGCGGGCCTCCACGGCCTCGCCGCCGGTGAACAGCCCCCGGGGCTCGTGCAGGGCACTCCGACGACCGGCGCGCTCGCCTTCCTGTTCACAGGGCAGGGCAGTCAGCGGCTGGGGATGGGGCGTGAGTTGTACGAGGCCTATCCGGTGTTCGCGGACGCGTTGGACGCGGTCTGTGCCCGGATGGACGCGTACCTCGATGTGCCGTTGAGGGATGTGCTGTTCGGGGATGATGCGGGGGTTCTGGATCGTACGGAGTTCGCGCAGCCCGCGTTGTTCGCGGTGGAGGTGGCGCTGTTCCGGCTGTTGGAGTCGTGGGGTGTGCGGCCCGACTTCGTGTCGGGTCATTCGGTGGGTGAGATCGCGGCGGCGCACGTGGCGGGTGTGCTGTCGCTGGAGGACGCGTGTGCTCTGGTGGCGGCGCGTGGGCGGTTGATGCAGGCGCTGCCGGGTGGTGGCGTGATGATTGCGGTGGAGGCTTCGGAGGACGAGGTCCTTCCGCTGCTGGGTGACGGGGTGAGTATCGCTGCCGTCAACGGGCCTTCGTCGGTGGTGATCGCGGGTGATGAGGATGCCGCTGTCGCGATCGTGGAGGCGTTCCCGGACCGGAAGTCGAAGCGGCTGACGGTCAGTCATGCGTTCCACTCCCCGCACATGGACGGGATGCTGGACGCCTTCCGTGAGGTGGTGGCGGGGCTTTCGTTCGAGGCGCCGCGCATCCCGGTCGTCTCCAACCTGACGGGTGCCGTGGTCGCCGACGGGATGGCGTCGGCGGACTTCTGGGTGCGGCATGTGCGGGATGCTGTTCGCTTCCTGGACGGTGTGCGTGCCCTGGAGGCCGCGGGCGTCACGACGTTTGTGGAGCTGGGTCCGGACGGTGTGCTGTCGGCGATGGCTCAGGAGTGCGTGACGGGCGAGGGCGCGGTCTTCGTTCCGGTGCTGCGCAAGGGGCGGGCGGAGGTGGAGACGGCCGTCACGGCTCTGGCGCAGGCGTACGTGCGGGGCGTGGCGGTGGACTGGGCCGGGTTCTTCGCCGGCACGGGTGCGCGACGGGTGGACCTGCCGACCCAGGCCTTCCAGCGGACGCGGTACTGGCCGGAGGCACGTCAGGCCGACGTCACCCTCGCCGGGAAGAGCGTCGACACCATCGACGCGCGCTTCTGGGACGTCATCGAGCAGGAGGACCTGACGTCCCTCGGGGCCATGCTCGGCCTCGACGACACCGCCGCCTGGGGAAGCATGGTCCCGGCTCTCTCGGCCTGGCGCCGGCGCAGTCAGGATCAGGCCCTTGTCGACGGGTGGCGATACCGGACGAGCTGGAAGCCGCTGCAGGCCGCCACCGGAGCGCGCCTGTCGGGTGCGTGGCTGGTCGTGGTGCCGGCTGGTGGCGATGTTGCCGGGCCGGTGGTGGATGCGCTGGTGGGGCGTGGTGCGGAGGTGCGCCGGGTCGAGTTCGAGCCGGGCGTGGATCGTGGGGCGTTGGCGGGTCTGGTTGCCGGTGCGTACGCGGGTGTGGTGTCGCTGCTGGACCTCGCCGGCACGGTGGCGTTGGTGCAGGCTCTGGGCGATGCCCGAGTGGATGCCCGGGTGTGGTGTCTGACGCGGGGTGCGGTGTCGGTCGGCCGGTCGGACCGGCTGGTGTCGCCGGTGCAGGCGCAGGTGTGGGGTCTGGGCCGGGTGGCTGCGCTGGAGGTGCCGGAGCGTTGGGGTGGCCTGATCGATCTCCCTGAGCTGCTGGATGAGCGGGCGCTGTCCCGTCTGGTGGGTGTGCTGGCTGGTTCTGGTGAGGACCAGGTGGCGGTTCGGTCGTCCGGTGTGTTCGGGCGGCGTCTGGTGCGGGCGGTGCTGCCGGAGGGTGCGGGGTCGTGGTCGCCGTCGGGCACGGTGTTGGTGACGGGTGGTACGGGTGCGCTGGGTCGTCGTGTTGCGCGGTGGCTTGCGGGTGCGGGTGCTGAGCGGCTGGTGCTGACCAGCCGGCGGGGGATGGACGCGCCGGATGCCGCGGAACTCGTTGCCGAGCTTGGCGTTGAGGTTTCCGTCGTTGCGTGCGATGTCTCGGACCGTGATGCGTTGAGTGCTGTACTTGCCGAGCACGCCGATTCCCTGAGCGCCGTCGTTCACACGGCGGGCGTCCTGGACGACGGCGTTCTCGACTCCCTCACGCCGGACCGTCTCGAGACCGTCCTGCGGGCGAAGGCGACCTCGGCCCTCCACCTGCACGAGCTGACGATCGAGCTCGGTGTGGAGCTTGACGCCTTCGTGTTGTTCTCCTCGATGAGCGGCACGGTCGGTACGCCGGGTCAGGGTAATTACGCGGCTGCGAACGCCTTCCTGGATGCGTTGGCGGAGCAGCGCCGTGCGGACGGCCTGGCGGCGACGTCGATCGCGTGGGGTCCGTGGGCCGAGGGTGGCATGGCGGCCGACGAGACGATGGCTGCCCGGATGCGCCGTGATGGTGTGCCGCCGATGCGGGTGGATCTGGCGGTCGACGCCCTGCGGCGGGCGGTCGGTTCCGGTGAGCCCGCGCTCACCGTGGCGGACGTGGAATGGGACCGCTTCCTCGCAGGATTCACCGCCGTCCGCGACAGCGAGCTGTTCAGCGAACTGCGGGTCGCCCGCGAAGCGGGCAGGACGCGGACTGCCTCGGCGGACGCAACCGGCGAGGCCGCGAATTCCGGGTCCTTCGTCGGCAGGCTGGCCTCTGCTGCCGGGGCCGAGCAGGAGCGGATGCTGCTGGACCTGGTGCGTACCCAGGTGGCGGCCGTTCTTGGTCATGCCGGTGTCGATGCGGTGGGGGCAGGGCGGGCGTTCAATGAGCTGGGCTTCGACTCGCTGACGGCGGTCGAGCTGCGGAACCGGTTGGGTGGGGCGACGGAGCTGCGGTTGCCGGCGACGCTGGTCTACGACTATCCGACGTCCGCTGCGCTCGCCGGGTATCTGCGGGACGAGTTGCTGGGGACGGCCTCCTCCGGAGACGTCGACCTGCCCGCGGTGGTCGCCACGGACGACGATCCGATCGCGATCGTGGCCATGAGCTGCCGTTTCCCGGGTGGTGTGCGGAGCCCCGAGGACCTGTGGCAGTTGCTGGTGACGGGGACGGACGCGGTGGGGGAGTTCCCCGTCGACCGCGGCTGGGACCTGGGACAGCTCTACGACCCCGACCCGGACCGTGCCGGTACGTCGTACACCCGCGAAGGCGGCTTCGTGGACGGCGCTTCGGAGTTCGACGCGGACTTCTTCGGGATCTCGCCGCGTGAGGCGATGGCGATGGATCCGCAGCAGCGGTTGCTGCTGGAGACGTCGTGGGAGGCGTTCGAGCGGGCCGGGATCGATCCGGCTTCGCTGCGCGGGAGCCAGGCGGGCGTCTTCGTCGGCACCAACGGACAGGACTACCTCTCCCTCGTCACCCGCGAGCCCGACGGCCTGGAAGGACACATCGGTACCGGGACCGCGGGCAGCGTGATGTCGGGTCGGGTGTCGTATGCACTGGGGCTTGAGGGGCCGGCGGTGACCGTGGACACGGCCTGCTCCTCGTCGCTGGTGGCGTTGCACTGGGCGGTGCAGGCGCTGCGCAATGGTGAGTGCTCCATGGCGCTGGCCGGTGGTGTGACGGTGATGTCGACGCCTGAGGCGTTCGTCGACTTCAGTCGCCAGCGGGGTCTGGCGGAGGACGGCCGGATCAAGGCGTTCGCGGCGGCTGCGGACGGTACGGGGTGGGGTGAGGGCGTCGGCATGCTGCTGGTGGAGCGGCTGTCGGACGCGCGGCGCAACGGGCACCCGGTGCTGGCTTTGGTGCGTGGTTCGGCGGTGAACCAGGACGGTGCGAGCAATGGTCTGACGGCGCCGAACGGCCCGTCGCAGCAGCGGGTGATCCGGCAGGCCCTGGCGAGCGCGGGGCTGTCTACCGCGGACGTGGACGCGGTGGAGGCGCACGGCACGGGCACGCGTCTGGGTGACCCGATCGAGGCCCAGGCGCTGCTGGCCACCTACGGCCAGGAGCGAGTCGAGGGCCGACCCTTGCTCCTCGGCTCCATCAAGTCGAACATCGGTCACACGCAGGCGGCGGCCGGTGTCGCGGGCGTCATCAAGATGGTCATGGCGATGCGCCACGGGGTGCTGCCGCAGACGCTCCACGTGGACGAGCCGACCCCGCACGTCGACTGGACGGCCGGAGCTGTCTCCCTGCTGACCGAGTCCGTCGAGTGGCCCGACACCACGCGTCCGCGCCGGGCCGGCGTCTCGTCGTTCGGCATCAGCGGCACCAACGCGCACACGATCATCGAGCAGGCCCCGGAGCCCGTGCCCGATGCCGCCGAGTCTCCGTCGCGTACGCCCGGCGTGCTCCCGTACCTCCTGTCGGCCAAGTCCCCCGAGGCCCTGCGCGCCCAGGCAGCCGCCCTCAGCGCGCGCCTGTCAGAGGCCGGGACGGCGGATGGCAACGCCTTGCGGCCCGTCGACCTCGGCTACTCCCTCGCAACCGGTCGCGCGCACCTGGACCATCGTGCGGTCGTCTCGGCGGACAGCACGGCCGAGGTGGCGGACCTGCTCGCGCGGTTGGCCTCCGGTGACGACGTCCCCGCCATCACTTCCGGCACGGTGGAAGACGGGCGTACGGCGTTCCTGTTCACGGGGCAGGGCAGCCAGCGGCTGGGGATGGGGCGTGAGCTGTACGAGGCCCATCCGGTGTTCGCGGACGCGTTGGACGCGGTCTGTGCCCGGATGGACGCGTACCTCGATGTGCCGTTGAGGGATGTGCTGTTCGGGGAGGATGCGGGGGTTCTGGATCGTACGGAGTTCGCGCAGCCGGCGCTGTTTGCCGTCGAGGTCGCGCTGTTCCGGCTCATCGAGTCGTGGGGTGTGCGGCCGGACTTCGTGTCGGGTCACTCGGTGGGTGAGATCGCGGCGGCGCACGTGGCGGGGGTCTTCTCGCCGGATGACGCGTGTGCTCTGGTGGCGGCTCGTGGGCGGTTGATGCAGGCGCTGCCGGCCGGCGGCGTGATGATCGCGCTGCAGGCCGCGGAGGACGAGGTCCTGCCGCTGCTGAACGACCGCGTGAGCATCGCGGCCGTCAACGGCCCTTCGTCGGTGGTCATCGCGGGTGACGAGGACGCGGCCACGGCGATTGCGGGGTCTTTCGCGGACCGGAGGTCGAAGCGGCTGACGGTCAGCCACGCCTTCCACTCGCCGCACATGGACGGGATGCTGGACGCGTTCCGCGAGGTGGTGTCGGGGCTGTCCTTCGAGGCTCCGCGCATCCCGGTCGTCTCCAACCTGACCGGTGCCGTGGTCGCTGATGAGATGGCCTCGCCCGACTTCTGGGTGCGGCACGTCCGCGAGGCTGTCCGCTTCCTGGACGGTGTCCGTGCGCTGGAGGCGGCCGGGGTCAGCACGTTCGTGGAGTTGGGTCCGGACGGTGTGCTGTCGGCGCTGGCACAGGAGTGCGTCGACCCCGAGGGCGCCGCCTTCGTCCCGGTCCTGCGCGCCGCCCGCCCTGAGGCCGAGAGCCTGGGCGACGCCCTCGCGCGAGCCCATGTCAGAGGCCTCGCGATCGACTGGCACGCGTACTTCGCCGGTTCGGGCGCTCGGCGCGTGGACCTCCCGACCTACGTGTTCCAGCGGCAGCGGTTCTGGCCGGAGCCCTCCACGGAGGTCGTCCGCGACACCGCATCCGATGCCGCGGATGCCCGGTTCTGGGATGCGGTGGACCGCGAGGACCTCGCGTCGCTGACCGCCACACTCGATACCGAGGCCACGACCGCCTGGGGCAGTGTCCTGCCCGGACTGGCCGCGTGGCGTCGTCAGGGCCGGGAGCGATCGGAGGTGGACGGCTGGCGCTACCGCGTGACGTGGACGCCGCTGACCGCTCCTGCCGCCGATCGCCTGTCGGGTGCGTGGCTGATGGTGGTGCCGGCCGGGAGCGACGTTGCCGGGCCGGTGGTGGATGCGCTGGTGGGGCGTGGTGCGGAGGTACGCCGGGTCGAGGTCGGGCCGGGGACGGATCGTGGGGCGTTGGCGGGCCTGGTTGCCGGTGCGTACGCGGGTGTGGTGTCGCTGCTGGACCTCGCCGGCACGGTGGCGTTGGTGCAGGCTCTGGGCGATGCCCGAGTGGGTGCCCGGTTGTGGTGTCTGACACGGGGTGCGGTGTCGGTCGGCCGTTCGGATCGGCTGACCTCGCCGGTGCAGGCGCAGGTGTGGGGTCTGGGGCGGGTCGCCGCGCTGGAGGTGCCGGAGCGCTGGGGCGGTCTGATCGATCTCCCTGAACTGCTGGACGAGCGTGCGCTGTCGCGTCTGGTCGGGATTCTGGCTGGTTCTGGTGAGGACCAGGTCGCGGTGCGTTCGTCCGGTGTGTTCGGGCGACGGCTGGTGCGGGCCGTGCTGCCGGAGGACACGGAGTCGTGGATCCCGTCGGGCACGGTGCTGGTCACCGGCGGCACGGGTGCGCTGGGTGGTTGTGTCGCCCGGTGGTTGGCCGAGGCTGGTGCCGAGCGGCTGGTGCTGACGAGCCGGCGGGGGATGGACGCGCCGGGTGCGGCAGGGCTGGTGGCGGACCTGGGCGTTGACGTCTCCGTCGTCGCGTGCGATGCCTCTGACCGGGAGGCCCTGCGGGCGCTGCTTGCCGAGCACGCCGACTCGCTGACCGCTGTCGTCCACACTGCAGGCGTCCTGGACGACGGTGTGCTGGACGCTCTGACTCCTGAGCGCATCGACGGTGTGGTGCGGGCGAAGGCCACGTCGGCCTTGAATCTGCACGAGTTGACGATCGAGCTCGGTGTTGAGCTGGACGCCTTCGTGTTGTTCTCGTCGATGAGCGGCACGGTCGGTACGCCGGGTCAGGGTAATTACGCGGCTGCGAACGCCTACTTGGACGCCCTGGCGGAGCAGCGTCGTGCGGATGGTCTGGCGGCGACGTCGATCGCATGGGGTCCGTGGGCCGAGGGCGGCATGGCGGCCGACGAGACGATGGCCGCCCGGATGCGCCGTGATGGCGTGCCGCCGATGCGGGTGGACCTTGCGGTCAACTCCTTGCAGCGGGCGGTCGGTTCCGGTGAGGCCGCGCTCACCGTGGCGGACGTGGAATGGGACCGCTTCCTCGCGGGATTCACCACCGTGCGCCGCAGCTCGCTGTTCGCCGAGCTCCCTGAGGCGCGCGCGAAGCAGGCAGAGGTGGCGGAGGCGGCCGGCGACGCCGGAGGCCCGACGTCTCTCGCGAAGCGGTTGTCCACCGTCGCTGGGGCTGAGCAGGAGCGGATGCTGCTGGAGCTGGTCAGGAGCCAAGTGGCGGCTGTCCTGGGCCATGCCGGTGTCGATGCGGTGGGGGCCGGTCGGGCGTTCAAGGAGCTGGGCTTCGACTCGCTGACCGCGGTCGAGTTGCGCAACCGGTTGGGTGCGGCGACGGAGCTGCGGTTGCCGGCGACGCTGGTCTACGACTATCCGACGTCCGCTGCGCTCGCCGGGTATCTGCGGGACGAGTTGCTGGGGGCGATCCGGGTCACGGATGCCGACCTCCCCGCGGTGGTCGCCACGGACGACGATCCGATCGCGATCGTGGCGATGAGCTGCCGCTTCCCCGGCGGTGTCACGACTCCCGAAGAACTGTGGCAGTTGCTGGTGACGGGGACGGACGCGGTGGGGGAGTTCCCCGTCGACCGCGGCTGGGACCTGGAGGAGCTCTACAGCTCCGACCCTGATCGTCAGGGGACGTTCTATGCCCGCGGAGGCGGATTCCTCTACGGGGCCGCCGAGTTCGACGCGGACTTCTTCGGGATCTCGCCGCGTGAGGCGCTGGCGATGGACCCGCAGCAGCGGCTGCTGCTGGAGACGTCCTGGGAGGCGTTCGAGCGGGCCGGTATCGCCCCCTCCTCGCTGCGCGGCAGCCGGACCGGTGTGTTCGTCGGCACCAACGGCCAGGACTACTACCTCTCCCTTCTCGCCGGGGAGACCGAGGGCCTCGAAGGTCACCTCGGGACGGGCAATGCTGGCAGCGTGATGTCGGGTCGGGTTTCGTACGCGCTGGGGCTTGAGGGGCCGGCGGTGACCGTGGACACGGCGTGTTCCTCGTCGCTGGTGGCGTTGCACTGGGCGGTGCAGGCGCTGCGCAATGGTGAGTGCTCCATGGCGCTGGCCGGTGGTGTGACGGTGATGTCGACGCCTGAGACCTTCGTCGACTTCAGCCGGCAGCGGGGTCTGGCGGAGGACGGCCGGATCAAGGCGTTCGCGGCGGCCGCCGATGGCACGGGGTGGGGTGAGGGCGTCGGCATGCTGCTCGTGGAGCGGCTGTCGGACGCGCGGCGCAACGGTCACCCGGTGCTCGCTCTCGTCCGGGGTTCGGCGGTGAACCAGGACGGTGCGAGCAATGGTCTGACGGCGCCGAACGGCCCGTCGCAGCAGCGGGTGATCCGGCAGGCCCTGGCGAGCGCCGGGCTGGCGGCCTCGGACGTGGACGCGGTCGAGGCGCACGGCACGGGTACCCGGCTGGGTGACCCGATCGAGGCCCAGGCGTTGCTGGCGACCTACGGTCAGGACCGGATGCCGGAGCAGCCGCTGTTCCTGGGGTCGATCAAGTCGAACATCGGTCACACGCAGGCCGCTGCCGGTGTCGCGGGCGTCATCAAGATGGTCATGGCGATGCGGCACGGGGTACTGCCGCAGACGCTCCACGTGGACGAGCCGACCCCGCACGTCGACTGGTCGGCCGGCGAGATCGCCCTGCTCACCGACGCACGGGAGTGGCCCGAGACGGGCCGTCCGCGCCGGGCCGGTGTCTCGTCGTTCGGCATCAGTGGGACCAACGCCCACACGATCATCGAGCAGGCCACCGAGGTCGCGCAGACGGACGTGGCGGACGAGGCGTACGGGGCGGACGACGATCGTCCGGCGACATCGGCATGGGTGTTGTCGGGCAAGTCCGAGGATGCCCTGCGTGACCAGGCGGCACGCCTTCACGCCCGCCTCGATGCCCACACCGGCCTGCGCCCGGTGGACATCGGCCGTGCGCTGGCGACCGGCCGGGCCGCGCTCGACCATCGTGCCGTCATCGTCGCCGGCGACCGCGACGCGTTCCTCCAGCGGCTTGCGTCCGTGGCCGGCGGAGAGTCCGCGGGTGTGGTGACCGGATCTCCGGTCGCGGGCAAGCTCGCGTTCCTGTTCACGGGGCAGGGCAGCCAGCGGCTGGGGATGGGGCGGGAGCTGTACGACACGTACCCCGTCTTCGCGGACGCGTTGGACGCGGTCTGCGCCCGGATGGACGCGTACCTCGATGTGCCGCTGAGGGATGTGCTGTTCGGGGATGATGCGGGGGTTCTGGACCGTACGGAGTTCACCCAGCCCGCGCTGTTCGCGGTGGAGGTGGCGCTGTTCCGGCTGCTGGAGTCGTGGGGTGTGCGGCCGGACTTCGTGTCGGGGCATTCGGTCGGTGAGATCGCCGCCGCGCACGTGGCGGGGGTCTTCTCGCTGGATGACGCGTGTGCGCTGGTGGCGTCGCGGGGCCGGTTGATGCAGGGGCTGCCGGCCGGCGGCGTGATGATCGCGCTGGAGGCCTCGGAGGACGAGGTCCTGCCGCTGCTCACCGACCAGGTGAGCATCGCCGCCGTCAACGGCCCGCGGTCGGTCGTGGTCGCCGGTGACGAGGACGTCGCCACGGCGATCGCGGCGTCCTTCGCGGGGCGGAAGTCGAAGCGGCTGCAGGTCAGCCATGCGTTCCACTCGCCGCACATGGACGGGATGCTGCAGGCGTTCCGTGAGGTGGTGTTCGGGCTGTCGTTCGAGGTGCCGCGGATCCCGGTCGTATCGAACCTGACGGGTGCCGTGGTCACGGACGAGATGGCGTCCGCGGAGTTCTGGGTGCGGCATGTCCGTGAGGCCGTGCGCTTCCTGGACGGTGTCCGCACCATGGAGGACGTCGGGGTCACCACGTACGTGGAGCTGGGTCCGGATGGCGTGCTGTCGGCGATGGCGCAGGAGTGCGTGACGGGCGAGGGCATGGCGTTCGTTCCGGTGCTGCGCAAGGGCCGTCCGGAAGCAGAGACCGCCGTCACGGCTCTGGCGCAGGCACATGTGCGAGGCGTGGAGGTCGACTGGCGGACGTTCTTCGCCGGGGCCGGCGACCGGTACGTCGACTTGCCGACTTATGCGTTCCAGCGGCAGAGGTACTGGCCGGAGCCCATCGGCGTGTCCCAGTCCGGTGCCACCGCCGATGCCTCGGACGCTCGCTTCTGGGACGTGGTGGAGCGGGAGGATCTGACGTCGCTCCTGGCCGAGTTGGACGTGTCCGGTGATGCGCCGCTGGGTGAGGTGCTGCCGGCGTTGTCGGCGTGGCGTCGGCAGGGCCGGGAGCGGTCGGAGGTGGACGGCTGGCGCTACCGGGTGGTGTGGAAACCGCTCGCCGAGGCTTCTGGCGCGCGGTTGTCCGGGTCCTGGCTGGTGGTCGTGCCGGCCGGGCGCGCGGACGACGCACCAGTGGTGGGCGCGCTGGCGGGCCGGGGCGCCGACGTCCACCGGGTCGTGGTCGGCCCGGGCACGGATCGCGCGGCGCTGGCGGATCTGGTCGACGGTGCGTACGCGGGTGTGGTGTCGCTGCTGGACCTCGCCGGCACGGTGGCGTTGGTGCAGGCCCTGGGCGATGCCCGAGTGGACGCCCGGTTGTGGTGTCTGACGAGGGGTGCCGTCTCGGTCGGCCGGTCGGACCGGCTGGTGTCGCCGGTACAGGCTCAGCTGTGGGGCCTGGGCCGGGTCGCCGCGCTGGAGGTGCCGGAGCGTTGGGGTGGCCTGATCGACCTCCCCGGGCTCCTGGATGAGCGGGCGCAGTCCCGTCTGGTGGGTGTGCTGGCCGGTTCCGGTGAGGACCAGGTGGCCGTGCGCTCAACCGGTGTCTTCGGCCGACGGCTGGTCCGCGCGGCGCTTCCGGCGGACACGGAGCCGTGGATCCCGTCCGGGACGGTGCTGGTCACGGGAGGCACGGGTGCGCTGGGCGGCCGTGTCGCGCGGTGGCTGGCGGGTGCCGGTGCCGAGCGGCTGGTGCTGACCAGCCGGCGCGGCATGGATGCCCCGGGTGCGGCTGAGCTGGTGGCGGAGCTGGGCGTCGAGGTCTCCGTCGTGGCGTGCGATGCCTCCGACCGGGAGGCCCTGCGTGCGGTGCTGGCTGAGCACGCCGATGCGTTGACCGCCGTCGTGCACACGGCTGGTGTGCTGGACGACGGTGTGCTCGATGCCCTGACCCCGGAGCGTGTCGAGACCGTTCTGCGGGCGAAGGCCACGTCGGCGGCGAACCTGCACGAGCTGACGAGCGAGCTCGGCATCGTGCTGGACGCGTTCGTGCTGTTCTCGTCGGTCAGTGGCACGGTCGGCACGTCCGGGCAGGCGAACTACGCGGCTGCGAACGCCTTCCTGGACGCCCTTGCCGAGCAGCGTCGGGCGGACGGTCTGGCGGCGACGTCGATCGCGTGGGGTCCGTGGGCCGAGGGCGGCATGGCCGCCGACGAGGAGATGGCGGCCCGCATGCGCCGGGGCGGGGTCCCGCCCATGAAGGCCGGGTCCGCCGTCACGGCGATGGGACGCGCCGTCGGCGCCGCCGACGCCACCGTCGTGATCGCGGACTTCGTCTGGGAGCGCTTCGCCTCCGAGTTCACCGCCGGGCGGCCCAGCAACCTCCTCGCCGAGCTGGTGGACGTAAGGCCTGTCCCTGCGGACGCCACCGCACCCGATGCGTCGGTCGTCGCGGCGTCGACCTCTCTGGCTGAGCGACTGGCGGCCCTTCCCGCGGCTGAGCGGGAGCGTGAACTGCTCGGACTGGTGCGTGCCCAGGTCGCGGCTGTGCTCGGTCATGCCGGGGTCGACGCGGTGGGGGCCGGGCGGGCGTTCAAGGAGCTGGGCTTCGACTCGCTGACGGCGGTCGAGCTGCGGAACCGGCTGGGCGCGGCGACCGAGCTGCGGTTGCCGGCGACGCTGGTCTACGACTACCCGACGTCCGCGGCGCTGGCGGAGTACCTGCGGGGTGAGCTGCTGGGGACGGTGCGGGTCGCGGATGCCGATCTGCCCGCGGCGGTCGCCACCGATGACGACCCGATCGCGATCGTGGCGATGAGCTGCCGCTTCCCGGGCGGCGTGCGGACTCCGGAAGACCTCTGGCACCTGCTGGTGACGGGGACGGACGCGGTGGGGGAGTTCCCCGTCGACCGCGGCTGGGACCTGGAACGGCTCTACAGCTCCGACCCGGACCGTCAGGGGACGTTCTACGCCCGTGGCGGTGGGTTCCTCTATGACGCCGCCGAGTTCGACGCGGACTTCTTCGGGATCTCCCCGCGTGAGGCGCTGGCGATGGATCCGCAGCAGCGGCTGCTGCTGGAGACGTCGTGGGAGGCGTTCGAGCGGGCCGGCATCGACCCCGTCTCTCTGTACGGGAGCCAGGCGGGCGTCTTCGTCGGCACCAACGGCCAGGACTACGCGACGGCACTCCAGTCGATCCCCGACGGCATCGAAGGATTCCTGGGCACGGGCAACGCGGCCAGCATCGTCTCCGGCCGGCTCTCCTACGCCTTCGGGCTCGAAGGTCCCGCGATGACGGTCGACACGGCCTGCTCCGCGTCCTTGGTCGCCCTGCACCTCGCCGCTCAGGCCCTGCGCAGCGGTGAGTGCTCGCTCGCGCTGGCCGGCGGTGTGACCGTCATGTCGTCGCCTGGCACGTTCATCGACTTCAGCCGGCAGCGCGGGCTCGCCGAGGACGGCCGGATCAAGGCCTTCGCGGCGGCTGCGGACGGTACGGGGTGGGGTGAGGGCGTGGGCATGCTGCTGGTGGAGCGGCTGTCGGACGCCCGGCGCAACGGTCACCCGGTGCTCGCTCTCGTCCGGGGTTCGGCGGTGAACCAGGACGGCGCCAGCAATGGTCTGACGGCGCCGAACGGCCCGTCGCAGCAGCGGGTGATCCGCCAGGCCCTGGCGAGCGCCGGGCTGGCGGCCTCGGACGTGGACGCCGTCGAGGCGCACGGCACGGGTACCCGTCTGGGTGACCCGATCGAGGCCCAGGCGTTGCTGGCCACCTATGGTCAGGACCGGATTCCGGAGCAGCCGCTGTTCCTGGGGTCGATCAAGTCCAACCTCGGGCACACGCAGGCGGCGGCCGGTGTCGCGGGTGTCATCAAGATGGTCATGGCGATGCGCCACGGCGTGCTGCCGCAGACGCTCCACGTGGACGAGCCGACCCCGCACGTGGACTGGTCGGCCGGCGAGATCGCCCTGCTCACCGAAGGGCGGGAGTGGCCGGAGACGGGCCGTCCGCGTCGGGCCGGTGTCTCGTCGTTCGGCATCAGCGGCACCAACGCCCACACCATCCTGGAGCAGGCCCCGGACGAGATCGCTGTGACGGCCCTGTCCGACCGGCCCGCCGTGACGCCATGGGTGCTGTCGGCGAAGAACGGGACGGCGCTGGCCCTCCAGGCCGACAGGCTCCGGGCTCGTATCGCAGCCGATCCGCTGCTGGAGCCGGTCGACGTGGCCTACACCCTGGCCACGTCGCGGGCGGCTCTGGAGCGGCGTGCGGTGGTCGTGGCGGGGGAGCGGGAGGAGTTCCTGGAGGCGCTCACGGCCGTGGCCGCGGGCGAGGAGGCGTCCGACCTCCACCTCGGGACAGCCGCTGACGGCGCGCTCGCGTTCCTGTTCACGGGGCAGGGCAGTCAGCGGCCGGGGGCGGGACGGGAGCTCTACGACAGCTACCCGGCCTTCGCGGACGCCCTGGACGCGGTCTGCGCCCGGATGGACGCGCATCTCGATGTGCCGCTGCAGGATGTGCTGTTCGGCGACGACGGCGACCTGCTCGACCGGACCGGGTACACGCAGCCGGCGCTGTTCGCGGTGGAGGTGGCGCTGTTCCGGCTGCTGGAGTCGTGGGGCCTGACGCCGGACTTCGTGTCCGGGCACTCGATCGGTGAGATCGCCGCCGCCCATGTGGCGGGTGTGCTGTCGCTGGAGGACGCGTGCACGCTGGTGGCGGCGCGGGGCCGGTTGATGCAGGCGCTGCCGGGTGGTGGCGTGATGATCGCGCTGCAGGCCGCGGAGGACGAGGTCCTGCCGCTGCTGAACGAGCGCGTGAGCATCGCGGCCGTCAACGGTCCGCAAGCGGTGGTGGTCGCCGGTGACGAGGACGCGGCGACGGCGATCGTGGCGCGGTTCGCGGACCGGAGGTCGAAGCGGCTGACGGTCAGTCACGCCTTCCACTCCCCGCACATGGACGGCATGCTGGCGGACTTCCGGAAGGTCGCCGAGGGCCTGTCCTACGCTTCGCCCCGCATGCCGCTCGTCTCCAACCTGACCGGCGCCCTGGTCACGGACGAAGTGACCTCGCCCGACTTCTGGGTCCGGCACGTCCGTGAGGCCGTACGCTTCCTGGACGGCGTCCGCGCTCTGGAGGAAGCCGGGGTCACGACCCACCTGGAGCTCGGCCCGGACGGTGTGCTGTCCGCGATGGCGCAGGAGTGTGTGACCGGAGACGGTGCGACCTTCCTCCCCGTCCTGCGCAGGGGCCGTCCGGAGCCGGAGACGGCTGTGACGGCCCTCGCCCGGGCCCACGCCCGCGGCGTCACCGTCGACTGGGAGCGGTTCTTCGCCGGGACCGGCGCCCGCCGCGTCGACCTGCCCACCTACGCCTTCCAGCGCGAGCGCTACTGGCTGGAGGAGGCCGACGCCGCGACCTCCGGCGACGACGTCGACGGGCGGTTCGGTGCGGCGGACGGGGCCGACGCACCGTTCTGGGAGGCCGTCGACAACGCGGACCCCGCCGCGCTCGCGGGCGCCCTGGGCGTCGACGCGGACCAGCCGCTGAGCGCACTGCTGCCCGCGCTGTCGGCGTGGCGGCGGCAGCGCCAGGAGGAGTCCGCCGTGGACGGTTGGCGCTACGGCGTCACCTGGAAGCCACTGGGCCTTCCCGCCACCGGCGGCCCGTCCGGGACGTGGATCGTCGTCAGCACCGCGCAGGACGGGGAGGGAGGCCTTCCGGGCGTCTCCGGCGCCCTGGCGGCGCGCGGGGCGGACGTGCGGAGTCTCGTCGTCACCGAGGCCGAGGCCGGCCGGGAGGAACTGGCGGGCCGGCTGCGCGAGATCGCCAGAGCGGGCGGGGCCGGTGGTGTCGCGGGCGTCGTGTCGCTGCTGGCCTTCGCCGAGCAGCCGCATCCCGTGCACGGCGCCGCGCCCGCAGGGCTGTTGCTGACGGGATCGCTGGTGCAGGCGCTGGGCGACACCGGCATCACGGCACCGCTGTGGTGCGTCACGTCGGGGGCCGTCGCGACCTCGACGTCCGACCGCCTGATGAGCGTCGCGCAGGCCCAGGTGTGGGGCCTCGGCCGGGTCGTGGCTCTGGAGCACCCCGACCGCTGGGGCGGCCTTGTGGACCTGCCCGGCACCGTGGAGGACCGGGTCCTCGACCGGCTGCTCGGCGTCCTCGCGAGCCGCGGGGACGAGGACCAGATCGCCATCCGCCCAAGTGGCCTGCTGGCCCGCCGCATCCAGCACGACCCCTACCGCGCGCCCGCGGCGGCGCGTACGCCGTGGCGTCCCCGTGGCACCGTCCTCGTCACCGGCGGAACGGGCGCCCTCGGCGGCCACGTCGCCCGCTGGCTGGCGGCGCACGGCGCGGAGCACCTGGTGCTGGTCAGCCGGCGCGGGCCGCAGGCACCCGGCGCGGACGGACTGGTCGCCGAGATCGGCGCCCTGGGCGCCCGGGCCACGGCCGTGGCCTGCGACGTGACCGACCGGGAGGCCGTCGCCGACCTGCTGGCGCGGCTGCGCGGACCGCAGGCCGACGGAACGGGCGGGCCGGGTCTCACCGCGGTCTTCCACACGGCGGGCGCCGGGCAGTACGCGCCGCTGGCCGAGACAGGCCCCGCCGACGTGGCCGACGTCGTCGCCGCCAAGGTCACCGGCGCCGCCCACCTCGACGAACTCCTCGGCACGGCCGACCTTGACGCCTTCGTCCTCTTCTCCTCCATCGCGGGTGTGTGGGGCAGCGGCGGCCAGGCCGCCTACGCCGCCGCCAACGCCCACCTCGACGCCCTGGCACAGCACCGCAGGGCCCGCGGGCTGACGGCGACCTCGGTGGCCTGGGGCCCCTGGGCCGAGGGCGGCCTCGTCGCCGACGACGGCGCGGAGGAGCAGCTGCGCCGGCGCGGACTGCCCGCGATGGCGCCGAACCGGTCCATCGCGGCGCTCCAGCGTGCCCTGGACGGGGACGAGACCACCGTGATCGTGGCCGACGTCGACTGGCACCTGTTCGCCCCGGCCTTCACCGCCGCCAGGCCGCGCCCGCTGATCGGTGACCTGCCCGAGGTGCGCCGCGCGCTCACCGCAGGACAGGAAAGCGTCGCTGCGTCCACGGACGAAGCCCCCGACCTCCAGGCGCAGTTGCAGGGCCTGCCCGTGACCGAGGCGGAACGGGTCGTGCTCGACCTCGTCCGCGCGCAGGTCGCGGCCGTTCTCGGTCACCAGGGCGCGGCGTCCGTCGAGGCCGGACGCGCCTTCAAGGAACTGGGCTTCGACTCGCTGACCGCCGTCGAACTGCGCAACCGGTTGCAGACCGCCACCGGGCTGCGCCTGCCGGCCGCCCTCGTCTTCGACCACCCGACCCCCACGGCGCTCGCGGCCCACATCCGGGCCGAGGTCGTCGGGGAGGACACCACCCCCGCACTGCCCGCCCTCGCGGAGATCGACAAGCTCGAGTTCCTCCTGTCGTCCGTCCCCGAGGACACCACCGAACGCGCCCGCGTCACCGCACGGCTCGAATCCCTCCTGGCGAAGTGGAACCGGGCGGAACGAGCGGCCACCGGAGGGGGCGAGGACGAGGACGTCGAAATCGCGTCGGCGTCCGCCGACGACCTCTTCGACCTCATCAACAAAGAATTCGGAAAATCCTGAACCGATGGCTGATCCGACGACCCGACCGATGTCCGTACGGCTGCATTTCGCGATTCCCCAGGGGGTGACGTTCCGGTGACCAGCGCGAACGAAGAGAAGCTTCTCGAAAACCTGAAGTGGATGACGGCCGAGCTGCGCCGGTCCCGCCGCCGCGTCCAGGAGATCGAGGCCGACGCCGCCGAGCCCATCGCCATCGTGGCGATGAGCTGCCGCTTCCCCGGCGGGGTCAGGTCGCCGGAAGACCTGTGGCGACTGGTCGACGAGGGCGGCGACGCCATTTCCGGATTCCCCGCCGACCGCGGCTGGGACGTCGAATCCCTCACCGATTCCGATCCCGACCGCAAGGGTGCCTTCTACAACACCGGCGGTGGATTCCTCGACGATGCGACGCTCTTCGACCCCGCGTTCTTCGGGATATCGCCGCGCGAGGCGCTGGCGATGGACCCGCAGCAGCGCCAGTTGCTGGAGGTCGCCTGGGAGGCGTTCGAGCGCGCCGGCATCGACCCCTCGACGGTGCGCGGCAGCCGTACCGGCGTCTACGTCGGTGCCAGCGCGATGGGATACGGAGCCGACCTCAGGGAGGTCCCGGAGGAGCTGGAAGGGCTGCTGCTGACGGGCGGCGCCACCAGTGTCCTGTCCGGCCGTGTCAGTTACGTCTTCGGGCTCGAGGGCCCGGCCGCCACCGTCGACACCGCGTGCTCGTCCTCCCTCGTCGCCCTCCACCTGGCGACCCAGGCGCTGCGCCAGCGCGAGTGCTCGCTCGCCCTGGTCGGCGGCGTGTGCGTGATGCCCAACACCGACGTGTTCGTCGAGTTCAGCCGTCAGCGCGGCCTGGCCCCCGACGGGCGCTGCAAGTCCTTCGCCGCCTCCGCCGACGGCACCGGATGGTCCGAGGGCGTCGGCGTGCTGCTCGTCGAGCGGCTGTCCGACGCGCTCCGCAACGGGCACCCGGTGCTGGCGGTGGTGCGGGGTTCGGCCGTCAACCAGGACGGTGCGAGCAACGGTCTCACCGCCCCCAACGGGCCCTCGCAGCAGCGCGTCATCCGCCAGGCCCTGGAGAACGCCCAGCTCTCCGCCGCCGAGGTCGACGTCGTCGAGGCCCACGGGACGGGCACCCGCCTCGGGGACCCGATCGAGGCGGAGGCCCTGCTGGCCACCTACGGCCAGGACCGCCCCGAGGGCCACCCGCTGCGCCTCGGTTCGCTGAAGTCCAACCTCGGCCACACCCAGGCGGCCGCCGGTGTCGCGGGCGTCATCAAGATGGTCATGGCGATGCGGCACGGCGTGCTGCCGCAGACCCTGCACGTCGACGAGCCCACCCCCGACGTCGACTGGTCGGCCGGCGACGTCGCCCTGCTCACCGAGCGGATGCCGTGGCCCGGGACGGGCGCACCGCGCCGCGCCGCCGTGTCGGCCTTCGGCGTCAGCGGCACCAACGCCCACACGATCATCGAGCAGGCCCCGGAGCCCGAGGAGGTCCCGGAGCCGCAGCCCGTCGCACCGGCGCGCGTGGTGCCGTGGCTGCTGTCGGCGAAGGGGCAGGAGGCTCTGCGCGACCAGGCCCGCCGCCTGTCCGCGTACGTGGGCGAGCACACCGGGCTGCGCGCGGTGGACGTCGCCCACTCGCTGGCGCAGGGACGTGCCGCGTTCCAGGACCGTGCGGTGGTCGTGGCCGCGGACCGCGCGGGCCTGCTGGCCGCGCTGAACGCGCTGGCCGAGGGCGACCCGGCCGCCAGTGTGGTGACGGGGTCGCCGGCCGAGGGCAAGGTGGCGTTCCTGTTCACGGGGCAGGGAAGTCAGCGGCTGGGGATGGGGCGGGAGCTGTACGGCGCCTATCCGGTGTTCGCGCAGGCGCTGGACGCCGTGCGTGAACGGCTGGGTCTGGATGTGCTGTTCGGGGAAGACGCTGAGGCGCTGGACCGGACGGAGTTCGCGCAGCCGGCGTTGTTCGCGGTCGAGGTGGCGCTGTTCCGGCTGCTGGAAAGCTGGGGTGTGAAGCCGGACTTCCTGTCCGGGCATTCGGTGGGCGAGATCGCCGCCGCGCATGTGGCCGGGGTGCTGTCGCTGGACGACGCGTGCACGCTGGTCGAGGCGCGGGGTCGGTTGATGCAGGCGCTTCCGGCCGGCGGCGTGATGATCGCCCTTCAGGCGTCGGAGGACGAGGTCCTGCCGCTGCTCAGCGACCGGGTGAGCATCGCGGCGGTCAACGGGCCGCAGGCGGTCGTGATCGCGGGTGACGAGGATGCCGCTGTCGCGATCGTGGAGGCGTTCCCGGACCGGAAGTCGAAGCGGGTGACGGTCAGCCATGCGTTCCACTCGCCGCACATGGACGGCATGCTGGACGCCTTCCGCGAGGTGGTGTCCGGGCTGACGTTCGCAGCCCCGCGCATCCCCGTGGTCTCCAACCTGACCGGCGCCCTGGTCACCGACGAGATGACCTCGCCCGACTTCTGGGTGCGGCACGTCCGCGAAGCCGTTCGCTTCCTCGACGGCGTCCGCGCCCTGGAGACCGCAGGCGTCACCACGTACGTCGAACTCGGCCCCGACGGCGTGCTGTCGGCGATGGCGCAGGAGTGCCTGACCGGCGAGGGCGCCGCCTTTGTCCCCGTCCTGCGCAGGGACCGTTCCGAGGCCGAGACCGCCACCTCCGCGCTCGCCCACGTCCACACCCGGGGCGTCGCTGTCGACTGGCAGGCGTACCTCGCCGGGACCGGCGCGCAGCGCGTCGACCTGCCCACCTACGCCTTCCGGCGGCAGCGCTACTGGATCGAGCCGCCGGTCCCGGGCGTCGGGGACGTGCGTGCCGCCGGGCTGGAGGCCGTCGACCACCCCCTGCTGGGCGCGACCGTCGCCCTCGCCGACGGCGAAGGGTTCCTGCTCACCGGCCGCCTCTCCCTGGACACCCACCCCTGGCTCGCGGACCACACCGTCTGGGGCTCCGTGATCCTGCCCGGCGCGGCCGTCGTGGAACTTGCCGTACGCGCCGGTGACCAGGTCGGGTGCGACGTGCTGGAGGAACTCACCCTCCAGGCCCCGCTGGTGCTGCCCGAGCGCGGCGGCGTGCAGGTGCAGATCCACGTGGGCGCGCCCGACGCCGACGGCACCGGCCGGCGCACGTTCACGCTCGCGTCCCGCGTCCAGGACGGCGCCGGCGACGAGCCGTGGGTGCGGCACGCCGAGGGCGTCCTCGCCCGGGGTGCCGCGCGCCCGGACTTCGAGTTCACCCAGTGGCCCCCGGCGGGCGCCGAACCCGCCGAATCGGACGACCTCTACGACGTGCTGGCCGGGCTCGGCATGGGCTACGGGCCCGTGTTCCGCGGTCTGACGGCCGCGTGGAGGCACGGGGAGAGCGTCTACGTCGACGTCGCGCTGCCCGAGGGGACCGCCCCGGCCGCGCGGGACTTCGGCCTGCACCCGGCCCTGCTCGACGCCTGCCTGCACGCGCTGGCGCTGGGCGGGCTCGGCGGCACCGTGGGTGTGGGACGCCTGCCGTTCTCCTGGACCGGGGTCACCCTGCACGCCGCCGGCGCCGAGGCGCTGCGCGTCCACGTCGCGCGCACGGGCACGGACGGCGTACGCCTGGAGATCGCCGACACCTCCGGCGCACCCGTCGCCACCGTGGACGCCCTCGCCCTGCGCACCGTCTCGGCGGAGCAGGTACGCGTCGCCGAAGCGGCCCACCTGGAGTCGCTGTTCGGCGTGGAATGGTCGCCTGTGACCGTTGGGCGTGGTGAGGGCCCGCTGGGACGGCGCTGGGCCGTGCTCGGCCGGGACGAACCGGGCCTGGCCGCCACGGGTGCGGAGGTGGCGGAGTACGCCGATCTTGCCGCGCTCCGCGAGGCGTTGACGGCGGGGGAGCGGAGCTTCGACTCCGTCTTCGTCCACCTGCCGGCGACGGAACACGGCAGTGTGGCCGATACGGTGCATTCGGCCGTGCGGGGTGCGCTGGCGACCGTGCAGGAGTGGCTCGCGGACGAGCGCCTCGCGGACGCGCGGCTGGTGTGGCTGACGTCGGGTGCCGTGACGACGGTGCCCGGTGGCGCGGTGACGGATCTCGCGGGCGGCGCGGTGCGGGGACTTCTGCGCTCGGCGCAGTCCGAGAACCCGGACAGCTTCGTGATGGTCGACCTCGACGACGACCCCGCCTCGGCGCAGGCGCTCGCGGCCGCCCTGGCCAGCGGCGAGCCCCAACTCGCCATTCGCCGCGGCATGGTGCAGGCCCCCCGGCTGGCCCGGGTCCCCGCCACGACGGCGCTGACCCCGCCGGCGGACACCGGCGCCTGGCGCATGGACATCCGGGACAGGGGTACGGTCGACAACCTCGTGCTCGTCCCGAGCCCGGAGTCCGAGGCGGCGCTGGCGCCGGGTGAGGTGCGGGTAGCCGTCCGAGCGGCCGGCCTGAACTTCCGCGACGTCCTGAACGCCCTGGGCATGTACCCGGGTGACGCGGGCCTGATGGGCGTCGAGGGTGCGGGCCTGGTCGTGGAGACCGGTCCGGGTGTCACCGATCTCGCCCCCGGCGACCGTGTGATGGGCATGCTGCCGGGTGCGTTCGGCCCGCTGGCCGTTGTCGACCGCCGGATGGTCGCCCCGATGCCCGAGGGCTGGACGTTCGCCGAGGCGGCGTCGGTGCCGATCGTCTTCATGACGGCGTACTACGCGCTGCACGACCTTGCGGGACTGCGCGGCGGTGAGTCCGTTCTCATCCAGGCGGCGGCGGGCGGCGTGGGCATGGCCGCCGTCCAGCTCGCCCGCCACTGGGGTGCCGAGGTGTACGCCACCGCGAGCCCCGGCAAGTGGGACACCCTGCGCGGGCTGGGTCTGGCCGACGACCGCATCGCCTCCTCCCGCACCCTCGACTTCGAGGACGCCTTCCGCGCCGCGACCGGCGGGCGGGGTGTCGACGTCGTTCTGGACTCCCTGGCGCGGGAGTTCGTGGATGCTTCGTTGCGGCTGCTGCCGCGCGGCGGACGTTTCGTGGAGATGGGCAAGACCGACGTCCGTGAGCCGCAGGACGTCGCCGCCGCCCACCCCGGCGTCACCTACCAGGCCTTCGACCTGACCGAGGCCGGCCTCGACCGCATCCAGGAGATGCTCACCGAGCTGCTGGCCCTGTTCCGGTCCGGTGCCCTGCACCTGCTCCCGGTCTCGGCGTGGGACTTGCGTCAGGCGCCCGAGGCGTTCCGTCATCTGAGCCAGGCACGCCATGTGGGGAAGATCGTGCTCACGGTTCCCCGTGACTGGGACCCGGACGGCACCGTCCTCATCACCGGCGGAACGGGTGCCCTCGGTGGTCTCGTCGCCCGGCACGCCGTCACCGCGCGCGGCGCCCGCCACCTGCTGCTGACCAGCCGCCGCGGTGAATCCGCGGCCGGCGCCCGCGAACTCGCGGACGAACTGCGCGCCCTGGGCGCCGAGGTCACCGTCGCCGCCTGCGACACCGCCGACCGCGACGCGCTGGCCGCCCTGCTCGACTCCATCCCGGCCGAGCACCCCCTGACCGCCGTCGTGCACACCGCGGGCGTCCTCGACGACGGCGTCATCGACTCCCTCACCCCGCAGCGCCTCGAGAGGGTCCTGCGTCCGAAGGTCGACGCGGCGCTCCACCTGCACGACCTCACCCGCCGGCTCGACCTCGCCGACTTCGTCGTCTTCTCGGCGATCGCCGCGGCCCTCGGAGCGCCCGGGCAGGCGAACTACGCCGCCGCCAACGCGTTCCTGGAAGGCCTCGCGGAGCAGCGGCGCGCCCAGGGACTCGCGGCCACCGCCCTCGCCTGGGGCCTGTGGGCCCCGCAGGTGGGCGGAATGGCGACCCACCTGGACGAGAGCGATCTCCAGCGCATGGCCAGAGACGGCGTGGGCGCCCTCTCCAGCCACGACGGCCTCGCCCTCTTCGACACCGCGCTGTCCGTCGGCGCGGCGGTGCTCCTGCCGATGAAGCTCGATCTCGCGGTCCTGCGCGGTCAGGCCCGGTCAGGTGCCCTGGCGCCGCTGCTGCGCGGTCTCGTGGGTGCCCCCACGCGCCGGGCCGCGGCCGCCGCCGGTGGCGGCGGAGGGGAGGACGGGCTGCGGGCACGTCTGGCGGCTCTCGCCCCGGCCGAACGCGACCGTGCCCTGCTGGATCTGGTCCGCAAGCAGGTC
The DNA here is from genome assembly GCF_040630935.1 of Streptomyces sp. NPDC005722. Lineage (NCBI taxonomy): Bacteria > Bacillati > Actinomycetota > Actinomycetes > Kitasatosporales > Streptomycetaceae > Streptomyces > Streptomyces sp. NPDC005722. Next base: position 59,013 of record NZ_JBEXYN010000032.1, read on the forward strand.
GCCGTCGCGCTCGGCTACCCGGGTCCGGCCTCCGTCGAGCCGGACCGCTCCTTCAAGGAACTGGGCTTCGACTCGCTGACCGCCGTCGAACTGCGCAACCTGCTGGGTGCCGCGACCGGCCGGCGCCTGCCGGCCACCCTCGTCTTCGACTACCCGACCGCCACCGCGCTCGCCGGCCACCTGCGCCAGGAACTCGTCGGCGACGTCACCGACGGGAACGCGGACGGGGTCGGGACCGCCCTCGCGCCGACCGGATCGCGCACGGTCGGCGCAGACGACGACCCCATCGCGATCGTGGCCATGGGCTGCCGCTACCCGGGCGGCGTCCGCAGCCCGGAGGACCTGTGGCACCTCGTCGAGACCGGCGGCGACGCGATCTCCGGCCTTCCCGGCGACCGGGGCTGGGACACCGCGGAACTCCTCGCCCACGGCGACGCGCAGACCTTCCAGGGCGGCTTCCTTTACGACGCCGACACCTTCGACGCCGACTTCTTCGGGATATCGCCGCGTGAGGCGCTGGCCATGGATCCGCAGCAGCGGCTCCTCCTGGAGACCGCCTGGGAGACGATCGAACGCGCGGGCATCGACCCGACCACCTTGCGCGGCAGCCAGGCGGGCGTCTTCGTGGGAGCCGCGTACACCGGGTACGACGCACAGCTCGAGCGGAACGGCACCGACGGCGTTCTGGGCCATGTCATGACGGGCAACGCGGGCAGTGTGATGTCGGGGCGTGTCTCGTACGCGCTGGGGCTCGAAGGCCCCTCGGTGACCGTGGACACGGCGTGCTCGTCCTCGCTGGTGGCGCTGCACTGGGCGGTGCAGGCGCTGCGTAACGGCGAGTGCACCGTGGCGCTGGCCGGCGGCGTGACCGTCATGTCCACCCCCGCCACCTTCAGCGAGTTCAGCCTCCAGGGCGGCCTCTCGCCCGACGGCCGCTGCAAGGCGTTCGCCGCCGCGGCCGACGGCACGGGGTGGAGCGAGGGCGTGGGCATGCTGCTGGTGGAGCGGCTGTCGGACGCGCGGCGCCACGGGCACCCCGTGCTGGCGCTGGTGCGCGGTTCGGCGGTGAACCAGGACGGTGCGAGCAACGGCCTGACGGCGCCGAACGGCCCGTCGCAGCAGCGGGTGATCCGCCAGGCCCTGGCGAGCGCCGGGCTGTCCGCCTCGGACGTGGACGCGGTGGAGGCGCACGGCACGGGCACCCGGCTCGGGGACCCGATCGAAGCGCAGGCCCTGCTGGCGACGTACGGCCAGGACCGCTCGCCGGAGCAGCCGCTGCTGCTCGGCTCGATCAAGTCCAACCTCGGGCACACGCAGGCCGCGGCCGGTGTCGCGGGCATCATCAAGATGGTCATGGCGATGCGGCACGGCGCGCTGCCCCGCACGCTCCACGTGGACGAGCCGACTCCGCACGTCGACTGGTCGACGGGGGACATCGACCTGCTCACCGAGCAGCGGGAGTGGCCCGAGACGGGCCGTCCGCGTCGGGCCGGCATCTCGTCGTTCGGCATCAGCGGCACCAACGCCCACACGATCATCGAGCAGCCGCCGGGCGACGTCGCGGAGGCCGCCGAGGTCCCCGCGCAGGCGCCCGGCCTCCTCCCGTACGTCCTCTCGGCCAGGACCCCCGAGGCCCTGCGCGACCAGGCCCGACGCCTGCTGCCGGTGGTCGAGTCCGGCGCCGCGCCTCTCGCCGACCTGGCCCACTCGGTGGCGACCACCCGGGCGGCCCTCGGCGAGCGGGCCGCGATCGTCTCCGGCGACACCGATGGGCTGAAGACGGCCCTCGTGGCGCTCGCCGAGGGGCGGCAGGCCCCCGGCCTCGTCCAGGCGACGGTCACCGCCGGCCCGCTCGCGTTCCTGTTCACGGGGCAGGGCAGCCAGCGGCTCGGGATGGGACGCGAGCTGTACGACGCCTATCCGGTCTTCGCGGAGGCGCTGGACGCGATCGGTGAACGGCTCGCAATGGACTCGCTGTTCGGTGATGACGCGGAGGCGCTGGACCGGACGGAGTTCGCGCAGCCCGCGCTGTTCGCGGTGGAGGTCGCCCTCTTCCGGCTGCTGGAGTCGTGGGGGGTGCGTCCCGACTTCGTGTCGGGGCATTCGGTGGGTGAGATCGCTGCCGCGCATGTGGCGGGGGTGTTCTCGCTGGACGATGCGTGTGCGCTGGTCCAGGCTCGTGGGCGGTTGATGCAGGCGCTGCCGGGTGGCGGTGTGATGATCGCGCTGGAGGCGTCGGCGGACGAGGTCCTGCCGCTGCTGGCCGAGCGGGTGAGCATCGCTGCGGTCAACGGGCCGCGCTCGGTGGTCGTCGCGGGTGACGAGGACGTTGCCGCGGGGATTGTGGAGGCGTTCCCGGACCGGAAGTCGAAGCGGCTGACGGTCAGTCACGCGTTCCACTCCCCGCACATGGACGGCATGCTGGCGGACTTCCGGAAGGTCGCCGAAGGGCTGTCCTACGGCGCGCCCCGCATTCCGCTGGTCTCCAACCTCACCGGCGCCCTGGTCACGGACGAGGTGAGGTCGCCCGACTTCTGGGTGCGGCATGTGCGGGAGGCCGTGCGCTTCCTGGACGGCGTCCGTGCGCTGGAGGCGGCCGGTGTCACCACCTACATGGAACTGGGCCCGGACGGCGTGCTCTCCGCCATGGCCCAGGACTGCCTGACCGGGGAAGGCGCCGCCTTCGTCCCCGTCCTGCGCAAGGGCCGCCCCGAGCCGGATACGGCCGTGACCGCCGTCGCGCAGGCCCACACCCGTGGCGTCACCGTCGACTGGGCCCGGTTCTTCGCCGGGACCGGCGCCCGCCGCGTGGACCTGCCCACCTACGCCTTCCAAGGGCAGCGCTACTGGCCCGAGCCCGCGGCGTCGCGTCCCGCGGTCGACGGCACACGTGACGCGGTGGACGCCCGCTTCTGGGAAGTCGTCGAGAACGCCGACCCCAAGGGGATCGCCGACGAGTTGGGCATCGACGCCGACCAGCCGCTGAGTGCCCTGCTGCCCGCCCTCTCGCTCTGGCGCCGCGACCAGCAGGCGCGTACCCAGGTGGACGCCCGGCGCTACCGCGTCACGTGGAAACCGTGGTCGAACGGGAACGGCACCGGCGATGGCACCACCACCGGTGTCTGGCTGGTGGCCCTCCCGGCCGCCCACGCCGACGATCCCTGGGTGGGTGCCGTGACGGCGCGCATCGAGGCCGGCGGTGCCCGCGTCGTACCCGTCGTGCTCGACTCCGCCGACGCCGACCCGGAGGCGATTGCCGCTCGCCTGCGCGGACACGACACCGTCACCGGAGTCCTGTCCCTCCTCGCGCTGGACGAGCGACCCCACCCGGAGCACCCCGGAGTCCCCGTCGGCCTCGCGTTGACCTCCGCGCTCGCCGAGGTGCTGACGGGCGACGCCGCCGGGGTCGACGCGCCGCTGTGGTGCGTGACCCGCGACGCCGTCGCGGCCGTCGCCGCGGACGGGCTCACCGGCGCCGCCCAGGCCCACGTCTGGGGCCTCGGCCGGGTTGTCGCCCTGGAGTACCCCGACCGCTGGGGCGGGCTCGTCGACCTGCCCGCCGACTGCGACGAACGGACGCTGGACCGCCTGGCCGCGCTGCTCGCCGGAGCGGGCGACGAGGACCAGCTCGCCGTCCGCGCGTCCGGAACCTTCGTACGCCGCCTGGAGCACGCCGTGCCCCAGGGACCGGTCGCCGGGACCTGGACCCCGCGCGGCACCGTGCTGGTCACCGGCGGTACGGGCGCGCTCGGCCGCCACACGGCCCGCTGGCTCGCCGAGCACGGCGCGCAGCGGCTCGTCCTCGTCAGCCGCAAGGGAGCCGACGCGCCCGGCGCGGCGGAGCTCGAGAAGGAACTGTCCGGGCTCGGCGCCGAAGTGACGCTCGCCGCCTGCGACGTCGCCGACCGGACCGCGCTCGCGGCGCTCGTCGAGGGACTGGCCGCCGAGGGCAGCCCGGTACGCGCCGTCGTGCACGCCGCCGGAGTCTCCCAGCCCCCCGGGGCGCACACCGATCTGCCCGGCCTCTCCCACGTCGTGGCCGCGAAGACCGCCGGAGCCGTGAACCTGGACGCGCTCTTCGGGACGCCGGACTCCCTCGACGCCTTTGTCCTCTTCTCGTCCATCGCCGGTGTCTGGGGCAGTGGCGGACAGGGCGCGTACGCGGCGGCGAACGCGTTCCTCGACGCGCTGGCCGAGCGCCGCAGGGCCCAGGGCCTGCCCGCGACCGCGGTCGCCTGGGGCCCGTGGGCCGACGGCGGCATGGCGGCCGAGGGCGACGCGGAGGAGCAGCTGCGCCGCCGCGGCCTGCCGCCCATGGCCCCGGCCGACAACCTGCTGGCGCTGGAACGCGCCGTCGCAGGCCGCGAGGCGGCCGTGACCGTCGCCGAGGTGGACTGGGCGCGCTTCGCACCCGCCTTCACCGCGGCCCGGCCCCGCCCCCTGGTCGCGGACCTTCCCGAGGTCCGGGACGCGCTGCGCGCCGACCCGCCGGCCGCCGCGGACGGCACCGACGACCCGTCCTCCGCGACGCTCCGGCGCCTCGCCGAACTCACCGGCGACGACCGGCAGGCGGCCCTGCTGGACCTCGTGCGCGAGCACGCGGCCGCAGCCCTCGGACACGCCTCCGCCGACGCGGTGGCCGCCGAACGCGCCTTCAAGGACCTCGGCTTCGACTCCCTGACCGCCGTCGAACTGCGCAACCGCCTGGGTGCCGCGTGCGGGCTGCGACTGCCCTCCAGCCTCGTGTTCGACTACCCCAACCCCCGGGCCCTCACCGGGCACCTGCTGCACAGCCTCTTCCCCGAGGCCGCCGGCACCACGACCGCCCACCCCGTGGACACCGACCCGCAGGACGCCGAACTACGCCGGACACTGGCCACCATCCCGCTGGGCCGGATCCGCGAAGCCGGGCTGCTGGACACCCTGCTGCGGCTGGCCGCCCCGGACGACACACCCGCCGGCGCGGCCGACACCGCCGACCCCGCGGACGCCGCGGACTCCATCGACGCGATGGACCTCCAAGCCCTCCTCGACCTGGCACTCGACGGCCACGGCGACCCCGACGGGTCCCACGGCGGCGCCACCGACGACGACAGCAACCGATCCTGACGTGCCCGAAGTGCGGAGTATGTGATGACCACCCCGAACGAAAAAGTCGTTGAAGCGCTGCGGGCATCCCTGAAGGAGACCGAGCGGCTGCGCCGCCGGAACCGGGAACTGACCGACGCCTCGCGCGAGCCGATCGCCATCGTCGCCATGGGCTGCCGCTTCCCCGGCGGCGTCCGCTCGCCCGAGGACCTGTGGAACCTCGTCGACAGCGGCGGCGACGGCATCACCGGCTTCCCCGTTGACCGGGGCTGGGACATCGAGTCGCTGTACGACCCGGACCCCGACCACGAGGGCACCACCTACGCCCGCCACGGCGGCTTCCTCCACGACGCGGGCGACTTCGACCCCGCCTTCTTCGGGATCTCGCCGCGCGAGGCCCTCGCCATGGACCCCCAGCAGCGCCTGCTGCTGGAGACCACCTGGGAGACGTTCGAGCGGGCCGGCATCGACCCGGCCACCCTGCGCGGCAGCCGGGCCGGCGTCTTCGTCGGCGCCTCCGCCAACGCGTACGGCGCGGGCGCCGGGGACCTCCCCGACGGCGTGGAGGGCCACCTCCTGACCGGCACGGCCTCCAGCGTCGTCTCCGGCCGTCTCGCCTACGTCTTCGGCCTCGAAGGCCCCGCCGCCACCATCGACACCGCCTGCTCGTCCTCCTCTGTCGCCCTGCACATGGCCGTCCAGGCGCTCCGCCAGGGCGAATGCTCCCTGGCCCTGGCCGCCGGCGTCACCGTGCTCGCCGGTCCCGACGTCTTCGTCGAGTTCAGCCGCCAGCGCGGACTGTCCCCCGACGGGCGGTGCAGGTCCTTCGCCGAGGCGGCCGACGGCACCGGCTGGTCCGAGGGTGTCGGCGTGCTCCTCGTCGAGCGGCTGTCCGACGCGCTCCGCAACGGCCACCCGGTGCTGGCGGTGGTGCGGGGTTCGGCGGTCAACCAGGACGGCGCGAGCAACGGCCTGACGGCGCCCAACGGCCCGTCCCAGCAGCGCGTCATCCGCCAGGCCCTCGAGAACGCCCGCCTGACCGCCGCCGACATCGACGCCGTCGAGGCCCACGGCACCGGTACGACCCTGGGCGACCCCATCGAGGCGCAGGCCCTCCTCGCCACCTACGGCCAGGAGCGGCCCGAGGACCGGCCGCTGCTCCTGGGCTCCCTCAAGTCCAACATCGGCCACACCCAGAACGCCGCGGGTGTCGCGGGCATCATCAAGATGGTCATGGCGATGCGGCACGGCGTGCTGCCGCGCACCCTCCACGTCGACCAGCCGACCTCGCACGTCGACTGGTCGTCGGGCGCGGTGTCCCTACTCACCGACGCCGTCGACTGGCCGGAGACCGGCCGCCCGCGCCGCGTCGGCGTCTCCGCCTTCGGCGTCAGCGGCACCAACGTGCACACCATCATCGAGCAGGCCCCGGAGCCCGAGGAGACGGACGCCCCGGCGCCCGCCGCCTTCGGGGGCGTGGTGCCGGTGCTGCTCTCGGCGAAGGGACGGGACGGGCTGCGTGAGCAGGCCCGCCGCCTCCACGCGTACGCCGAGGAGAACTCCGGGGCGCGCGCGGTGGACGTCGCGCACTCCCTGGCCACGACCCGCGCCGCCTTCGAGGACCGCGCCGTCGTCGTCGCCGAGGACCGCGCCGGCCTGCTGTCCGGACTCGCCGCCCTGTCCGAGGGCGAAGCCGTGCCGGGCGTGGTGACCGGCTCTCCCGTCGCGGGCAAGGTGGCATTCCTGTTCACGGGGCAGGGCAGCCAGCGGCTGGGGATGGGGCGTGAGTTGTATGCGGCCTATCCGGTGTTCGCGCGGGTGTTGGACGCGGTGCGTGAGCGGCTCGGGCTGGATGTGCTGTTCGGGGATGACGCGGAGGCGTTGGATCGGACGGAGTTCGCGCAGCCTGCGTTGTTCGCGGTGGAGGTGGCGCTGTTCCGGCTGCTGGAGAGCTGGGGTGTGAAGCCGGACTTCGTCTCCGGGCATTCGGTGGGTGAGATTGCCGCCGCGCATGTTGCCGGGGTGTTGTCCCTGGAGGACGCGTGCACGCTTGTCGGGGCTCGGGGCCGTTTGATGCAGGCGCTGCCCACGGGCGGTGTGATGATCGCGGTGCAGGCGTCGGAGGACGAGGTCCTGCCGCTGCTGAACGAGCGCGTGAGCATCGCCGCGGTCAACGGGCCTTCGTCGGTTGTCATCGCCGGTGACGAGGATGCCGCGGTTGCGATCGTGGATTCCCTCGCGGACCGGAAGTCCAAGCGCCTGACGGTCAGTCACGCATTCCACTCCCCGCATATGGACGGGATACTGGACGCGTTCCGCGAGGTGGTGTCCGGGCTGTCGTTCGAGGCTCCGCGCATCCCTGTGGTCTCGAACCTGACCGGTGCCGTCGTCACGGATGAGATGTCCTCGCCCGAGTTCTGGGTGCGGCATGTGCGCGAGGCCGTCCGCTTCCTCGACGGTGTGCGCGCGCTGGAGGCCGCGGGCGTCACCACGTACGTCGAACTCGGCCCGGACGGCGTGCTGTCGGCGATGGCGCAGGAGTGCCTGACCGGCGAGGGCGCCGCCTTCGTGCCCGTCCTGCGCAAGGGCCGGCCCGAGGCCGAGACCGTCACCTCCGCGCTCGCCCACGCCCACGTCCGCGGGGTGCCGGTGGACTGGGCCGGGTACTTCGCCAGGACCGGCGCCCGCCGTGTCGACCTGCCCACCTACGCCTTCCAGCGGCAGCGCTACTGGATCGAGTCGTGCCGCGGTGCCGGGGACCTGCGCGCCGTCGGCCTCGAGCCCGTGGGCCACCCGCTGCTGGGCGCCACCGTTGCGCTCGCCGACTCCGACGGCTTCCTCTTCACCGGCCGCCTCTCGCTCGACACGCACCCCTGGCTCGCCGACCACGCCGTCATGGGCTCCGTGCTCCTGCCCGGTACCGCCTTCGTCGAGTTGGCCGTACGCGCCGGTGACCAGGTCGGCTGTGACGTACTGGAGGAACTCACCCTCCAGGCACCGCTCGTGCTGCCCGAGCGGGGCGGCGTGCAGGTGCAGATCCACGTGTCCGCGCCGGACGCGGACGGCACCGGCCGCCGCACCTTCACGCTCTCCTCCCGCGCCGAAGGCGGCGCGGCCGACGAGTCGTGGGTGCGGCACGCCGACGGCGTCCTCGCCCAGGGCGCGGCACGCCCGGATTTCGAGCTCGCCCAGTGGCCCCCGGCGGGCGCCGAGGCCGTTCCGACGGAGAACCTGTACGCGGAGCTTTCCGCGCTCGGCATGGCCTACGGCCCCGTCTTCCGCGGACTGACCGCCGCGTGGCGGGACGGGCAGAGCGTCTACGTCGAGGTCGAACTGCCCGAGGGGAACGCCACGGCCGCCCGGGACTTCGGCCTGCACCCCGCCCTGCTCGACGCCTGCCTGCACGCGCTCGCCCTCGGCGAGCTGGGCGGCAACGACGGCGAAGGACGCCTCCCGTTCTCCTGGACCGGGGTGACCCTGCACGCCGCGGGCGCCGAGGCCGTGCGCGTCCGCCTGGCACCGGCGGGCACCGACGGCGTCCGGCTTCAGATCGCCGACACCTCCGGCGCGCCCGTCGCCACCGTGGACGCCCTCGTGCTGCGCGCCGTCTCCGCCGAGCAGGTGCGGGCCGCCCGCACCGCCCACCACGAGTCGATGTTCCGCGCCGAGTGGACCCCCCTGCCGGGTATCCCCGACACCGCCTCCGCGCCGCGCCGTTGGGCCGTCGTGGGCGGGGCCGCCGCTGTCGCCTCGCTGCCGGGGGCACTGCCCGGCGAGGTCGACGTGCACGCGGACCTCGCCGCCCTCGCCGCTGCCGTCGAAGCCGGGGCGCCCATGCCGGACGCCGTGGTCGTCGGATACGGCCCGGCGGAGGAGCTGTCGGCCCAGGCCGTGCACGCCGCCGCCCACGACGCGCTCGCGCTCGCCCAGGCGTGGTGCGCGGACGAGCCGTTCGCGGGCGAGGCCTTCGCCGGCTGCCGTCTGGTCGTCGTCACCCAGGGCGCGGTCAGCACCGGAGACGGCGCCGGGAGCACCGACCCCGTGCACGCCGCCGTTGTCGGCCTCCTGCGCTCCGCGCAGTCCGAGTACCCCGACCGGCTGCTGCTCGTCGACACCGACGGACACGAGGACTCCGCCCGCGCCCTCCCGTACGCCCTCGACGCGGCCCTCGCGGCGGACGAACCCCAACTCGCCCTGCGCGCGGGCTCCGTGCACGCCCTGCGGCTGGCCCGCGTTGCCCGGCTGGACGATGACGCCGCCGTCACCGCCTACGCACCGGACAGGACCGTGCTCATCACCGGCGCGGGCGGCATGCTCGGCGGCCTGGTCGCCCGCCGCCTCGTCACCGAGCACGGCGTACGCCACCTGCTGCTCGTGGGACGCCGGGGTGGTACCACCCCCGAGGCCGAGCGGCTGCGCGCCGAACTGACCGCGCTCGGCGCCACCGTCACCTGGGCGGCGTGCGACGTCGCCGACCGCGACGCGCTCGCCGACGTCCTGCGCGGCATCCCCGCCGCACACCCGCTGGGCGCGGTCGTCCACACCGCGGGTGTGCTCGACGACGGCGTCATCACGTCCCTCACCCCGGAGCGGCTCTCCGCCGTCCTGCGTCCCAAGGCCGACGCGGCGCTCAACCTGCACGAGCTCACCCGGGCCCTCGACCTCTCGGCCTTCGTCCTCTTCTCCTCCATCGGCGGCGTCTTCGGCGGCCCCGGCCAAGGCAACTACGCGGCCGCCAACGTCTTCCTCGACGCCCTCGCCCACCACCGGCGCGCCCACGGCCTCCCCGCCACCTCCATGGCCTGGGCCCTGTGGGCCGGCGACGCCGACGACGCCACTGGCGGCGCGGGCATGGCCGGCACCCTGGACGAGGCCGACATCAGCCGCATGCGACGCGCGGGCCTGCCCCCGCTGACCACCGCAGCAGGCCTCGAACTCTTCGACCTCGCGCACCGCGTCGACGAGGCGACACCCGTCCTCATGCACGCCGACCTGGCCGCGCTGCGCAACCAGGCCGGGTCCGGCGCCCTGTCACCGCTCCTGCGCGGCCTCGTCCGAGTGCCCGCCCGCCGGGCAGCCGCCACCACCGGCACCGCAGGAGAGGACGGCCTGCCGCAGCGGCTGGCCGGGCTCGCCCCGGCCGAACGCGACCGCGCCCTGCTCGACCTCGTCCGTAAGCAGGTCGCCACCGCGCTCGGCTACCCCGGACCGGCCTCCGTCGAGCCCGGACGCTCGTTCAAGGAGCTCGGCTTCGACTCCCTGACGGCGGTCGAGCTGCGCAACCTGCTCGGCGCCGCCACCGGCCGACGCCTGCCCGCGACCCTCGTCTTCGACTACCCGACGGCCACCGCGCTCGCCGGCTTCCTGCGCGAGGAACTCGTCGGCGACCTGACGGACGGCTCCTCCATCACCACCCACCGGGCCGGCGACCCGGCGCCGGCCGGCTCGCGCGCCGGAGCGACCGGATCGGGCGCGGACGACGACCCCATCGCCATCGTCGCGATGAGCTGCCGCTTCCCCGGCGGCGTCCGCAGCCCCGAGGACCTGTGGGAGCTCCTGGCCGCCGGGCGCGACGGCATCACCGGCTTCCCCGCCGACCGCGGCTGGGACCTCGACCACCTCTACAGCGACGACCCCGACAGCGAGGGCACCAGCTACGCCCGCGAAGGCGGCTTCCTCCACGACGCCGCCGAGTTCGACGCCGACTTCTTCGGCGTCTCGCCGCGCGAGGCGCTCTCCATGGACCCGCAGCAGCGCCTGCTGCTGGAGACCACCTGGGAGACGTTCGAGCGCGCCGGGATCGACCCCACCACGCTGCGCGGCAGCCGCACCGGCGTCTTCGTCGGCTCCAACGCCCAGGACTACCTGCACCTGTGGCTCAACGACGCCGACGGCCTGGAAGGCCACCTCGGGACCGGCAACGCCGCCAGCGTCGTCTCCGGCCGCATCTCCTACACCTTCGGCCTCGAGGGCCCGGCCGTCACCATCGACACCGCCTGCTCGTCGTCCCTGGTCACCCTGCACCTGGCGGCGCAGGCACTGCGCCGCGGCGACTGCTCGATGGCACTGGCCGGCGCCGTCACCATCATGTCCACCCCGGGCGCGTTCACCGAGTTCAGCCGCCAGCGCGGCTTGGCCGCCGACGGCCGCATCAAGGCCTTCGACGCCTCGGCCGACGGGACCAGCTGGTCCGAGGGCGTCGCCCTGCTCCTCGTCGAGCGCCTGTCCGACGCGCGCACCAACGGGCACCCGGTGCTCGCGGTGATGCGCGGCTCGGCCGTCAACCAGGACGGCGCGAGCAACGGCCTCACCGCGCCGAACGGCCCGTCCCAGCAGCGCGTCATCCGGGAAGCCCTCGCCGACGCCGGCCTCTCGGCCACCGACGTGGACGCGGTGGAGGCCCACGGCACCGGCACGACCCTGGGCGACCCGATCGAGGCGCAGGCGCTGCTGGCGACGTACGGCCAGGGCCGACCCGAGGGCAGGCCGGTGTGGCTCGGCTCCGTGAAGTCGAACATCGGCCACACCCAGGCCGTCGCCGGAGCCGCAGGCGTCATCAAGATGGTCATGGCGATGCGGCACGGCGTCCTGCCCCGGACCCTGTACGTGAACGAGCCGACGCCGTACGTCGACTGGACGGCGGGCGACATCGCCCTGCTGACCGAGGCCGTCGACTGGCCGGAGACCGGCCGCTCGCGCCGCGCCGGCATCTCGTCGTTCGGCTACAGCGGCACCAACGCCCACGCGATCATCGAGCAGGCGCCCGATGTCGTCGTACCTGCTCAGCAGGAACCGGCCCGCGACCTGCCCGTCGTGCCCTGGCTCGTCTCCGGCCGGACCTCGGAGGCCCTGCGCGCCCAAGCCGAGCGCCTGCACCCGACGGCCGCCGGCATCGCGGACACGGGCGAGCTCGACTTCGCCCACTCCCTCGCCACCAGCCGCGCGGCCCTGGAACACCGCGCCGTCATTGTCGCCGGGGACCCGGCCGCCCGACTCGACGCCCTCGCCGCCCTGGCCCGCGGCGACCACGCACCGGGCCTGGTGCAGGGCGCCGTGACGACCGGCGCGCTCGCCTTCCTGTTCACGGGGCAGGGCAGCCAGCGGCTGGGGATGGGGCGTGAGTTGTATGCGGCCTATCCGGTGTTCGCGCGGGTGTTGGACGCGGTGGGTGAGCGGCTCGGGCTGGATGTGCTGTTCGGGGACGATGCGGAGGCGCTGGACCGGACGGAGTTCGCGCAGCCGGCGTTGTTCGCGGTGGAGGTGGCGCTGTTCCGGCTGCTGGAGAGCTGGGGAGTGCGGCCGGACTTCGTGTCCGGGCATTCGGTGGGTGAGATCGCTGCCGCGCATGTGGCGGGGGTGCTGTCGCTTGAGGATGCGTGCACGCTGGTCGAGGCCCGTGGGCGGTTGATGCAGGCGCTGCCGGGTGGCGGTGTGATGATCGCGCTGCAGGCGTCGGAGGACGAGGTCCTGCCGCTTCTCGCCGACCGGGTGAGCATTGCTGCGGTGAACGGGCCTTCGTCGGTGGTGATCGCGGGTGACGAGGATGCCGCGGTCGCGATCGTGGATTCCCTCGGGGACCGGAAGTCGAAGCGCCTGACGGTCAGTCACGCGTTCCACTCCCCGCACATGGACGGGATGCTGGAAGCGTTCCGCGAGGTTGTCTCCGGGCTGTCGTTCGAGGCGCCGGGTATCCCGGTCGTCTCGAATCTCACTGGTGAGGTCGTCACCGATGAGATGGCGTCGGCAGAGTTCTGGGTGCGCCACGTCCGTGAGGCTGTCCGCTTCCTGGATGGTGTGCGTGCGCTGGAGGCCGCGGGCGTCACGACGTTTGTGGAGCTGGGTCCGGACGGTGTGCTGTCGGCGATGGCGCAGGAGTGCGTGACGGGCGAGGGCGCGGCCTTCGTTCCGGTGCTGCGCAAGGATCGTCCGGAGGCGGAGACTGCCGTCACGGCTCTGGCGCAGGCGTACGCCCGGGGTGTCGAGGTGGACTGGGCCGGGTTCTTCGCCGGCTCGGGTGCGCGGCGGGTGGACCTGCCGACGTATGCCTTCCAGCGGCGGAGGTTCTGGCCGGAGACCGTCCTCTGGGCGGCCCCGCAGGCCACGGCGCCGGACCAGGCGAGCGCGGTGGACGCCAGGTTCTGGGATGCGGTGGAGCGCGAGGACCTGGCCTCCCTGGCCGCCGAGTTGGACGTCTCCGGCGATGCGTCGCTGGGTGAGGTGCTTCCGGCGTTGTCGGCGTGGCGTCGGCAGGGCCGGGAGCGGTCGGAGGTGGACGGCTGGCGGTACCGGGTGGTGTGGAAGCCGCTGGGCGAGGTTTCCGGCGCGCGTCTGTCCGGGGCGTGGCTGGTGGCCTTCCCGGCTGGGAGTGACGTTGACGGGCCGGTGGTGGACGCACTGGCGGGGCGTGGTGCGGAGGTTCGGCGGGTCGAGGTCGAGCCGGGCACGGATCGTGTGGCGTTGGCGGGTCTGGTTGCCGGTGAGTACGCGGGTGTGGTGTCGCTGCTGGGGCTGGTCGACACGACGGGTCTGATCCAGGCTCTGGGCGATGCCAGGGTGGATGCACCGCTGTGGTGCCTGACGCGAGGCGCTGTTTCCGTTGGCCGGTCGGATCGGCTGGTGTCGCCGGTGCAGGCGCAGGTGTGGGGTCTGGGCCGGGTGGCGGCGCTGGAGGTGCCGGAGCGCTGGGGTGGTCTGGTCGACCTGCCGGAGGTGCTGGACGAGCGGGCGCTGTCTCGGCTCATAGGCGTGCTGGCTGGTTCGGGTGAGGACCAGGTGGCGGTTCGGTCGTCCGGGGTGTTCGGACGGCGGCTGGTTCGGGCCGTGCTGTCGGAGGGCGCGGGGTCTTGGTCGCCGTCGGGCACGGTGCTGGTGACGGGTGGCACGGGTGCGCTGGGTGGTCGTGTCGCGCGGTGGTTGGCGGAGGCTGGTGCCGAGCGGCTGGTGCTGACCAGTCGGCGTGGCATGGATGCCCCGGGTGCGGCAGAGCTGGTGGCCGAGCTGGGGGTCGACGTCTCGGTCGTCGCGTGTGACGCCGCTGACCGTGAAGCACTGCGCGCTGTGCTCGCCGAGCATGCCGATTCACTGACCGCTGTCGTCCATACGGCGGGCGTCCTGGACGACGGCGTCCTCGACTCCCTCACGCCGTACCTTCTCGAGACCGTGCTGCGGGCGAAGGCGACCTCCGCGCTCAACCTGCACGAGCTGACGATCGAACTCGGCGTGGAGCTGGATGCCTTCGTCCTGTTCTCGTCGATGAGCGGCACGATCGGCACTGCCGGCCAGGGCAATTACGCGGCCGCGAACGCTTTCCTGGACGCCCTTGCCGAGCAGCGGCGTGCGGATGGCTTGGCGGCGACGTCGATCGCTTGGGGTCCGTGGGCCGAGGGCGGCATGGCGGCCGACGAGGCGATGGCCGCCCGGATGCGGCGTGGCGGGGTGCCGCCGATGCGGGCCGACCTCGCCATGGTGGCGATGCACCAGGCCGCCGGATCTGCGGAGGCGGCCCTTCTGATCGCCGACTTCGACTGGGAGCGTTTTGCGCCCGGTTTCACTTCCGCGCGTCCCAGCAGGCTGCTCGTAGAACTCCAAGAGGCGGCCACCGCTGCGCACAAGGAGAACGCGAACGACGGCTCCGATTCTGCTGGTTCGTCGTTTGCTGTGCGGTTGCGGGGGATGGCTGAGGGCGACCGTGCGCCGTTTGTGCTGGAGTTGGTGCGGCGGCTGGTTGCCGAGGTTCTGGGGCATGGCGGTGTGGGGGATGTCGAGGCGGGTCGGGCGTTCAAGGAGCTGGGCTTTGACTCGCTGACGGCCGTCGAGCTGCGGAACCGGTTGGGTGCGGCGACGGAGCTGCGGTTGCCGGCGACGCTGGTTTATGACTATCCGACGTCTGCGGCGCTTGCGGATTATCTGCGGGGTGAGGCGCTGGGGACGGTCCGTGTTGCGGATGCGGATCTGCCGGCGGTGATCGTTGCGGATGATGATCCGATCGCGATCGTGGCGATGAGTTGCCGGTTCCCGGGTGGTGTGCGGTCTCCGGAAGACCTGTGGCAGCTGTTGGCATCGGGGACGGATGCTGTTTCGGGGTTGCCGTTGGACCGTGGCTGGGATGTCGCGGGGTTGTATGACGCTGATCCCGGTGCGCAGGGGACGTCGTATGCGCGTGAGGGTGGCTTCGTTTATGACGCCGCGGACTTCGATGCGGACTTCTTCGGGATCTCGCCGCGTGAGGCGTTGGCGATGGATCCGCAGCAGCGGATGCTGTTGGAGACGTCGTGGGAGGCGTTCGAGCGGGCCGGTATTGATCCTGTGACGCTGCAGGGCAGTCAGACCGGTGTGTTCGTCGGCACGAATGGCCAGGACTACCTGTCGGTACTGCTGGACGATTCCGAGGGCCTGGAAGGCCACCTCGGGACCGGCAACGCGGCGAGCGTGGTCTCGGGTCGCATCTCCTACACCTTCGGCCTCGAGGGCCCGGCGGTGACGGTCGACACGGCGTGTTCTGCCTCGCTGGTGGCGTTGCACTGGGCGGTGCAGGCGTTGCGGCAGGGTGAGTGTTCGCTGGCGTTGGCCGGTGGTGTGACGGTGATGTCGACGCCGGGCACGTTTGTGGAGTTCAGTCGTCAGCGCGGTTTGGCGGAGGACGGCCGGGTCAAGGCGTTCGCTGCTGCTGCTGATGGCACGGGGTGGGGTGAGGGTGTCGGCCTGCTGCTGGTCGAGCGCCTGTCCGACGCGCGGCGCAACGGCCACCCGGTGCTGGCTTTGGTACGGGGTTCGGCGATCAACCAGGACGGTGCGAGCAACGGCCTGACCGCCCCGAACGGCCCGTCGCAGCAGCGGGTGATCCGCCAGGCCCTGGCCAGTGCCGGCCTGTCGGCGACCGATGTGGACGCGGTCGAGGCGCACGGCACGGGCACCCGGCTGGGTGACCCGATCGAGGCCCAGGCGCTGCTGGCCACCTACGGCCAGAACAGGCCCGAGGACCGGCCGCTGCTGCTCGGCTCGATCAAGTCCAACCTCGGGCACACGCAGGCCGCTGCCGGTGTCGCGGGTGTGATGAAGATGGTGCTGGCGATGCGGCACGGCGTACTGCCGTCGACCCTCCACGTCGATGAGCCGACGCCGCACGTGGACTGGACGGCCGGAGCTGTCTCCCTGCTGACCGAGGCCGCCGAGTGGCCGGAGACCGGACGGCCCCGGCGGGCCGGCATCTCGTCGTTCGGGTTCAGCGGCACCAACGCCCACACCGTCATCGAACAGGCACCGGAGGCCGCCGAGCTCGATGACTCGGAACTGCCCGTCGACGAAATGCCGTTCCTGCCGCTGGCACTGTCTGCGAAGACCGACATCGCCCTGCGTGAGCAGGCGGCGAATCTCCGGGACCGGCTCGTTGCGGCTCCGGAGGTACGGCTGTCCGATGTGGGGCGGATGCTGACGACGGGTCGCGCGGCACTCGAACGTCGTGTGGTGGTGACGGCACAGGGCCGTGAGGATGTGCTGGCCGCGCTCGAGGCGCTGGCCGACGGGGCCCCGGTACCTGGTGTGGTGGCCGGATCTCCGGTGGCGGGCAAGCTCGCCTTCCTGTTCACGGGCCAGGGCAGCCAGCGATTGGGGATGGGGCGTGAGCTGTACGGCGCGTACCCGGCCTTCGCGGACGCCTTGGACGTGGTCTGTGCGCATGTGGATGTTCACCTTGATGTGCCGCTGAGGGACGTGCTGTTCGGGGACGACGCCGAGGTTCTGGACCGGACGGAGTTCACCCAGCCGGCGCTGTTCGCCGTCGAGGTCGCGCTGTTCCGGCTCATCGAGTCGTGGGGCGTGAAGCCCGACTTCCTGGCCGGTCACTCCATCGGTGAGATCGCCGCTGCCCATGTGGCTGGCGTGCTGTCGCTGGAGGACGCCTGCGCGCTGGTCGCCGCTCGTGGGCGGTTGATGCAGGCGCTGCCGGGTGGCGGTGTGATGATCGCGTTGCAGGCGGCGGAGGACGAGGTCCTGCCGCTGCTGAACGACCGCGTGAGCATTGCCGCGGTCAACGGGCCGGAGTCGGTGGTCATCGCCGGTGACGAGGACGCGGCGGTTGCGGTCGTCGCGCGCTTCGAGGGGCGGAAGTCGAAGAGGCTGCAGGTCAGTCACGCGTTCCACTCGCCGCACATGGACGGGATGCTGGACGCCTTCCGGGAGGTCGTGGCAGGGCTTTCGTTCGAGGCCCCGCGCATCCCCGTGGTCTCCAACCTGACGGGCGCCGTCGTCACCGACGAGATGGCCTCGCCCGACTTCTGGGTGCGGCACGTCCGTGAGGCTGTCCGCTTCCTGGACGGTGTCCGTGCGCTGGAGGCGGCCGGGGTCAGCACGTTCTTGGAGCTGGGCCCGGACGGTGTGCTGTCGGCGATGGCTCAGGCGTGCGTGACGGGCGAGGGCGCGGTCTTCGTTCCGGCGCTGCGCAAGGGCCGCCCGGAGGCGGAGACGGCCGTCACGGCTCTGGCGCAGGTGCACGTGCGAGGCGTCGAGGTCGACTGGCGGAAGTTCTTCGCCGGGACCGGTACGCGGCGGGTGGACCTGCCGACGTATGCCTTCCAGCGGAAGCGCTACTGGCCGGAGGCGGCGCTGCCGGGCAACGCTCTGGCCGGTGGGGCCGTGGACACCGTGGACGCCCGCTTCTGGGACGCCGTCGAGCGCGAGGACCTCACGTCACTGGTCACCACCCTCGGTGCCGATGACGACACTGCTTGGGCGAGCGTCCTGCCTGGTCTGTCGGCGTGGCGTCGACAGGGCCGGGAGCGGTCGGAGGTGGACGGCTGGCGGTACCGGGTGGTGTGGAAGCCGCTGGCCGAGGCTTCCGGCGCGCGTCTGTCCGGGACGTGGCTGGTGGTCGTGCCGACCGGGGACGACTCGCTGGTGGCGGACGCACTGGCGGATCGAGGCGCGGAGGTGCGCCGGGTCGAGGTCGAACCGGGCATGGATCGTGCGGCGCTGGCGGGTCTGGTTGCCGGTGAGTACGCGGGTGTCGTGTCCCTGCTCGGGCTTGTGGAGTCGGTGTCGCTGCTGCAGGCTCTGGGCGATGCCCAGGTGGATGCCTCGTTGTGGTGTCTGACGCGGGGTGCTGTGTCGGTCGGCCGGTCGGACCGATTGACCTCGCCGGTGCAAGCACAGGTGTGGGGTCTGGGGCGGGTCGCCGCGCTGGAGGTGCCGGAGCGTTGGGGCGGTCTGATCGACTTGCCCGAGGTGCTGGACGAGCGTGCGCTGTCGCGCGTGGTCGGTGTGCTGGCCGGCTCCGGTGAGGACCAGGTGGCTGTGCGTTCGTCCGGGGTGTTCGGGCGACGGCTGGTCCGCGCTGCGCTGCCGGAGGGCACGGCGTCGTGGACTCCGACGGGCACGGTGCTGGTGACGGGTGGTACGGGTGCGCTGGGTGGCCGGGTTGCGAGGTGGTTGGCCGAGGCTGGTGCGGAGCGGTTGGTGCTGACCAGCCGGCGGGGCATGGACGCGCCGGGTGCCGCGGAACTCGTTGCCGAGCTGGGCGTTGACGTCTCCGTTGTGGCGTGTGATGCCTTCGACCGTGGCGCGCTGCGGGCGCTGCTCGCCGCGCACGCCGATTCCCTGACCGCCGTCGTCCACACGGCGGGCATCCTGGACGACGGCGTGCTGGAATCCCTGACGCCGGAGCGCATCGACGGTGTTCTGCGGGCGAAGGCCACGTCGGCGCTCAACCTGCACGAGCTGACGATCGAGCTGGGCATCACCCTCGACGCCTTCGTCCTCTTCTCTTCTGCCGCCGGTGTATGGGGAGCGGCGGGTCAGGGCAATTACGCGGCCGCGAACGCCTACCTGGACGCTCTTGCCGAGCAGCGTCGTGCCGATGGTTTGGCGGCGACGTCGATCGCGTGGGGTCCGTGGGCCGAGGGTGGCATGGCGGCCGACGAGGCGATGGCCGCCCGGATGCGCCGAGGCGGTGTATCGCCCATGAACGCGGCCACGGCGGTGACCGCCCTGCACCGCGCGGTGGGTGCCAAGGACACCGTCGTTGCCGTCGCGGACATGGACTGGGAGCGCTTCGCTCCCGGCTTCACGTCCGCGCGTCCCAGCAGGCTCCTCGCCGAGCTGCCGGAGGCGATGGCGGTCGCCCGTACTGAAGAGGACACGGATGAGTCCTCTCAGGCAGACGGTTCGTCGTTTGCTGTGCGGTTGCGGGGGATGGCGGAGGGCGATCGTGCTCCGTTTGTCCTGGAGTTGGTGCGTCGGCTGGTTGCCGAGGTTCTGGGGCATGGGGGTGTGGGTGATGTCGAGGCGGGTCGTGCGTTCAAGGAGTTGGGCTTTGACTCGCTGACGGCCGTCGAGCTGCGGAACCGGTTGGGTGCGGCGACGGAGCTGCGGTTGCCGGCGACGCTGGTTTATGACTATCCGACGTCTGCGGCGCTTGCGGATTATCTGCGGGGTGAGGTGCTGGGGACGGTCCGTGTTGCGGATGCGGATTTGCCGGCGGTGATCGTTGCGGATGATGATCCGATCGCGATTGTGGCGATGAGTTGCCGGTTCCCGGGTGGTGTGCGGTCTCCTGAGGATCTGTGGGAGTTGCTGGCGTCGGGGACGGATGCTGTTTCGGGGTTGCCGTTGGACCGTGGTTGGGATGTCGCGGGGTTGTATGACGCTGATCCTGGTGCGCAGGGGACGTCGTATGCGCGTGAGGGTGGCTTCGTTTATGACGCGGCGGACTTCGATGCGGACTTCTTCGGGATCTCGCCGCGTGAGGCGTTGGCGATGGATCCGCAGCAGCGGATGCTGTTGGAGACGTCGTGGGAGGCGTTCGAGCGGGCCGGTATTGATCCTGTGACGCTGCAGGGCAGTCAGACCGGTGTGTTCGTCGGCACGAATGGCCAGGACTACCTGTCGGTGTTGCTGGAGGATTCCGAGGGCCTGGAAGGCCACTTGGGCACGGGCAACGCGGCGAGTGTGGTGTCGGGTCGGTTGTCGTACGTGTTCGGGCTGGAAGGCCCGGCGGTGACGGTCGACACGGCGTGTTCGGCCTCGTTGGTGGCGTTGCACTGGGCGGTGCAGGCGCTGCGTAATGGTGAGTGTTCGCTGGCGCTGGCCGGTGGTGTGACGGTGATGTCGACGCCCGGCACCTTTGTGGAGTTCAGTCGTCAGCGCGGTCTGGCGGAGGACGGCCGGGTCAAGGCCTTCGCTGCTGCTGCTGATGGCACCGGGTGGGGTGAGGGTGTCGGCCTGCTGCTGGTCGAGCGCCTGTCCGACGCCCGCCGCAACGGCCACCCGGTGCTGGCTTTGGTGCGGGGTTCGGCGATCAACCAGGACGGTGCGAGCAACGGCCTGACGGCCCCGAACGGCCCGTCGCAGCAGCGGGTGATCCGCCAGGCCCTCGCGAGTGCCGGCCTGTCGGCCACGGATGTGGATGCGGTGGAGGCGCACGGCACCGGCACCCGGCTGGGTGACCCGATCGAGGCCCAGGCACTGCTGGCCACCTACGGCCAGGATCGGCCGGAGGACCGGCCGCTGCTGCTGGGCTCCATCAAGTCGAACATCGGTCACACACAGGCCGCGGCCGGTGTCGCCGGTGTGATGAAGATGGTGCTGGCGATGCAGCACGGGGTGCTGCCGCAGACCCTGCACATCGATGAGCCGACGCCGCACGTGGACTGGACGGCGGGCGACATCGCGCTGCTCACCGAGCAGCAGGAGTGGCCGGAGACCGGTCGCCCGCGTCGGGCCGGCATCTCGTCGTTCGGGTTCAGCGGCACCAACGCCCACACCGTCATCGAACAGGCACCGCTGAACGGCGACGTGGAGCAGGTAGCTCCGCAGGACGAGGAGAAGCCCTACCTCCCCCTGGTGCTCTCGGCGAAGAGTGACAGTGCCCTGCGTGAGCAGGCCGGGAATCTTCGTGCGCGGTTGGTCGCGGCTCCCGAGGTGCGGCTGTCCGACGTGGGGCGGACGCTGACGACGGGCCGTTCGGCTCTCGAACGGCGTGTGGTGGTGACGGCACAGGGCCGTGACGATGTGCTGGCCGCGCTTGAGGCGCTGGCCGAGGGAACCCCCGTGCACGGCACCGTGACCGGATCCCCGGTGGCGGGCAAACTCGCCTTCCTGTTCACGGGCCAGGGCAGCCAGCGCCTGGAAATGGGCAGGCAGCTCTACGACACCTACCCGGCATTCGCCGAAGCCCTGGATGCGGTCAGCGCTCACCTCGACACCCAGCTCGAACGGCCCCTGCAGACCGTTCTGTTCGGGGACGACGCAGAGGCGCTGGACCGGACGGAGTTCACCCAGCCGGCGCTGTTCGCCGTCGAGGTCGCGCTGTTCCGGCTCATCGAGTCGTGGGGCGTGAAGCCCGACTTCGTGTCCGGCCACTCCATTGGCGAGATCGCCGCTGCGCATGTGGCAGGGGTGCTGTCGCTGGAAGACGCGTGCACGCTGGTAGCGGCGCGCGGTCGGCTGATGCAGGCGTTGCCTGGTGGTGGCGTGATGATCGCGGTGCAGGCGTCGGAGGACGAGGTTCTGCCGCTGCTGAACGACCGCGTGAGCATCGCGGCCGTCAACGGGCCGGATTCGGTGGTCATCGCGGGTGATGAAGACGCCGCCACGGCGATCGTGGAGTCCTTCCCGGACCGCAAGTCGAAGCGCCTGACGGTCAGCCACGCCTTCCACTCCCCGCACATGGACGGCATGCTCGACGCGTTCCGCGAGGTGGTGACGGGGCTGTCGCTCGAGGCCCCGCGCATCCCCGTGGTCTCCAACCTGACGGGCGCCGTCGTCACGGACGAGATGTCCTCGGCGGAGTTCTGGGTGCGGCACGTCCGCGAGGCCGTCCGCTTCCTCGACGGCGTCCGCACGCTGGAGGCCGAAGGCGTCACGACCTACCTGGAGCTCGGCCCGGACGGCGTCCTGTCCGCGATGGCGCAGGAGTGTGTCACGGGCGAGGGCGCGGCCTTCGCCCCGGTGCTGCGCAAGGGTCGCCCCGAGGCGGAGACGGCCGTCACGGCACTCGCGCAGGCGTACGTCCGAGGCGTGGAGGTGGACTGGGCCGGGTTCTTCGCCGGGACCGGCGGACGACTTGTCGATCTGCCGACATATGCCTTCCAGCGCAGGCGCTACTGGCCGGAGGCGGCACTGACCGTCAACGCTCACGGCGGCGGGACCGTGGACACCATCGATGCCCGGTTCTGGGACGCCGTCGAGCGCGAGGATCTGGCCTCCCTGCTGGCGGAGTTGGACGTCACCGGCGATGCGTCGCTGGTCGAGGTGCTTCCGGCGCTGTCGGCGTGGCGCCGGCAGGGCCGGGAGCGGTCGGAAGTGGACGGCTGGCGCTACAGGGCAGTCTGGAAGCCGCTGACCGAGGTCCCCGGCGCGCGCCTTTCCGGGTCGTGGCTGGTGGTCGTGCCGACCGGGGGCGCTGATGATGCAGCGGTCGTGGGCGCGCTGGCCGGGCGTGGTACGCAGGTGCGCCGTGTCGAGGTCGAGCCGGGCACGGATCGTGCGGCGCTGGCGGGTCTCGTCGCCGGCGAGTACGCCGGTGTGGTCTCGCTGCTGGGGCTCGTCGACACGGTGAGCCTGATCCAGGCGCTGGGTGATGCCAGGGTGCACGCCCGGTTGTGGTGCCTGACGCGTGGCGCCGTTTCGGTCGGCCGGTCGGACAGGTTGACCGCGCCGGAGCAGGCTCAGCTGTGGGGTCTGGGCCGGGTCGCCGCCCTGGAGGTGCCGGAGCGCTGGGGTGGTCTGATCGACCTGCCTGAGGTGCTGGACGAGCGCGCGCTCTCGCGCGTGGTCGGTGTCCTGACCGCCTCCGGTGAGGACCAGGTGGCCGTGCGCTCCTCCGGGGTGTTCGGGCGAAGGCTGGTCCGCGCTGCGCTGCCGGAGGGCACGGCGTCGTGGATCCCGTCGGGCACGGTGCTGGTGACCGGTGGGACGGGGGCGCTCGGACGTCACATCGCGAGGTGGCTGGCGGGTGCGGGTGCCGAGCGGCTGGTGCTGACCAGCCGGCGCGGCATGGACGCACCCGGTGCCGCGGAACTCGTTGCCGAGCTGGGCGTCGGCGTCTCCGTCGTCGCCTGTGACGCCTCCGACCGCGATGCGCTGCGGGCACTGCTCGCCGAGCACGCCGATTCGCTGACCGCCATCGTGCACACGGCGGGCGTCCTGGACGACGGCGTCCTCGACTCCCTGACCCCGGACCGTCTCGAGACCGTCCTGCGGGCCAAGGCCACGTCGGCGCTCAACCTGCACGAGCTGACGACCGAACTCGGCATCACCCTCGACGCCTTCGTCCTCTTCTCCTCGACGAGCGGCACGATCGGCGCTGCCGCCCAAGGCAACTACGCGGCCGCCAACGCCTACCTCGACGCCCTCGCCGAGCAGCGCCGGGCCGACGGCCTGGCCGCGACATCGATCGCGTGGGGTCCGTGGGCTCAGGGCGGCATGGCGGCCGACGAGGCGATGGCCGCCCGCATGCTCCGCGGCGGCATTCCTCCGATGGACGCGGCGCTTGCCGTCTCGGCCCTGCGGCGTGCGCTGGAGGCGGGGGATGCGGCCGTCGCCATCGCGGACATCGACTGGGAGCGGTTCGCCCCCGGCTTCACCTCCGTCCGGGACAGCAAGCTCCTCGCCGATCTGCCCGAGGCCCAGCGAGCCCTCACTCTGCGTACGGGCGAGGCAGGAGACGCCCGGGGCGACCGGGACGCGGCACACGGTTCCGACTCGCTCGCGGAACGGCTGGGGAAGCTGAACGAGCCGGAGCGGGAGCGGGCGCTGCTCGACCTCGTGCGCGGGGAGGTGGCGGCGGTCCTCGGTCATGCCGGAACGGAGACCGTCGGTGCGGAGCGGGCGTTCAAGGAGCTCGGCTTCGACTCGCTGACCGCCGTCGAGCTGCGCAACCACCTGGGTGCGGCGACCGGGATGCGGCTGCCGGCCACCCTGGTCTACGACTACCCGACGTCGGCGGCCCTCGCCGACTACCTGCGCGGGGAGCTGTTCGGCACGCAGCCCGTGGTGCCCGGCCCGGTCGTCGCCTCCGTACCGGTCGACGACGACCCCATCGCGATCGTGGCGATGAGCTGCCGCTTCCCGGGCGACGTCCGTACCCCGGAGGACCTCTGGCACCTGCTGGCGACCGGAACGGACGCGGTCGGGGAGTTCCCGGCGGACCGCGGCTGGGACGCGGAGGCGCTGTTCGGCTCGCAGACGGCCGGCGAGGAGGTGCCGCCGTACGCCCAGGAGGGCGGATTCCTCTACGACGTGGCGGACTTCGATCCCGGCTTCTTCGGGATCTCCCCGCGCGAGGCCGTCGCCATGGACCCGCAGCAGCGGCTCCTGCTGGAGACGTCGTGGGAGGCGTTCGAGCGGGCCGGGATCGACCCGGCCTCGCTGCGCGGCAGCCAGGCGGGCGTCTTCGTCGGCACGAACGGTCAGGACTACCTCTCCCTCGTGCTCAACTCCGCCGATCGCGACGGGGGCTTCCTCGGCACCGGCAACTCCGCGAGCGTGGTGTCGGGCCGTATCTCGTACGTCTTCGGCCTGGAGGGGCCGGCCGTGACGGTCGACACGGCGTGCTCCGCGTCCCTGGTGGCGCTGCACCTCGCGGCGCAGGCGCTGCGCAACGGCGAGTGCTCGCTCGCCCTGGCCGGTGGTGTGACGGTGATGTCGACGCCGGGCGCATTCGTCGAGTTCAGCCGTCAGCGCGGTCTGGCGGCGGACGGCCGGGTCAAGGCCTTCGCCGCTGCCGCCGACGGTACGGGCTGGGCCGAGGGCGTCGGCATGCTGCTGGTCGAGCGCCTCTCGGACGCCCGGCGCAACGGCCACCCGGTCCTCGCCCTCGTCCGGGGCTCGGCGGTCAACCAGGACGGCGCGAGCAACGGCCTGACGGCGCCGAACGGCCCGTCGCAGCAGCGGGTGATCCGGCAGGCCCTGGCCAGCGCGGGTCTGTCGGCCACCGATGTGGACGTGGTCGAGGCGCACGGCACGGGCACCCGGCTGGGTGACCCGATCGAGGCCCAGGCCCTGCTGGCCACCTACGGGCAGGGCCGCTCGCCGGAGCAGCCGCTGCTGCTCGGCTCGATCAAGTCCAACATGGGCCACACGCAGGCCGCGGCCGGTGTCGCCGGTGTGATGAAGATGGTGCTCGCGATGCAGCACGGCGTGCTGCCGCAGACCCTGCACGTGGACGAGCCGACCCCGCACGTGGACTGGTCCGCCGGCGAGATCGCCCTGCTGACCGAGCAGCGGGAGTGGCCGGACACCGGTCGCCCCCGCCGCGCCGGCATCTCGTCCTTCGGCGTGAGCGGCACCAACGCGCACACCATCGTGGAGCAGGCCCCGCCCGCCCCGCAGGTCGCTGACGCGGAGCCCGACCGGACGGACGAGGAGGGCGCCGCGACGCCGTCGGTGTGGGTGCTGTCCGGCAGGACCGAGGCCGCCCTGCGCGACCAGGCGGAACGCCTGCGCGACCATCTCGCCGCCCACGGGGAGTCGCGTCCGCTCGACGTCGCCTTCGCGCTGGCGACCGGACGCGCGGCGCTTGACCACCGCGCCGCGATCGTCGCCGATCACCGCGAGGCGTTCGTGGACGGACTCGCCACCCTGGCGGCCGGGGACTCCACCGCGCAGGCGGTCCGGGGCGTGGCGGACACGGAACAACGGGTCGCGTTCCTGTTCACGGGGCAGGGCAGCCAGCGCCTCGGCATGGGCCGCGAGCTGTACGACACGTACCCCGTGTTCGCCGAGTCACTGGACGCGGTGTGTGCGCACCTGGACCGGCATCTCGAAGTGCCGCTCAAGGACGTGCTGTTCGGGGACGACGCCGATGCCCTGAACCGCACGGAGTTCACGCAGCCGGCGCTGTTCGCGGTCGAGGTGGCGCTGTTCCGCCTCGTCGAGTCGTGGGGTGTGCGACCGGACTACCTCTCCGGCCACTCCATCGGTGAGATCGCCGCCGCGCATGTGGCCGGGGTGCTGTCGCTGGAGGACGCGTGCGCGCTGGTCGCGGCTCGTGGCCGGTTGATGCAGGCACTGCCGGGCGGCGGTGTGATGATCGCCCTCGAAGCGGCTGAGGACGAGGTCCTGCCGCTGCTGGACGAGCGGGTGAGCATCGCCGCGGTCAACGGTCCGCGGTCGGTGGTTATCGCGGGTGACGAGGACGCCGCGGTCGGCATTGCGGCGTCGTTCGAGGACCGCAAGTCGAAGCGCCTGACGGTCAGCCACGCCTTCCACTCCCCGCACATGGACGCCATGCTCGCGGACTTCCGCAAGGTCGCCGAGGGTCTGTCCTACGCCGCCCCGCGCATCCCGCTGGTCTCCAACCTCACGGGCGCCCTGGTCACCGACGAGGTGACGTCGCCCGACTTCTGGGTGCGGCACGTCCGTGAGGCCGTTCGCTTCCTGGACGGCATCCGCGCCCTGGAGGCCGCGGGCGTCACCACGTACCTCGAACTCGGCCCCGACGGCGTGCTCTCCGCCATGGCCCAGGACTGCGTGACCGGAGAGGGCGCCGCCTTCGTTCCCGTCCTGCGCTCCACCCGCCCCGAGGCCGAGACCGTCACCACCGCCCTCGCCCACGCCCACACCCGGGGCGTCACGGTCGACTGGGCCCGGTTCTTCGCCGGGACCGGCGCCCACCACGTCGACCTGCCCACCTACGCCTTCCAGCGCGAGCGCTACTGGGCGGAATACCTCCCCGAATACGAGGACGTGGCGTCCGTCGGCATCGGCGCGGCCGGACACCCGCTGCTGGGGGCTGCGGTCGAGCTGCCGGGCTCGGACGGCTTCGTCTTCACCGGGCGGCTGTCCACCCGGACACACCCCTGGCTCGCCGACCACGTGGTGGCCGACACGGTCGTCCTCCCCGGCGCGGCCTTCGTCGAGCTGGCGCTGCGCGCCGGCGACGAGGCCGGGTGCCCTGGAGTGGAGGAGCTGACGCTGGAAGCGCCGCTGGTCCTCCCGGACAAGGGCGCCGTGCAGCTGCGCGTCACCGTGGGCGGCGCGGACGAACGGGGGCGGCGTCCCGTGCAGGTGCACAGCCGGATCGACGCGGCGACCGGGACGGGCGGAGGCGCGGACGGGGCGTGGACCCGGCACGCCGACGGTCTCCTCTCCGGTGTCACGGACCTGCCGGCGACCGTCACCACGGACCGAGAAGGGACGACGCAGTGGCCGCCCGCCGGTGCGGAGCAGGTCTCCTTGGACGATGTCCGTGAGCGGTTGTCGGGTGCCGAGCTCTACCACGGTCCCGCCTTCCGGTCCCTGACCCGGGCCTGGGTGCGGGGCGGGGAGGTCTTCGCCGAGGCCAGGCTGCCGCAGGAGCAGCAGGCGTCGGCCGGGCGGTACGCGCTGCACCCGGCGCTGCTCGACGCCGCCTCGCAGGCGCTGGCGGCCGGCCCCGCCGGCACGGGCCGGACGTCCGTGGCGTGGCGCGGCGTGCACCTGCACGCCGTCGGCGCCGACGCCCTGCGGCTGCACGTCGCACCGGCCGGTGAGGACACCGTCTCGGTCGTCGTGGCCGACCTGAAGGGCGTGCCCATCGCCACGGTCGACGCGCTGGTGACGGAGCGGCCCGACCCCGCCCGGTTCACGCAGGCCCCGGTGGGTGTGCGCGAGTCGCTGTTCCGGCTCGACTGGACCCCGGTGCCGACGACCGGTTCGCCGACCGCGGTCGCCGTCCCCTTCGCGGTGGTCGGGGACTTTGCCGGCGCGCTGCAGCAGGCCGGCGTCGCCACGGAGACGTACGCCGACCTCGCGGCGCTCGACGCGGCCGTCGCGGCGGGCGGGACGATGCCGAGGACGGTGCTCGTGCCGCTGACCGGGACGACCGGCGCGCAGAACGGCATCGACACGGCCGACGGCGTCGCACGCCTCACGGGCGAGGTGCGCGACACGGCGCACCGGGCGCTGGAACTGGTACAGGACTGGCTGGGCAACGGCAGGTTCGCCGGGGCGCGGCTGGTCGTCGTGACCCGGGGCGCGGTGGCCGTAGGCGCCGGCGAGGCCGAGGACCTGGCGCAGGCGCCGGTGTGGGGCCTGGTGCGTACGGCGCAGACGGAGAACCCGGACCGCTTCGTCCTCGTCGACGTCGACGGGACCGACGCCTCCGGCCGGGCGCTGCCGGCCGCCCTCGCGTCCACGGAGCCCGAACTCGCCGTACGCGGGGGAGCGGTGTTCGCCTCCCGCCTGGCCAGGACCGAGGCGACGGGCACGGACAGCGCCGTTCGCCCCTTCGACCCCGACGGCACCGTCCTGATCACCGGCGCCGGCGGCGGCCTGGCCGGGCTCGTCGCCCGGCATGTCGTGGAAGCGCACGGGGTGCGGCGGCTGCTGCTGGTCAGCCGTCGCGGCGCGGCGGCGGACCACGCCCCCGAGCTCACCGCGCGGCTGACGGCGTCGGGTGCGGAGGTGACATGGGCGGCGTGCGACGTGGCCGACGGTGACGCGCTCGCCGCGGTCCTGGCGGGCGTACCCGCCGAGCATCCGCTGACGGCGGTCGTGCACACCGCGGGCGTCCTGGACGACGGGATCGTGGACCTGCTCACCCCGGAGCGGATGGACCGGGTGCTGCGGCCCAAGGCCGAGGCCGCCCTCCACCTGCACGAACTGACCCGGGACCTCGACCTGTCGGCGTTCGTCCTCTTCTCGGCCGCTGCGGGCACGCTCGGCGGCGCCGGGCAGGCCAACTACGCCGCGGCGAACGTCTTCCTCGACGCGCTCGCGCGGTACCGCAGCCGGGACGGTCTTCCCGCGCTGTCCCTGGCCTGGGGCATGTGGGCCGAGGAGCGCGGCATGGCGGGCCGGCTCACCGAGGCGGAGCGGGGCAGGGTCGCCCGCGGCGGCATCGTGCCGCTCTCGGCCGCGGAAGGGCTGGCGCTCCTCGACGCGGCCCTCACGGCGGGCGAGCCCGTGCTCGTACCGGTCGGCATCGACCTGCCGACGCTGCGGGCGAGGGCCGCGGACGGCGCGCTCCTGCCGATGTTCCGGGGTCTGGTGCGCACCCCCGCGCGCAGGACGGTGCAGGCTGCGGGGAGCGCGGCGGCCACGGCCACGGACGGTGGTGCGGACGAGCTCATGCTGACCGAGCGCCTCAGCGGGCTCCCC
The DNA here is from genome assembly GCF_040630935.1 of Streptomyces sp. NPDC005722. Taxonomy (NCBI): domain Bacteria; kingdom Bacillati; phylum Actinomycetota; class Actinomycetes; order Kitasatosporales; family Streptomycetaceae; genus Streptomyces; species Streptomyces sp. NPDC005722. Next base: position 88,176 of record NZ_JBEXYN010000032.1, read on the forward strand.
GCGGCGGAGCGGGAGCGGACCGTCCTGGACCTGGTGCGTACCCAGGTGGCCGCCGTCCTCGGGTACCGGTCGGCCGATCTCGTCGGCGACGGGCAGGCGTTCAAGGAGCTCGGCTTCGACTCGCTCACGGCGGTGGAGCTGCGCAACCGGCTGAGCGCCGCCAGCGGCCTGCGACTGCCGGCCACCCTGGTCTACGACTACCCCAACCCGGCGGCCCTCGCCGGACACCTCCTGGGGGAGATGGCCCCGGAGCCGGCCGAGCGCGGGCTGTCGGTGCTCGAGGAGATCGGCCGGCTGGAGAGCACCTTCTCCTCGCTGACCCCGGAGGAACTGTCCGAGGCGGCGTCGGACGACGCCGCGCACGCGCGCGTGGCGGTGCGTCTGCAAGCACTGCTGGCGCAGTGGAACGAGGCCCGCGGGACGGCCGGCGAGTCCGGGGCCGACGAGATCGAAGAGGCCAGCGACGACGAGCTGTTCGCGCTCATCGACAAGAAGTTCGGCAAGGCCTGACCCGACACGTCGCGGACGCACCGCCGCCCTCCGGCGGTGCGTCCGCGACGACCCCCGAACCCTCGACCCCCGAACCGAGACATCCCGAGATCCCGAGCACGTGCGAGAAGACTCCACGGTCTCGACCACGCGAATAGGTGAAGCGCCAGTGGCGAACGAAGCGAAGCTCCGCGAGTACCTCAAGAAGGTCACGACCGATCTCGACGAGGCGTACGGACGCCTGCGGGACATCGAGAGCCAGGCTCACGAGCCGATCGCCGTCACGGCGATGAGCTGCCGCTTCCCGGGCGGCGTACGCTCCCCCGAGGACCTGTGGGACCTGCTCGCCGCCGGCGGCGACGCGCTCACCGCGTTCCCCGCGGACCGGGGCTGGGAGCTCGAGGGGCTCTTCTCGGACGACCCCGACGAACCCGGCACGTCGATCACCCGCGAGGGCGGTTTCCTCGCCGACGCCCCCTCCTTCGACGCCGGGTTCTTCGGGATCTCGCCGCGTGAGGCGCTCGCCATGGATCCGCAGCAGCGGCTGCTGCTGGAGACGGCATGGGAGGCGTTCGAGCGGGCGGGCATCGACCCGGGCACCCTGCGCGGCAGCCAGGCCGGCGTGTACGTCGGGGTCAACGGATCCGACTACCTGACCCCGCTGCTCGAGGCCGCCGAGGACTACGCCGGTCACCTGGGCACCGGGAACGCGGCCAGTGTGATGTCCGGCCGCATCTCGTACACCCTCGGCCTCGAAGGGCCGGCGGTGACCGTCGACACCGCCTGCTCGGCCTCGCTGGTGGCGCTGCACCTGGCGGTGCAGGCGCTGCGGGCGGGGGAGTGCTCGCTGGCGCTGGCCGGCGGCGTCCACGTGATGTCGACGCCGGGCCTGTTCATAGAGTTCTCCCGGCAGCGCGGCCTTGCGCCGGACGGGCGCTGCAAGGCGTTCTCGTCCGGCGCCGACGGCTTCGGCCCGGCGGAGGGCGTGGGACTCCTCCTGCTGGAGCGGCTGTCGGACGCGCGGCGCAACGGCCGCCCGGTGCTGGCGGTGGTGCGGGGTTCGGCGATCAACCAGGACGGCGCGAGCAACGGCCTGACGGCGCCGAACGGTCCCTCGCAGCAGCGGGTGATCCGCGCGGCCCTCACCAACGCGCGCCTCTCGGCGGCCGACGTGGACGTCGTGGAGGCGCACGGCACCGGCACGGCGCTGGGCGACCCGATCGAGGCGCAGGCGCTGCTGGCCACGTACGGCCAGGACCGGCCCGCGGAGCGGCCCTTGCTCCTGGGTTCCGTGAAGTCGAACATCGGTCACACGCAGGCCGCGGCCGGTGTGGCGGGCGTGATGAAGATGGTGTTGGCGATGCGGCATGGTGTGGTGCCGAAGTCGTTGCACGTGGACGAGCCGTCGCCGCATGTGGACTGGACGTCGGGTGCGGTGGCGTTGGCGTCGGACGCGGTGGTGTGGCCGGAGTCGGGGCGTGCGCGGCGGGCGGGTGTGTCGTCGTTCGGGTTCAGTGGGACGAACGCGCACGTGATCGTGGAGCAGGCGCCGGAGCCCGGGGCCGAGGCCGAGCCGGCGACCGAGCCCGAGGTCGCGGGCGCGTCGTTTGCTTCGGATGTGGTGCCGTGGGTGCTGTCGGGCAAGAGTGCGGTGGCGTTGCGGGGCCAGGCGGAGCGGTTGTCGGGCTGGCTTGCGGGTGAGGCTGGTTCGGCGGCGTCGGTGGCTGATGTGGGGTGGTCGTTGGCGTCGTCGCGGGCGGCGTTGGAGCACCGTGCGGTGGTGCTGGGTGACCATGCGGCGGGGTTGTCCGCGGTGGCGCAGGGTGTGCCGGCGGCGGGTGTGGTGACCGGGCGTGTCGTCGGTGGCAAGACGGTGTTTGTGTTCCCGGGCCAGGGCTCGCAGTGGGTCGGCATGGCCGAGGAACTGCTCAATTCCTCGCCGGTGTTCGCTGCCCGGATAGGGGAGTGTGCGCGGGCGCTGGAGCCGTTGACCGGTTGGTCGCTGGTGGATGTGCTGCGTGGTGTGGAGGGCGCTCCGTCGCTGGAGCGCGTGGATGTCGTCCAGCCTGCGCTGTTCGCGGTGATGGTGTCGCTGGCGGAGGTCTGGAAGGCCGCGGGGGTGCGTCCGGCGGCGGTGATCGGGCATTCGCAGGGTGAGATCGCCGCCGCGTGCGTGGCGGGGATCCTGCCGCTGGAGGACGCGGCTCGCGTGGTCGCGTTGCGGAGTCAGGCGATCGGTCGGGTGCTGGCGGGTCTGGGCGGGATGGTGTCGGTGGCGCTGCCCGCGGAGCAGGTACGGGAGCGGATCGCTGCGTGGGGTGAGGAGCGGATCTCCGTTGCCGCGGTGAACGGCCCCTCCTCGGTCGTGGTCTCGGGTGAGGTCGAGGCGCTGGACGAGCTGCTGGCCTCGTGCGAGGCGGACGGGGTGCGGGCGCGGCGGATCGCGGTGGACTACGCGTCGCACTCCGCGCAGGTCGACCTCCTCGAAGAAGAACTCGGGAAGCTTCTGACGCCGATCACCCCTGGTGAGGCGCAGGTGCCGTTCCTGTCGACGGTGACCGGCGAGTGGATGACCGGCCCGGAGTTGGACGGCGGCTACTGGTTCCGCAACCTGCGTCAGACCGTGGAGCTGGAGCAGGCGGTACGCACCCTGCTGGAGCAGGGCTTCGGGGTGTTCATCGAGTCCAGCCCCCACCCCGTCCTGACGGTCGGGCTTCAGGAGACCGTCGAGGACGCGGGCCGTGAGGCTGCCGTCCTGGGCTCGTTGCGCCGCAATGAAGGCGGTCTGGAGCGGTTCTGGCTCTCCCTTGGCGAGGCTTACGTCCACGGCGCGTCCGTGGACTGGCAGGCGGTGTTCGCTGGGACTGGCGCCCGCCACGTCGACCTCCCCACCTACGCCTTCCAGCCGCAGCGGTTCTGGCCCGAGATCACCGCGCGTTCCGAGGCCGACGCGCCGGTGGAGAACACGGTCGACGCCCGCTTCTGGGAGGCCGTCGAACGCGAGGACCTCGACGCCCTCGCGGGCACCCTCGCTCTGGACACGCCGGAAGCGATCGGTTCGTTGGGCGATGTCCTGCCCGGCCTGTCCTCGTGGCGCCGGCAGAGCCGTGAGCAGTCCACCGTCGACGGCTGGCGTTACCACGTGACGTGGAAGCCGGTGCCCGAGCCCGCCTCTGCCCACCTCACCGGCGTATGGCTGCTCGCCGTACCCGACACGCTCACCGGCCCGGAGCAGGAGTGGGCGGGCGCCGTCGAGCGCACGCTCGCCGAGCGCGGGGCGCAGGTGCGTGCCGTGCGCGTCGAGCACGGCACGGCCGAGCGCGAGCAGCTGGCGGCGACCGTGAAGGCCGCACTCGACGACACCGCGCCCAGTGGCGTCCTCTCCCTCCTCGCCCTCGGCGGCGAGGGCGCGTTCGCCGGTGAACTCGCGTTCGTCCAGGCACTCGGCGACGCCGAGGTGACCGCCCCGCTGTGGTGCGTCACCCGTGGCGCGGTCGCCACCGGCCGCTCCGAGCAGGTGACCGATCCCGCGCAGGCACTCGTCTGGGGTCTCGGGCGGGTCGCCTCCATGGAGCAGGGCGGCCGCTGGGGCGGCCTCGTCGACCTACCAGGTACGGACATCGCGGACGACCGTACGCTGGCGCGCCTGGCGGGTGTCCTCGGTGGTGACGGCGCGGAGGACCAGGTCGCGCTGAGGGCTTCCGGGATCCTCGGCCGTCGTCTGGTGCGTGCGCGCCTCGCGGAGACCAGCGCCGTGCGCGAGTGGCGACCGCAGGGGACGGTGCTGGTGACCGGCGGTACGGGCGCGCTCGGCGCGCACGTCGCCCGCTGGCTCGCGTCCAATGGTGCCGACCACCTCCTGCTCGCGAGCCGCCGGGGCGTCGACGCTCCCGGTGCCGCCGAGCTGCGTGACGAACTGACCGCGCTGGGCGCCGAGGTGACCGTCGCCGCCTGCGACGTCGCCGACCGCGACGCCCTTGCCTCGCTCCTCGAAACCGTCCCGGCCGACCGCCCCCTGACCGCCGTCGTCCACGCGGCCGCGGCGGTGGACGACGGGGTCATCGAGGCGCTGAGCCCCGAGCAGGTGGAGGCGGTGCTGCGCGTCAAGGTCGACGCGACGCTGCACCTGCACGAGCTGACCCGGGATCTGGACCTGTCCGCGTTCGTGCTCTTCTCCTCCTTCGCCGCGACCTTCGGCGCGCCCGGCCAGGGCAACCAGGCGCCGGGCAACGCCTTCCTGGACGCGTTCGCCGAGCACCGCAGGGCGGCCGGTCTCCCCGCCACGTCCGTGGCCTGGGGCCCCTGGGGCAGCGGCGAGGGCGACGGCAGCGCGGTGGGCGACCGCATGCGCCGCCACGGCATCCTGACGATGGCGCCGGAGCGCACGCTGTCCGCCCTGCAGCACGCGCTGGACCGGGACGAGACGACGCTGACCGTCGCCGACATGGACTGGAAGCGCTTCACCCTCGCCTTCACCGCGGACCGCGACCGGCCGCTGCTGGGTGAACTGCCCGAGGCCCGGCGTGTGATCGAGTCCGCCGAGCGCGAGTCCGCAGACGACCTGGCGGGGGGCGTGCCGCTCGCCAAGCAGCTCGCCGGTCTCCCCGAGGCCGAGCAGGAGCGCCTGCTCCTCGACCTCGTCCGCACCGCCGTCGCCGCCGTCCTGGGCCACGCGGACCTGTCGGCCGTGGAGGCGAACCGGGCGTTCAAGGAACTGGGCTTCGACTCGCTCACCTCGGTCGAACTCCGCAACCGCCTCGGGGCCGTGAGCGGGCTCAAGCTGCCCGCCAGCCTGGTCTTCGACCACCCGACGCCGGCCGCCGTCGCCGGTTTCCTGCGCGCCGGTGTCGTCCCCGACGCCGCGGCGGGCGGGGCTCCGCTGCTGGAGGAACTGGACAGGCTGGAGGCCGTGCTGCAGCGGGGGACCGGCGACAACGTCGTACGGGCCCGGGTGACGATGCGGCTGCAGTCGCTGCTGGCCAAGTGGAACGAGAGCGACGAGCCGGAGCCGGCCGGTCCGGCGGTGCCGGTGGCGGCGGAGGCCGAGGACGGTGCCGGGGCGGGCTCGTCCGACGGTGTGCTGGACGAGGTGGCGCAGCTCCAGGACGCCAGCGACGAGGAGCTGTTCGCGTTCATCAACAAGGGGCTCGGCCGCGCCTGAACCGCGGTCCGGGGGCCGGGCCGCCGCCCAGTGGCGGCCCGCCCCCCGGAGTTCCCCGGTGCAGCGCCCCCCGGCCCCTTCGGGGGCCCTGAATTCCCGAATCCGGGGCCGTCGCCGTCCCGCCCGGCCCGGGAATTACGGAACAGATGGCGGAGCATTATTGACGGCGGTGTCCTCCGCCGGTCACCATGGTCGACACCCTTTGAATTGCCGCACGGTGGCCATGACCCGTGCAACCTGCGATGCAGGGGTGTGTAGGGGGCCGTTAGGGGTTGTCCGCGGAATCGCGAGCTGAATATTCTGACCGCTGGCCAGCCGATTTGATCACCAAAGAGGCGGCTGAATACCAGATGCGATTCCCGGCTTTCCGATAATTTTCTGACGGCGCCCGCGGCAAATAGGTGGTTGCGTTAAATGGCGAACGAAGAGACGCTGCGGGACTACCTGAAGCTGGTGACGGCGGATCTGCATCAGACGCGTCAGCGGCTGCGCGAGGCCGAGGCCAAGAGCCAGGAACCCATCGCCATCGTGGGCATGGCGTGCCGCTACCCCGGCGGCGCGACCTCCCCCGAGGACCTGTGGCGGATCGCCGCCGAGGGCGTCGACGCGATCTCCGGTTTCCCCGCGGACCGCGGCTGGGACCTGGAGGCGGTGTTCCACCCGGACCCCGACCACCCGGGCACCAGCTACGCCGACCAGGGCGGCTTCGTCTCCGACATCGCCCGCTTCGACCCGTCGCTCTTCGGGATCTCGCCGCGTGAAGCGCTGGCCATGGACCCGCAGCAGCGGCTGCTGCTGGAGACGTCGTGGGAGGCGTTCGAGCGGGCCGGCATCGACCCGACGTCCATGCGCGGCAAGCAGGTCGGCGTCTTCGTCGGCACCAGCAACCACGACTACCTGGCGGCGCTGCTCAGCTCGTCGGAGAACATCGAGGGCTACATCGGCATCGGCAACGCGGCGAGCGTCGCGTCCGGCCGGCTCTCCTACACCCTCGGCCTCGAGGGACCGGCGCTCACCGTCGACACCGCCTGTTCGTCCTCGCTGGTCGCCCTCCACCTGGCCGTCCAGGCGCTGCGCAACGGCGAGTGCACGCTCGCGCTCGCCGGCGGCGCCACGCTGATGTCCGCCCCCGGCACGTTCGTCGACTACAGCAAGCAGCGCGGCCTCGCCGACGACGGCCGCTGCAAGGCGTTCTCCCCGGAGGCCGACGGCTTCAGCCTCGCCGAGGGCGTCGGCGTGCTCCTGGTGGAGCGGCTGTCCGACGCCCGCCGCAAGGGCCACCCCGTCCTCGCCGTGGTCCGCGGGTCCGCCGTGAACCAGGACGGCGCCAGCAACGGCCTCACCGCGCCCAACGGCCCGTCGCAGCAGCGCGTCATCCTGCAGGCGCTCTCCAACGCCCGGCTCACGCCCGACGAGGTCGACGCCGTCGAGGCGCACGGCACCGGCACCAGCCTCGGCGACCCCATCGAGGCACAGGCGCTGATCGCCACCTACGGCCAGGACCGCGCCGACGGCGAGCCGCTGTGGGTCGGCTCGCTCAAGACGAACATCGGCCACGCCCAGGCCGCCGCCGGCGTGGCGGGCGTCATCAAGAGCGTGATGGCGATGCGGCACGGCGTGCTGCCGCGCCTCCTCCACCTGACCGAGCCGACGCCGCACGTCGACTGGGAGGCGGGAGAGGTGTCGCTGCTCGCCGAGGCGCGCCCCTGGCCCGAGGGCGACCGGCCGCGCCGCATCGGTGTCTCGTCCTTCGGCATGAGCGGCACCAACGCGCACATCATCCTGGAGGGCGCCGAGACCGCGTCCGACCGGCCGGAGGCGGCCGAACCCGTTGATCCCATCCGCCAGACGACCGCGCCGGCCGTCCTGCCCGTCGTCCTGTCCGGCCGGACCGAGGCCGTCCTGCGCGCGCAGGCCGCCGCGCTGCACGCCCACGTCACCGCCCGCCCGGACGTCCGCGTCGCCGACGTCGCGTACTCGCAGGCGCTCACCCGGGCCGCCCTCGACCGCCGCGCCGCGGTCGTCGCCGAGGACCGCGACGGACTGCTCGCCGGGCTTGCGGCGCTGGCCGAAGCGGGCACTTCCGCCGACGTCGTCGAGGGGAGCGCCGGCGAGGGCAAGCTCGCCTTCCTCTTCACCGGCCAGGGCAGCCAGCGGCTCGGCATGGGCCGGGAGCTGTACGAGACGTACCCGGCGTTCGCGCAGGCGCTCGACGCGGTGTGCGCGCACCTGGACGCGCACCTCGACCGGCCGCTGAAGGACGTGCTGTTCGGCGAGGACACGGACCTGCTCGACCGGACGGAGTGGACCCAGCCGGCGCTGTTCGCCGTCGAGGTGGCCCTGTTCCGGCTCGTCGAGTCCTGGGGCCTGAGGCCCGACTACCTGGCCGGGCACTCGATCGGCGAGATCGCCGCGGCCCACGTGGCCGGGGTGTTCTCGCTGGAGGACGCGTGCACGCTCGTCGCCGCCCGCGGCCGGCTGATGCAGGCCCTGCCGGGCGGCGGCGTGATGGTCGCGCTCGAGGCGTCGGAGGACGAGGTCCTGCCGCTGCTCACCGACCGGGTGGGCATCGCCGCCGTCAACGGCCCCCGCGCTGTGGTCATCGCCGGTGACGAGGACGCGGCCGACGCCGTCGTGGCGCGGTTCGAGGGCAGGCGGTCCAAGCGCCTGACGGTCAGCCACGCCTTCCACTCCCCGCACATGGACGGCATGCTCGACGCCTTCCGGGAGGTCGTGGCGCGGCTGACGTTCCAGGCGCCCCGCATCGCGGTCGTCTCCCACGTCACCGGCGACCTGGCCGGCGAGGACATGGCCTCCGCCGACTACTGGGTGCGCCACGTGCGCGAGGCCGTCCGCTTCCTCGACGGCGTCCGCCGCCTGGAGGGCCGGGGCGTCACCACCTACCTCGAACTGGGCCCCGGGGGAGTCCTGTCGGCCCTCGGCGAGGAGTGCCGGACCGCCACCGGGCACCGGGCCGCGGCCTTCCTGCCCGCGCTGCGCACCGGCCGTTCCGAGGCCCGGTCGCTGGTGGCGGCCGTCGCCGGCGCCCACGCGCGCGGGCACTCCCCGGACTGGACGGCGCTGTTCGCCGGCACCGGCGCCCACCGCGTCGACCTGCCGACGTACGCCTTCCAGCGCGAGGCGTACTGGCCGCGCGACGCCTTCTCCTACCTGACCGAACTCCCCGAGGACGGCCGGCCCTCCGCCACCGACGCCAGGTTCTGGGAGGTCGTCGACAGCGAGGACCTGGCCGCCCTCGCCGACACCCTCGGCATCGACGGCGACCAGCCGCTCAGCGCCGTGCTGCCCGCCCTGTCGGCCTGGCACCGCCGCCACCGCGACAGCGACCGGATCGACCAGTGGCGCTACCGCGTCCAGTGGAAGCCGCTGACCGGCCTGCCGCCCGGACGGCTCACCGGGCAGTGGCTGCTCGTGCTGCCCGCAGCGCACGAGGACGACCCGTGGGCGCGCGCCGCCCGGGAGATCCTGACCGCGCGCGGCGCCGGCGTGCGCACGCTCGTCCTCGACCCCGCCGCCGACGACCGCGCGGCCGTCGCCCGGCGCCTGGACGAGGACGGCACGGCTTCCGTCGAGTTCGCCGGCGTCCTGTCCCTGCTCGCCCTCGACGAGCGGCCGCACCCCGAGGACCCGGCGCTGCCCGCCGGGCTCGCCGCCACCGCGGCCCTCGTCCAGGCGCTCGGCGACGCCGGCGCCGAGGCGCCGCTGTGGAACGCCACCCGGGGCGCGGTCTCCACCGGCCGCTCCGACCGCCTCACCAGCACCGCCCAGGCCGCGGTCTGGGGCCTCGGCCGCACCGCCGCACTCGAACTGCCCGGCCGCTGGGGCGGCCTGGTCGACCTGCCGCAGACGGCCGACGACCGCGCCGCCGGCCGGCTCGCCGACATCCTCGGCGGCGCGGGCACCGAGGACCACCTCGCCGTGCGCTCCACCGGGGTCCTCGTCCGCAGGCTGGCCCGCGCCGCCCGCCAGGAGGCCCCCGCCGCCGAGTGGACCACCTCCGGCACCGCCCTGGTCACCGGCGGCACCGGGGCCCTCGGCCGGCATGTGGCACGCCTGCTCGCCCGCGCCGGCGCCGGCCACCTCCTGCTGGTCAGCCGCCGCGGCGCGGACGCCGAAGGCACCGGCGAACTCGCCGCCGAGCTGGGCGCCCTGGGCGCCGAGGTCACCTTCGCCGCGTGCGACGTCGCCGACCGCGAGGCCGTCGCCGCCCTGCTCGCGGGCATCCCCGCCGAGCACCCCCTGACCACCGTCGTCCACGCCGCCGGCGTCCTCGACGACGGAGTCCTGGACGCCATGACGCCGCGCCGCCTCGCGGACGTCCTGCGGCCCAAGGCGTACGCCGCGCAGGTCCTGCACGAGCTGACCCGCGACCTCGACCTGTCCGCGTTCGTGCTGTTCTCCTCCGTCGCCTCCACCTTCGGCGCCGCGGGCCAGGCCAACTACGCCGCCGCCAACGCCCACCTGGACGCCCTCGCCGAGCAGCGGCGCGCCGACGGCCTGCCCGCCACCGTGCTCGCCTGGGGCGCCTGGGCCGAGGGCGGCATGGCCACCGGCGAACTCGTCACCGAGCGGCTGCGCCTCGCGGGCCTGCCCGCGCTCCCGCCCGACCTCGCCGTCGCGGCGCTGCGCTCGTCGCTCGCCCTGGACGAGACCTCCGCCGTCGTCGCCGACATCGACTGGCAACGGCTCGCCCCCGGCCTCGCCTCCGTACGCCCCTGCCCGCTGATCGCCGACCTCCCCGAGGCCGCGCAGGCCCTCGCCGCCGCGCCCGGGACGGCCGCCGACCCCGCGGGCGACACCGACACGTTCGCCCACCGGCTGGCCGACGCCCCGGAAGGCGAACGCGACGCCCTCGCCCTGGAGTTCGTCCGCGCCCAGGTCGCGGCCGTCCTCGGCCACGCCGGACCGGAGTCCGTCGACCCCGGCACCGCCTTCCGCGACCTCGGCTTCGACTCGCTGACGGCCGTGGAGATCCGCAACCGCCTGGCCGCCCGCACCGGCCTGCGGCTGCCCGCCACACTGATCTTCGACTACCCCAACTCCCACACCCTCGCGGACTTCCTCCGCGGCGAGGTGCTCGGCGGCCAGGTCACGGACGCGGCCCGCCGCGCCCCCGTCACCACCGCCCCGGCCGCCGGCGACGACCCCATCGCCATCGTCGCGATGAGCTGCCGCTTCCCCGGCGGCGTCCGCAGCCCCGAGGACCTGTGGCAGCTCCTCGCCGGCGGCCGCGACGCGATCACCGGCTTCCCCGCCGACCGCGGCTGGGACCTCGACGGCCTCTACGACCCCGAGGCCGCGGGCGACACCAGCTACGTCCGCGAGGGCGGGTTCCTCCAGGACGCGGGCCACTTCGACCCCGCGTTCTTCGGGATCTCGCCGCGTGAGGCGCTGGCCATGGACCCGCAGCAGCGGCTGCTGCTGGAGACCTCCTGGGAGGCTTTCGAGCGGGCCGGCATCGACCCCACGACCGTCCGCGGCGAGCAGATCGGCGTCTTCACCGGCACCAACGGCCAGGACTACCTGAACGTCATCCTGGCCGCCCCCGGCGGCGCCGAGGGCTTCATCGGCACCGGCAACACCGCGAGCGTGGTCTCCGGCCGCATCTCCTACGTCCTCGGGCTGGAGGGCCCGGCGGTGACAGTCGACACCGCCTGCTCGTCGTCGCTGGTCGCCCTGCACTGGGCGATGCAGGCACTGCGGGCCGGCGAGTGCTCCATGGCGCTGGCGGGCGGCGTCACCGTGATGTCCACGCCCGCCTCCTTCATCGACTTCAGCCGCCAGCGCGGGCTCGCCGAGGACGGCCGGATCAAGGCGTTCGCCGCCGCGGCCGACGGCACGGGCTGGGGCGAGGGCGTCGGCATGCTGCTCGTCGAGCGCCTGTCGGACGCGCGGCGCAACGGCCACCCGGTCCTCGCGCTGGTGCGCGGCTCGGCCGTGAACCAGGACGGCGCCAGCAACGGCCTCACCGCGCCCAACGGCCCGTCGCAGCAGCGCGTGATCCGGCAGGCCCTGGCGAGCGCCGGCCTGGCGGCCGGCGACGTGGACGCCGTCGAGGCGCACGGCACCGGCACCACGCTCGGCGACCCCATCGAGGCCCAGGCGCTGCTGGCCACCTACGGCCAGGACCGCTCGCCCGAACAGCCCCTGTTCCTGGGGTCAGTCAAGTCCAACCTCGGGCACACGCAGGCCGCGGCCGGCGTCGCGGGCATCATGAAGATGGTGCTCGCCATGGAGCACGGCGTGCTCCCCGCGACCCTGCACGTGGACGAGCCCACCCCGCACGTCGACTGGACGACCGGCGACATCAGCCTGCTCACCGACGCACGGGAGTGGCCCGAGACCGGGCGGCCCCGGCGGGCCGGCGTCTCGTCGTTCGGCATCAGCGGCACCAACGCCCACACCATCGTCGAACAGGCCCCGGAGACCGCGGAGTCCGCCGCCCCCGCGACGTACCGTCCCGGCGCGGTGCCGTGGGTGCTCTCCGCCAAGGACGACGAGGCACTGCGCGACCAGGCGCGACGCCTTCACACCCGCGCCGAGGCCGACCCCGCTCTGCGCCCGGAGGACCTGGGACTGTCCCTCGCCACGGGCCGCACCGCCTTCGAACGGCGCGCGGCGGTCGTCGCCGACGACCGTGCGGGACTGCTCGCCGGGCTCGCCTCACTGGCGGACGGCCGGTCCGCCGCGCAGGTCGTGACGGACTCCCCGGCGGCCGGCAAGCTCGCGTTCCTGTTCACGGGCCAGGGCAGCCAGCGGCTCGGCACGGGCCGGGAGCTGTACGCCTCGCACCCGGTGTTCGCGGACGCGCTGGACGCGGTGTGCGCCCATCTGGACCCGCACCTCGAAGCACCCCTGCGGGACGTGCTGTTCGGGGAGGACGCGGAGCTTCTCGACCGGACGGAGTTCACGCAGCCCGCGCTGTTCGCCGTCGAGGTGGCGCTGTTCCGGCTGCTGGAGAGCTGGGGGGTGAAGCCGGACGTCCTGTCCGGTCACTCCATCGGCGAGATCGCCGCCGCGCACGTTGCCGGGGTGTTCTCGCTGGAGGACGCGTGCACGCTGGTGGCGGCTCGCGGCCGTTTGATGCAGGCGCTGCCCACGGGCGGTGTGATGATCGCGCTGCAGGCGTCGGAGGACGAGGTCCTGCCGCTGCTGACGGACCGGGTGAGCGTCGCCGCCGTCAACGGACCGGGGTCGGTGGTGATCGCCGGCGACGAGGACGCCGCCACGGCGGTCGTGGAGCTGTTCGCGGACCGCAGGTCGAAGCGGCTGACGGTCAGCCACGCCTTCCACTCCCCGCACATGGACGGCATGCTCGACGCCTTCCGCGACGTGGTGTCCCGGCTGTCCTTCGAGGTGCCGCGCATCCCGGTCGTCTCGAACCTGACCGGCGCCGTGGTCACCGACGGGATGGCCTCGCCCGAGTTCTGGGTCCGCCACGTCCGTGAGGCCGTCCGCTTCCTGGACGGCGTCCGCGCCCTGGAGGCCGCGGGCGTCACCACGTACCTCGAACTCGGCCCCGACGGCGTGCTGTCCGCCATGGCCCAGGAGTGCGTGACCGGGGAAGGCGCGGCCTTCGTCCCCGTCCTGCGCTCCACCCGCCTTGAGGCCGAGACCGTCACCACCGCAATCGCCGTCGCCCACACCCGGGGCGTCACGGTCGACTGGCAGGCGTACTTCGCCGGCACCGGCGCCCGGCGCGTCGACCTGCCTACCTACGCCTTCCAGCGGCAGCGCTACTGGCCGGCCCTGCCCTCCCTCTACCTCGGCGACGTCGAGGCGATCGGCCTCGACGACACCGCGCACCCGCTGCTGAGCGCCGGGGTCGCCCTCCCGGAGTCCGACGGGATGGTGTTCGCCGGACGGCTCGCCCTGGCCACCCACCCCTGGCTGGCCGACCACGCCATCCTCGGCAGCGTCCTGCTGCCCGGCACGGCCTTCGTCGAGCTCGCGATCCGCGCCGGCGACCAGCTCGGCTGCGACCTGCTGGAGGAACTGACCCTCGAGGCGCCGCTGGTGCTGCCCGAGACCGGCGGCGTCCAACTGCGGCTGTGGGTCGGCGCCGCCGACCAGGCAGGACGCCGTCCGCTCGCCCTGCACTCGCGCCCCGAGGGCGCCGCCGCCGACGAAACGTGGACGCGGCACGCCGCCGGTGTGCTCGGCGAGGGGGGCCGGCCGCAGTCCGCCGCCGACCTCACCGCCTGGCCCCCGGCCGGAGCCCGCCCGCTGGACCTGGACGGCCGGTACGAGGGACTCGACGCCATCGGTTTCGCCTACGGGCCCACCTTCCGCGGCCTGCACGCCGCGTGGCAGCGCGACGACGAGGTCTTCGCGGAGGTACGGCTGCCCCAGGGCGTCGAGGAGGAGGCCCGCCGCTTCGGCCTGCACCCGGCCCTGCTCGACGCGGCCCTGCACGCCATCGGCCTCGGCGGCATCGGCGCCGCCGACGGCCAGGGACGCCTGCCGTTCGCCTGGAGCGGGGTGTCCCTGCACGCGGGCGGCGCCGCCGCGCTGCGGGTACGTCTGACCCCGGCCGGCGCCGAGGGCGTCCGGCTGGAGATCGCGGACGCCTCCGGCGCGCCCGTAGCGAGCGTCGAGTCCCTGGGGCTGCGCCCCGTGACGGCCGGTCAGCTCGCCGCCCGCCCCGCCCACCACGAGTCCGTCTTCCGGACCCGGTGGACCGAACTGCCGGGCCCGGCCGCCCTCACCGACGGCTCCCCGGTCCGCTGGGCAGCCCTTGGCGACGCGGCCCGCGCCCTGCTCGCCGGCACGGACGCGGACACCCACCCCGGCCTCGCGGCGCTGGCCGCGGCCGTCGACGCCGGGGCGGCCGTCCCGGACGAGGTCGTCACCGTCCTCGCCGCCCACCCGGGGACCGTCCCCGCGCCGGTCGTCCACGAGGCCGCGCACGACGCGCTCGCCCTCGCCCAGGCCTGGCTGGCGGACGACCGCTTCGCCGCCTCCCGCCTCGTGGTCGTGACCCGGGGCGCGGCGGCCACCGCCCCGGACGGCGACACGACGGGCGACACGGTCGGCGTGGACGACCTGGCCGCGGCGACCGTGTGGGGCCTGCTCGGCTCCGCGCAGACCGAGAACCCGGGCCGGATCGCCCTCGTCGACATCGACGCCGACGGACACGACAGCACCCGCCAGGCACTGCAGGCGGCCCTCACCAGTGACGAGGAGCGGTTCGCCCTGCGCGGCGGCACCGTACTCGTGCCGCGCCTGGCCCGCGTCGAGAACCGTACGACCGGCGGGGACGACGCCGCCCGCGACCGGGGCCCCGCCTTCGGGCCCGACGGCACGGTGCTCGTCACCGGCGCCACCGGCGCGCTCGGCGGCCTGGTCGCCCGGCACCTGGCCGGCCGCCACGGTGTGCGGCGGCTGCTGCTCGTCGGCAGGCGCGGCG
>NZ_JBEXYN010000033.1:0-94376 GCF_040630935.1 Streptomyces sp. NPDC005722
TGGACGTCCAGCTCGGCCGGCACCTCGCGGTCGATGCGGGCGAGGAACTTCTTGAACTCCACCGCCCGGTGCCGGCGATGAATCTGCCCGATCACTTCACCAGTGGCTGTGTTCAGTGCGGCAAACAGCGTGGTGACCCCTCCACGCACGTAATCGTGGGTGCGGCGCTCGGGCATCCCCGGCATCATCGGCAGCACCGGCGCGGACCGGTCCAAGGCCTGGATCTGGGTCTTCTCGTCCACGCACAGCACCAGCGCATGCTCGGGCGGCGCCAGATACAGCCCGACCACGTCACGGACCTTCTCGATGAACTGCGGATCCTTGGACAGCTTGAAGGTGTCCACCAGGTGCGGCTTGAGACCGAAGGTCCGCCAGATCCGGGAGACGGCCGACTGCGACAGGCCCGCCTCGGCGGCCATCGAACGCGTCGACCAGTGCGTGGCGTTCTTCGGGGTGGTCTCCAGCGTCTTGACGATCACTTTTTCGACCTGCTCATCGGTGATCTTCCGCGGGGCACCAGGGCGGGACTCGTCCACCAACCCCTCCAGCCGGTCACGCACGAACCGACCCCGCCACCGGCTGACGGTATGCGCCTCCACATCCAGCAGGGCAGCCACGTCCTTGTTCGACGCCCCGCTCGCGCACTCCAGAACGATCCGGCACCGCAGGGCCAGGGCCTGCGAAGACGTCCGGCGCCTGGCCCAGCGGGTCAACGTCTCGCGCTCATCGTCGCTCAGTACCAGCTCAGCCTTCGGCCGTCCCGTCCTCGCCATCCGGCCATCATGCCGAACCATCACCGACTTACGCAGCGAAACAACGACTCAGGACAGTAGTGGCGGGCTTCGTATTCAGCGGGTGGGATGTGGCCTATCTCTCCGTGGAGTCTGGTGTGGTTGTACCAGTCGGTCCACTCGGCGGTGGCCAGTTCGACCTGTGCCAGGGACCGCCAGGGTCGTTGCGGCTTGATCACCTCGGTCTTGAACAGCCCGATGGCGGATTCCATCAGCGCATTGTCGTAAGCGTCGCCAACCGAGCCGATCGAGGCGGCGATGCCGGCCTGCTCCAGATGCTCAGCCAGCGCGAAGGACGTGTATTGCGCCCCGGCGTCAGAGTGATGCACCAACTCACCTGGAATGGGCGGGTATTGGTCCCGGTCGCGCTGCCACAGTCCCATGTCCAGGGCGTCCAGGACGAGCCGGGTCTGCTTGGTGGTCGAGGCGGACCAGCCGACGATCCGGCGGGAGAAGGTGTCCACGACGAAGGCGACGTAGACGACCCCGGAGAACGTCGCGACGTGCGTGAAGTCGGCGACCCAGCAGCGGTTCGGTGCGCCGGCGACGAAGTCGCGGTCGACCAGGTCCGGTGCCCTGGGCGCGGACGGATCGCAGATGGTGGTGATCACCTTTTTCCCGCGGAGGCGCCGGTGATGCCGAGGTCGCGCATGAGGCGTTCGACGGTGCAGCGGGCAACGTCATGCCCCTGGCGGTTCAGGTGTCGCCAGATCTTTCTGGCTCCGTAGACGCGGTAGTTGGCGTCGTACGCCTCCTGGATAAGGATCTTCAGTTCAGTGTCCCGCAGGGTGCGGGCCGCAGGCGTGGCCTGGCGTTTGTGGTGGGCGTAGTAGGTGGACGGGGCGATCTTGCAGTCGTGGTCGGTCAGAACACGGCAGATCGGCTCGACGCCGCCGAAGCGGTCCCGGTGCTCGTCGATGAACGCTACGAGCGCGTGTGTGGCCGGTCGAGCTCGGCCGCGAAGAAACTCGCGGCGGCCTTGAGGATCTCATTTGCCCGCTTCAGCTCGGCGATCTCCTTCTTCATCGCCTTGACCTGCGCGGACTCATCCGTTGTCGTCCCCGGCCGGGTGCCGGCATCGATCTCGTCCTGGCGGACCCACTTGCGCAGCGTCTCGGTCGTGCCGATGCCGAGCTTGGCCGCGACGGCTTTCATCGCGGCCCACTCGGTGTCGTAGTCGGGCCGCACCTCGGCGACCATCCGCACCGCACGACGGCGCAACTCAAGCGGGTACGGGGAAGGACGTGCCATGACTCGATCCTCTCAAACAATCGAGTCCCCACCGAACCCGGAACGGTTCAACCAACCAGTTCTTCCCGACCCCGGACGACTACACGCTGCGCGATGCCCGCGACGTACGGGACGCCGTTGCCCTACTACGCGGCGAGACGATCGACCTGCGAGGCACGACCGTCGCCATCGGCGTGACCGGGGAAGAGGCTCTCACCCTGCTGGCCGCGAGCGACACCTTCGCGCTCGCGGCCGCCTACGAAGGCATGCTGCTCTCGTTCGGCCTCCATCAAGTCGACCTCGGACCCTGCGTCGACTCCGTGGTGGTCGACAAGGTGCTCAACATGAGCGACGCGCGAGAGGAGTTTGAGAGGACTGGACACGCCACCGTGCGATTGCGCATAGCCAAAGGGCGGCCGGCCCAGCGCTATCTCGGCAGACACTTGCCCGGTCAGGAACCAGCAGCAGAATGATCACCCGACGTCGCCGAGGTCGAACCGCAACCCGGCCTGGCGCTCCGTCGCAACGAGACAGGGGGAGGGTTCATGGCACCGTCGTCGGACGGGTTCACTGACTGGAAGTGGAAGGTGGCCACACTGCTGCGCCCCTGGCGCAGCGAGTTCTGGCTCTACTACCCGTGCGAGGCCGATGCCGGACACCAGATGGTCAAGGTCTGCGAGCGCTCCGGCTACGACTTCGCCGTGCTGCACTTCAGGATCTGCCACGAGTGCCGGCACGGGCTCATCGCCAAGATTCGCGTCACCGGGGAGTGGACCCGTCAGGGGTACGCCACGCGGATGGTGAAGTGGGCGATACGCGGGTGCGAGACCTACTCCTGGTCGACCACCAACCGGTTTGAGGACGGCGAGCTGTTCTTCCCGACCCTTCAGGCAGCGCTCGGAACTGCCTTCACCCGCCGCGAGCGGGTGTGCGAGCACATCAAGGCCCGCCGCCGCGGGTATGCCCGGCCCGGGATGGAACGCTCTCCGACCAGCCGCCAGCGCGCCATGGAGCGCCGATCTGCCGCCTAGCTAGAGCTGCGGCAGCAGGTCGCCGGGAGTGGGCGAGACCCCCTCTTCCAGCCAGTGAAGGTAGACCCGCAGGTCCGCCGCAAGCCCGTCCTCGATGTACGCCGCGTAGTCGGCGACGGAGGCGGCAAGGCCCTGTCCGGCCCAGTCCGCCTCTTCCCAGCGGCGTTCCCCGGCCGACAGGTATGAGGTGATCCGGCCGCGCTCGCGCCACCACTCCCGGACGGACTCGACGGTCCAGTGTGCGTCGCCGTCGCAGGCGTACCCGAGGACGGGGTCGAGGTCCGCGGCTTCGACGAGCCGCGCCAGCTCGTCCGGCGTCCGGGGCTGCCGGTAGACGTACTCCGTCATGTACTCGCCCCCGTAGAGGACGTGACAGGGCGCGTGCAGTCGGCCCGTCCAGCAGTTGTCGGTCTCGGCGCCATAGAAAGGGCCGGGAACGTTGAGCCACATACGGTCCTTCCAACGCCCGCGGAACGCCTTACGGTCGTCGCCGAGAAGTGGGACGGGGTCGAAGTAGAGGGTCATCTGCCGACTCTAGCTAGAGCTGGTTACTCCGGCGCTGGTCGTAAAGCGCCCATGCGCGCCCGGTGATGAGGACGACCGCTGACGCAGCCAGGCCGACTTCGGTGATCGTGGCGGTGTTTCGGCCCCAGAGGCGGCCGTCCGCGTCCGTTGTGAGGTCACCCGTCCGCAGCTGGAGGTAGCGGGTGTAGGGATGTCCGTGGACGTGGCCGCTGCCTATCCGCCACAAGTACATGGCGTACTCCTGCTCCGGCGTGCCAGCCAGAGCCGCTGACGCAGCTCTCTTGATCACGTCTGTGGCCACAAGCGAGAGCTTGCGCGCCTTGGCCGGGTCACAGCCGATCGACTCCGCAGCTGCCGCGACCTCGTTCAGGCGGTTCGACAGCTTGTCGCGGAGCGCGCTGAGCTCCGCCGCCTGCTCCGGGGTGGTCGGTGAGAGCGCGCCGATCGCCTTCCGCTGCTCGGTGTAGTTCGTCGCGGCGGCCGCGAGGGCGCGCATCTGCCGTTCCTTCCGCCCATGCGGATCCAGTACCCAGACAGCTTGGGCGGCGCCCAGCAGACCGGCTCGCAGGGTCGTGAAGTAGGCCGCTGGATAGAGCGTCTGGGTCTTGGCCAGGGCGGTCAGGGCAAAGTCCAGGTGCTCCACCGCAGTGATCAGTCCGTGCCAGGCCACGCTGGACACGGGATGATCCGGGAACAACTTGTCGTCCCCGGCCAGGCTGCTGCTCGGCTCCACCCGTGCTGGCCCGTTGTCGTCCCCGCTGGTGCGTTGCGCCCACAGTTCGACGGCGCTTTTCATTCGGCCCAGGCGGGCTTCCCACGACGCATGTTCCGACATGGCCGGAGGTTAGCGAGTCGCAGGTTGGAGAAGCCAGGCAGTTTCGGCACCGACGACCCCTGATAGCGCTCCTCAGGTAAGAGCCACGGCGTCCAGCAGATGGGGGCCGTTGTTGCGGACGCTGTTCACCGCCGTGCCGACGGCGCGGACGGCCAGGTGGCCGTCGGCCGGCGCGGTCAGGAGCGCGCGCAGTTCCTCCGGGTCCTGGTGCTCGGGGTCGAGCCAGGCATCGTAGTCGGCGGCCGCGATGGTCAGCGGCATCCGGGGGTGGACCCGGCCGGCGGCGTCGGTGGCCTCGGTGGTGATGATCGTGCACGTGGCCAGCCAGGCGCCCGGGTCGTCGTCACCGGCGACCTCCTTGTTCCGCCACCACTCGTACAGCCCCGCGAAGGCCATGCCCTGGCCCTGCTGCTCGGGGCCGATGAAGTAGGGCTGCTTGAAGGCCTTGCGCTCCTCGGTGGCCGGGACGGGCACCCACTCGTAGAAGCCGTCGGCCGGCAGCAGGCAGCGGCGCCGGCTGAACGCCCGGCGGTAGGCCGGCTTCTCGTGGACCGTCTCCATCCGGGCGTTGATCATCCTGGACCCGACCGCGGGATCCTTGGCCCAGGACGGGACCAGCCCCCACCGCAGCGGCAGCAACCGCCGCTCCAGCGCACCGGTCTCCCGGTCGACGCCCTCCAGGACCGACCAGACGCTGTCCGTCGGGGCGACGTTCCAGCTCGGCGCCACAAGGGCTTCCGGGTTCCATTCGGTGACCCGGAACTGCTGCACCAAGTCCTCGGGGCGTCGGGTGGAGACGTAACGGCCGCACATGCCCACCAGCCTCCCACGCCGCCACCAGTAGCCATGCCGGGCCTGGTCCAACGCTGTCACCTGCACGTTCCCCGCGTTCACCCGTGAGGGTGGATCGCTGACCCGCCGCTAGCCCTGATTCGAAAATATGTGCGAATATGAGTGTGAGGGAGGCGGTGACCATGAATGAAGACACACATCGCGCCGAGCAGGGCGCGCACGTTCTGCACGTGCGGGTGGCCGACCGCCGACTTCCCGAGCCCCCCTACCGGGAGATGCTCGCGCTGCTGGGGGACGTCACGCCGGTGGTACAGCCGCTGCCGCCGGCTGCGGCACTCGCCGACGTAGCCGGCGCCACGCGCTACTGGGACCGCACCCCCTACGAGCTCGCGGTGCGGATCAGGACCCGCGCGCTCGAAGCGCTGGGACTTCCCGTCCAGGTGGGTGTGGCCAACTCCTGGGCGGTGGCGGCGATGGCATCCGCCCGCCCGGACCGCGGGGGTATCCGCGTCGTCCCGGACGACCATCGGGCCGTGAGGGCCTTCCTTGATCCACTGCCGATCGGTGAGCTGTACGGGGTCGGGCCGGTGCAGGCCGCGACCCTGGAGCGCTATGGCTTGCGCACCGTCGGGCAGGTGGCGCGCCTGCCGGCGGAAACCCTCCAGCGGGTCCTTGAGAGCCGGGGGCAGACTCGGCTGGTCCATGAACGGGCCCGCGGCATCGACCCGCGGCCGGTGGTCGCGACCGCGCTGCCCCAAACCATCAGCGTCCTGCGAGGTCTGGACGTCGACACCCTCGACCCGACCGTCATCGGCCGGGAGATCCTCGACGCCGTCGTGGACGTCGCGCACCAGCTGCGCGAGCGCGGCCAAGTCGCACGCGTGCTCACGCTGGGGGTGGGTTTCGCCGGTGGCAGCAGCGTGAACAGGTCTCTGACCTTGCGAGAGGCCACCGCCTTCACCGACGACCTGCGCAGCGCCGCGACGCAGCTGTTCGAGCGCATGGGGCTGCAGCGAGCCCGAGTGCGGGGCATCTCCGTCCGCGCCGAGCGACTGGGCGGCGCCGAGGCGGCCTCGGTGCAGCTGAGTCTCGATGCCGAGCGCGAGGCCGGCCACCTCCTGGACCCCGTCGTCGACCAGCTCAACGCGAGGTTCGGCCCCGGCACGGTCACGTGGGCGCCGCTCGCCCACCGTTGGCGCAGCGCCTGACCCGGGCGAGTGATGTGTACGAGGACCTGCCCACCGATCCAGACGAGCTCCAGGTCATCCAGGACCATCTCATCCGCCTGCTCGCCCGGCTCCGGGAGCAGGCGAAACGCATCCGTCCCGCTCTATCCGGATCTGCCCGTCGATCCGGCTTGGCTGCAGATCGTTGAGGCCCACACCGTGGAGCAGTTGCGCCGCGCCGGGGAGCAGGCGTACGAGGTGAAGACCGGCGATCAACCCTGGGTGTCCGGACCTGCTCCCGGGTGGCGGCTGCAGCATCTACCCACCGCGGCCGGCCAACCGCCAGGCCGCATCCTGCACCGAAGGGACTGTTGGATCGACAACGGCGAGGACCTCACCCTGGAGGAGGCCTCAGGCCATGCGGCCCGGGCGGCGGTGGAGCTGTGCCGTCTGTGTCGCCCGGACCCACCAGTGGGGCCGTTACCGACCTGTGCATCGGGCGATGGCCGCGTGAGCGTCGCCGCCTCGGGTCGGACCCCGCGTTGCAGCGCCAAAAATGCATTTTGCGGTTTTTCGAGTTCAATGAAATTCAAATTCGGGGCTTATCCCGGCTCCCGATGAGCGCCGACCTGTGGTCCTATTCGGTGGCGACCTCACTGCCGCTGCGGCCGCTTGGCGCGCCTTGCCGCCGACAAGTAGGCGACCCGCAACGGGTTTGCGCGGATGATCGAGGGAGACGGCGACACCAGCATGGCGACGTCGTCGTCGGGCAGACGAGACGCGACCTGAAGGGCGGGCGGGCTATTGCCGTTCCCAGTCCGCGCCCGCCGCCTTGCCAGGCGGTGATAGACACCTGATCTGCCGCCGGTGATACCGAGCCAACTTCGGCGTTCGGGTCGACGGATCACATGGTCGAGCCCCTACGGGCAGGTCGTAGAACCGTTACCCAGATCGTGTCTCGGGGGCTGCCTGCGGGTGCTGTTCACGACTGACAGCGTGCGAACTCGGTGGGCGTCTGGCCGTACTGGTTCTTGAAGGCCCGGGTGAAGTGGCTGGCGTCGGCGAAGCACCAGTGGGCGGCTATTTCGGTGGTGTTTGGCCGTCCTGCAGACGCCAGCAGGTCCAGTCGGGCCCGTTCGAGTCGACGTTGGCGGATGTACTGGGCGGCGGTTTGCTCTTCGGAAGCGAAGGCGCGGTGCAACGTTCGCACAGAGACGTGGAGTTCACGGGCCAGCATTGATGGTGACAGGTCGGGCTCGGCGAGCCGGGAATCCGCAAGGAGTTTCGCAGCTTGGGCCAGGGTCGGGCTGAGTAGGGGCTCGGCAGTATCGGTCTGGCGGTTCAGTACACCCTGGACCAGTACGACCAGCGCTTGGTCGGCAACCTGAACGCCGGAGGGCGAGAGCTCTCCGACCGACTCGCCGAGCAGGTGCACGTGGGCGAGAAGGAGCCGCATCTCGGCCGATGCCGCCGACCCGATGACCAGCCTGTCCTTGATCTGGGGTCCGAGATCAGACGAAGGCAGGATCAGCACCGTTGCCGCGGTGTCTTTCGCGATCTCCGAGGTGGGCGGGCCGCTGCGTTGAAGCATGAAGTGGTGTGCCGAAACTGCCAGTTCGGAATCGCGAGGTCGAACGAACCGCCAGACGTTCCGCCGCACCACATGCATGAGCACCTGGCCGTCGCTGTCTGTGGTGAGAGCCTCGTTAGTACCGACGAGCGATTCGCTGCGCACGTCGGCGATCACAGAATCGCCGGCCTTCACGGCGCGGACGCGGATCCGGAAGTCACCCGAACGGCCTGGGGTGAACACGGGTGCGGGATACGTCTCCGCAACCTGGTCCGACCAACGCCTCCGGAAGAGGCTGAAGGCATGAGCCGGGGCGTGCTGGGAGGTGACATCCGCGGCGAACGCCTTGTTGGCCGCGCCCATAGTCTTCCCGCTTCCATCGTGGCGCTGAGGTTCTATCCCCCTGGCACTACCGTTCGAGCCTACAGGCCATCACCCTTCCTACTGTGGACAAGCCGGGCGGACCCGTGCGGCTATGTCAGCATATGAGTGGACCAAAAAGTGAGTGTTTTCACTGACCAGGTTGTTGTGATCACCGGTGCGGGTGAGGGCATCGGCGCCGCCGCAGCGCACCGGTTCTCCCGGGACGGAGCAACCGTCGTAGTAGTCGGCCGGACGCATGACAAACTGTTGCGCACTGCCGCGGCCGCGCCGGCCGGTGCCAGAGTGCTTCCCCGTACTGCCGATCTCACCGTGCCGGACGAAGTTGATGCACTGATCTCGTCTGTCATCGCCGATCTGGGGCGCATCGACGTATTGGTCAACAACGCCGGCGCACCGTCCATGGGAACGGTCGAAGGTCTCCCGTCGGATCAGTGGCGTGCGACGATGGCGATCAACCTCGACGCGGTGTACTACACCAGCCGGGTGGCGATGCCGCATCTGCGTGCTGCACGAGGTTCGATCGTCAACGTCGGCTCGGCCAGCGGGCTCGGCGGGGACTACGGTATGGCCGCCTACAACGCGGCCAAGGGTGCGGTAGTCAATCTGACCCGCGCCATGGCGCTGGACCACGCCCCCGAGGTGCGGATCAATGCTGTTCACCCCGGGTTCACACTGAACACCGGGATCACCGCCGATGCTACGCCCGAGATGCCTCTGGTGAAGTCGTTCACGGAGCGAATTCCCTTCGGCCGGGCCGCTGAACCCGACGAGGTTGCCGCAGTCATTGCGTTCCTGGCCGGCCCCGATGCGCGGTACGTGACGGGGGTGCAGATACCGGTCGACGGTGGCTTGACCGCCTCGAACGGTCAGCCTCGTATCGAGATCTGACAGCATCCTCTCCCCGCGGCCCTGGAAGGGCCGCCGACCGGGGTCTCGCCCGGCTCCGGCTCGGATGTATGCCGGGGCTCCGGCCACGAGGATGAGCAAGGGGGCGGTCGGCGCTGCTCACGGTGCGAGTAAGCGCCGAGTGTCCGGCCCCACCGCGCGAACTAGGCGGTTTCCACACGCCCCGTACCGCGCATCGCGTGGAACGGGACGCTGTGGAGTCTGCTTGTCCGTGCCCTCGAGCGTAGTCGCGGTAGAGACAGGAGTTGGCTGTGCAGCGGAAGCCGCGCAGTGTCGTTGACGGTGCGTTTCGCGTGCTGCGGGCTCTTCCCCAAGCCGGGCGAGAGCATCAGGTGGCGCGTCTGGCGGACCTGACTGGGCTGCCTCGTCCCACGGTGCACCGGCTGCTCAGTCAACTGCGCGACTCTGGCGCAGTGACGTGGGTTGACGGCCACTGGACTCTTTCGGCCTCGCTGCTGGGCCTAGCGCAGCAGGTGGAGCCGCTATCGGGTCTACGGGCTGCGGCTTCACGGGTCATCCAGAGTCTTCGGGAGGAGACCGGTGCTGCGGTCTCTCTGGTTGTGCCGTCGGAGGACTTTTTCGTGGCTCTGGAGATGGTTCCGGGCAGCGAGACGCTGCCGATAGACGCGCGCAGTGGGGCGCGGATGCCCGGGTCTACCGCGGCCGCGATGGTCCTGGCTCCCGGCCCTCTCCCGGCGGCCCGGCGGCGGCCGTTTGGTGCCGCGATCGACGACCAGGACGTGCTCGCGGGTTTGACGTGCTATGCCGTGCCGGTCGGCCTGCCCGATGGGCGGCGGGCGTCACTTCAGATCGCCACCACGCCACTGCGGCCTGCGGAGAGGTTCGCAGCGCCGGTTCACCGAGCCGCCGTCGCCTTGGAAGGCAAGCTCTCTGCGCTGTGACCCTACGGTTGTCCGTCCAGCGGACAACATCCCGTTTGGGCCGGAAGTTTCCTTCACCGTGGGAGACCAATCTATCGATGGAGGAATCCTCATGACGGACCGGAAGATTGCCCTGG
Source organism: Streptomyces sp. NPDC005722 (assembly GCF_040630935.1). Classification (NCBI taxonomy): domain Bacteria; kingdom Bacillati; phylum Actinomycetota; class Actinomycetes; order Kitasatosporales; family Streptomycetaceae; genus Streptomyces; species Streptomyces sp. NPDC005722. The sequence continues at coordinate 10,249 of NZ_JBEXYN010000033.1, forward strand.
TCACCGGCGCTGGCCGCGGACTGGGTAGGGGCATGGCAGAACACCTGAGGCGCTCGGGTGTCGCAGTTCTGGGCACCTACTTCACCAGTGAGCGCGCAGCCGCCGAGGCTGCTGGACCGGACCTGGTCTTCTGCCAGCTCGACGTCACCCGCACCGACACGTTCGCGGACTTCGTCACCACCGTACGGAGCACGCTGCAGAACAGCTTCGGCGTGGAGACCTTCGACTACCTGGTCAACAATGCCGGCATCGGCACCTACGCTCCCTACGCGACAACCACCCCGGATCAGTTCGACGAACTGGTCCGGATCAATCTCAAGGCCCCGTTCTTCCTCACCCAGGCGCTGCTGCCCCTGATCAACGATGGTGGCCGCGTACTCAACGTGTCGACCGCTCTGACACGGGGTGTCGTCCCAGGTATGTCCGCTTATGCCGCAAGCAAGGGGGCGATCGAGGTTCTGACCCGCTACCAAGCCGTGGAGCTGGCCGAGCGGTCCATCCGAGTCAACACCCTCATGGGAGGGGCAGTTCTGACCGACTTCGGCGGAGGCATCATGCGCTCGCCGGAGGTACAGCAGCTTGCGGCCCACACGATAGCCCAAGGCCGAATCGCCACGCCGGACGACATCACCTCCGCTGTTCCCGCCATCCTCTCCGATGCCTTCCAGTGGACGACCGGCGCGATCATCGACCTCTCCGGAGGCCAAAGCCTTTGAATGGAAAGTGCACCGTGGATGAGCCGGCATTCGTCCTGGTTCCGGGAGCGTGGATGGGGCTGAACCACCCCGAAGAGATCGCAACTTTCATGCCCGACTTCTTCTGATCAGAGTCGAGGAGACCCGGTGCTGGAGATTGGGACGGCATGCCCCCCGCATGCCGCTCCGGACGGCGCCGGGCCTCTCCTCGTCGAAGCCGTCCGCGAGAGCCGGGAGGTCACCACCGGCCGCACCGCCTTCAACCAACGACACCCTGTCTGCGCCGCTCGACCCGTCGCTGCGTCGCCGCTGATCCCCGCAAGGCAAGGGGGCGGAACCTCACCGCCCCCTGCTTCACCGACCATCGAGGCGTCCGCCTCCACTTCCCTGGCCCGCCATGAACAGGCCAATGGCCGTTGGTGCACCTAGCGGTGCGCCGCTGCGTCGATCTGCTGCTGATGTGCTCCGTAGGGCGACATGGGGCGGAGCATCACGGCGATCGGCAAACGGCTCGACGAAATCTCTGCCGAGAGGAACACATTGTCCACCTATCTGTTGGTTCACGGCGCCTGGCACAGCGGCGAGATCTGGCAACGTGTCACACCGCTGATCACCGGCGCGGGACACCGGGTGTTCGCCCCGTCGCTCACTGGCCACGGGGACCGCTCGCACCTTCTCGGCCCGGAGGTAGGGCTGTACACGCACGTCGACGACATCGTCCAGGTGATCACCGATCAGAACCTGTGGAATGTCGTACTGGTCGGACACAGCTACGCAGGCCTGATCATCTCTTCGGTCGCGGCCAGGGTGCCCGAGCGGATAGGCCACTTGGTTTACCTGGACGCCATGGACCCCAAGGACGGCCAGAGTGCGATCGACATCATCCCCGCAGCCCAGTTGCTGATCGATCACGCCGCGGGAACCGGCGAGCCGTGGCGGCTCGCGCCGCTGCCGGAACAGCCCGACAACCTGTTTGGTGTGACAGACGCCGCAGACCGAGCCTGGCTGCGTACGATTCTGTCGGATGAGTCCGTGCTCTGCTTCCAGCAGCCCGTCCGACTCGGCAACACGACCGCCGACATCCCGCGTACGTACATTCACTGCACGGCAGGCGCACCGCCGGACAGCCGGAACCGCCCGCCTGCGCAGGCCGACTCTGCTCCCACTCAAGTATGGGAGCTGCCCACCGGACACGACTGCATGGTCACCATGCCGGCCGAACTGACCGATCTCCTGCTCAAGCTCGCCTGAGCGACCCTTCCGATGCGGAGGTCCTCCTCTTCCCATCTGGTCCAGGAGCCGAGTTTGCCGCCCGCCTTGGCGTCGAGCCGCGAAGAGTGCCCGGCGGACACATGACCCTGCTGAAGCTGAAGAGTGGGACGGCACACTCCCCTTTACGTCGCTCCGGACAGCGCCGGGCCTCTCCCTGTCGAGGCCCGGCGCGCCGTCCTTCCGGGCAGGGCCACGTCGGCCCGCGCCCCTACCGAGTAGGTTCGCCCGGGCACGCGGCAAGGGGCGGCATGGAGGCCGGCGGCCCCCGCAGATCGGTCACGCTGACGCGCCCGCCTTCCCAGGTCGGACCCGGCGTGCATGCCCCGGAACAGCCTTGAGGTGCCGTCAGCCGTCAAAACGGGCGCGTGCACTCTGGATGTAGCTGTAGTTCTGCTGGGTCCAGCCGCATATCGCGTCGCACGCGACGAGCAGGCCAAGGCCGGGCTCGGTGAGGGAGTAGTCCACTCGCGGCGGGACGGTGGGATGCACCTTCCGGTGGACCAGGCCATCGCGCTCCAGCGTGCGCAGGTTCTGGGTGAGCATCTTGTGGCTGACGCCCTCGACCTCGTTGCGCAGTTCGCTGAAGCGCATAGTGCGCTTGCCAAGCACGTCGATGATCAGGAGCGCCCACTTGTTGGCGATGTCCGAGAAGATCTCTCGCGCGAGGGAGTCCGCTCGCCGCAGGTCGGCGTCCTTGGGTACAGGCGAGGTGGTTACCATCAGGTTCCTCAGTCTCGAAAAAGTGCGTTCTTGCAGGTCAAGCCTCACTCTCTTACAGTTCCTGAGAATCCACAAGAGAGAAAGGCGCGACCCATGAGCACCACCCTTGACGTCTTCAACCACAACATCCCGGTGGAGAGCAGCTTCGGCTACTCGCAGGCGATCAAGTCCGACGACCTGGTCCACGTCTCGGGGCAGCTTTCCTTCAGCGAGGAGGGCGAGTTCCTCCACGCGGGCGACACCGTCGCCCAGCTCAAGCAGACCTATGCCTGGATGGACAAGGTCCTGGCCCACTACGGCGCCACCCGGAACCAGATCGTCTCGCAGGTTCTGTACGTGGTGAACCTGCGGGAGAACTTCGAGGCGACGGCGCAGGCCAACGTGAACTACTTCGGCGACCACCGCCCGGTCAGCACGATCCTGGGTGTCCCCGACCTGGGCTTCCCCGACCAGGTCATCGAGATCAGCTTCATCATCGACATGAAGCTGCCCGCCTGAAGCCCTGGTGCGGCCCTGGTGTGATCATGCGCATTGCGCGGTGGATCGCCCAGGGCCGCACCTGCAACCGGACGTGCCGGCCGTGCTCATCCATGATGACGAGGGACGAACCGGCCGGGCACGAGATGAGGCCGAGGCTGCCGAGCCGGCTCCATCCCGTGGCCCAGCGGCTTCCAGACCCAGGCTCTGGCCTCGGGATGGCCGGCCGGCACGTGCCGCAAGCCGCGGTTTCCGGCTCGGCGTCCACACTCGTCACGGTCGTGTCCGCGCCATAGGGGCGAGAGGGCGTGCGCAGCGCCTCGATCACCGAGGGTAGTTCCTCGTCTGGCAGCCTTTCGGCAACGGCAACCTACTGCCACAGCGAGAGCGGCGAGTAGGAGCTTCGGCCAGGCGCCAGCGACAAGATGAAGGTATTTTGTCTAAACGCGAGGAATGTCCAGTGCACGCGCCATCGCGCCTGTCACTGAGAGGCATTTAATGACTACTCAAAGCAGCAGCCGCGGTCGCCTTCCCAGAGACCGCAGCCGTGATCTACCCGTTGACAGCCGCGTCGCTTTGCTCGCAAGAGCCGCCTCCGAGATCGGCACCTCACTCGACATTACGCAGACGGCTCAGGAACTCACCGAGGTATCCGTGCCAGCCTTCGCGGATTGCGCAACCGTCGACGTTTCGAACGCCGTAGCGCGAGGGGACGAGCCGGATCTGGGAACGACGCACCTACTGCGAGCCGCGTTCCACGGGAATTGTCCTGCCCCGTACCTCTGCTCAGTCGGCGATTGCCTCGACTACGCCCCCGACAGTCCGCACGCCCGCTGCATGCTTTCCGGGATGCCTGTTAGGGCATCCAGTTTCGAAAAATCTTCTACTGCTACGGATGACCGCAAGGCTGCCGGTGAGGGGAAGACCCTCGATGAGGACGCCTACTTTCTGCTTGCCGTGCCAATGAAGACACGCGGGAAGACCCTTGGCGTGGTCGCTTTCTGGCGTGCCCAGCCATTCGGTGATGCTGATCTCGTGCTAGCTGAGGAGTTGGTGAGCCGCACCGCCCTCAAGGTCGACAATGCCAGCCGCTATACACATGACCACCTGTTGGTCGAATCGATGCAACGCGGCTTTCTGCCGCAGGAACCGCCCGAGCAGAATGCTGTCGATGCCGCATCCCGCTATCTACCTGCTCAGACTGGAGCAGGAGGCGATTGGTACGACATAATTCCCCTGTCTGGCGCTCGCGTGGCTCTGGTCGTCGGTGACGTAGTCGGCCACGGCATACATGCCGCAATCACCATGAACCAATTGCGGACGACCGTTCGAAATTTTGCCAGTTCCGATTCCCCTCCTGAGGAACTAGTAAGCCATCTTTGCGACTTCGTCGCGCGTCTCGGCGTCGACGAATCTGCCACATGCCTTTATGCCGTCTACAACCCAACCACCCGTATGTGCACCTTCACTCGGGCGGGTCACCCGCCACCCTTGCTGGTCCTCCCCGATGGCAGCGTGCGCCTACCCGACCCGCCCCCGGGCCTCCCGCTCGGCCTGGCATATCGGCCGTTTGAAACAGTCGAGTTGGCCGTGCCCGCCGGTAGTAAAATCGTTCTCTACACCGATGGTCTGATTGAGAAACGGCACCAAGACCTTGATGTCGGTATTTCTCGTCTGGCAGACGTCCTGGCAGCGAAAGCAGCCCTGCCGCCCGACGAAATGTGCGGCGCCGTACTGGACGCGATGGTTGACGGCCGCCCCACGGACGATATCGCACTGCTTATCGCTGCCACCTGCTCGACAGACGCCCATTATGCACATTGGGACGTCCCTAGAGATCCGGCAGCAGTAGCTCCTGTGCGCAATGAGGTGGCGGCTCAGATTGAAGAGTGGAATTTGCCTGAGCTTTCGTTTTCCACCGAACTCATTGTCAGCGAGCTGGTGACGAACGCCATTCGGTACACTGCGGGGCCTGTCGAGTTGCGGCTGATCTTGGACCAGTCTCTGTTCTGTGAAGTATCCGACGGCTCCAGTATCCATCCCCGGATGCGCCGCGCGCTCACTACAGATGAAGGCGGGCGCGGACTGTTCCTCGTGGCTCAGCTTTCCACTCGTTACGGAACTCGCTACACGTCAGACGGTAAAGTTATTTGGTCTGAACAGACTTTGCCGGGAGTAATCGACTGGGCGCGCTGTTAAAGCCTTATCTCCCTTGGCTGTGTGGACCAACGCTCATACCAGAAGCAGCGACCACCCCTCCACGTCCCTGGGCGTCCTCCTGCACATCGACCAGGCCACCGCGTACTCGTGGTGCCCAGACAGCGCGTCCTCGCGCGCCCCGCACTCACTGGCAGCGGGGGTTGTGATGAAACACCGCGGGGAGCGCCTCTGTGAGAACGACCGGCAGTGCGTCGACTGGGCTCCGCGTGCCTGCACACGCCTCCTGACCACCCGACCTCAGCAATGCAGGTGTGCTGTTCGGGGGCCGGGCAGGCGAGGGCGCCGTAGGTGGTGGTGAAGCGATTACGCGGAGCGCGGACGGCCCCGCTCAGGGCCTCACCGCTGTCCACGTGTAGATGCTCTCGGCCGGCCTCACGAAGGCTCCGGTTTTTTCGCGAGTCGCGACAACCTCGGGTGGGGCCGCACGTCGGGTGGGGTGAAAGGCGGTTACAGGGACGGGATTTCTGGCCCTCGTGCTGCCTGACCATCCGTGTTGTCTCTGAACTCTTTGGAGTCATTTCCCATGCGACACATTCGCTCCAAGAAGGCGAACGGAGCCCTGCGCTCCTGGGTGCTGGGGTCGGTTGCCGGTCTCGCCCTCGTGGCGGGCGGCGGCATCGCCGCTCAGGCGGCCACCACCGTCCATGCCACCCCTGCCAAGCCGGGCACGTCGGCTTCGGCGCCGAAGCCCGTCCCGTCCACCCCGGGCAAGCCGACCTCGGGCGACACCGACCCGGTGGTTGCGGTGCCGGGTGACGAGAACGGCAAGCCGTTCCCGAAGCCTGTCCCGTCCACCGGGGCCAAGCAGACCACTGTGGTGAAGCCGGCTTCCGGTGACACCGACCCGGTGGTTGCGGTGCCGGGTGACGAGAACGGCAAGCCCTTCCCGGGCCACGCCGGTCGCTGAGCCGCCGATTTAAAGGCATGGCGGGGCCGGTCTGGAGCCGGCCCCGCCGTACCCCTTGATGTGAACGAGGACGATGCAGCTCACCATCCCTGCCCTGCCCTGGTGGACCCGGCTCCTGCGCCGCACCCGGACAACGCCTTCTCCGGCGCCGGACGCACCGCTTCCCGGCCGACGGTTCCGGCACCTGCATTCGACGGTTGGACGGGACGACGACGAGGGCTCTCCCACGCTGGCCGATCTGTACCGGACCCGACGCGTGGACATGGTTCGGCTGGCGGCGTTCCTGGTGCGCGACCGGCACACCGCCGAGGATGTCGTCCAGGACGCCTTCGCCGCCGTCTGCCGGCGGCACGGCGAACAACTGGACAACCTTCAGGACGCGCAGGCCTATCTCCACACCACGGTGGTCAACGCCGCCCGCTCCGTGCTGCGCAGGCGACGCACCGCACGCGCCTACATCCCGCCCTACCAGGGTCCAGGGGCGCCGGTTGACGAACTGTTGCTGCTCGCCGAGGAGCACAAGGAGGTCCTCGACGCGCTGGCCCGGCTCACCGAGCGTCAGCGCGAGGTACTGGTCTTGCGTTACTGGTCCGACCTGAGTGAGGCGCAGATCGCCGAATCTCTCGGCGTGTCCCGTGGGACCGTCAAGTCGACCGCGAGCCGCGCGCTTGCCACTCTGGAGAAGCTTTTGGAGGGAGACCGATGAGTGATCAGGCGCCGATCGAGGTACGGCTGCGTGCCGCGCTCGAAGCGCGTGGGCGGCTCATCAACGCCCACGACCTGTCACCGGGCCGCCCTCCTACCGGCAGAGCCTGGGGGACACGCCGGATCAGGCGCGTGCTGGCGGTCGCCGGCGCGGCCGCCGCCGCGGCTGCCGCCGCCGTCGTTCTCCTGCTGTCCTCCACCACCTCGGACCACTCTCGCCCGGCACCGCCGGCACAACAGTCCACCCCCACCGTCACCCCCAGCCCCACCGCCCCGCCCCCCGTGCCCTCCGCCGTCGCGTCCGTTCCCTACAGGTAGCGAAGCGCCGTAACGAGGCCGGCCGTGAGGTTGTGGAGCAGGGCCGGCCTGACCCGAAAGACAGGCTCTGGGCAGACGACAGTTCTGTGTCCCCCGGGCAGAACGGAAGAATCGGTTCCCATGAGGTCTAGCGAGGCAGGTGCCGCATCCACGCAAGCAGCGGGTACCGGTGCGGGAGCGGTGGTTGCTCGCCCGGCGCTGTTCGGGCGGCTGGGCGGGGCGGCCCGGGTGACGACGGTGTCGGCGTCGGCGGGGAGCGGCAAGACGATGCTGCTGCGTTCGTGGCTGTCCGCGGCGGGCCTGGCCGAATACGCGGCGTGGGTGCCGGTGGGCCGGGATGAGCGGGATCCGCAGCGCTTCTGGCTTGGTGTCGTGGATGCGTTGCGCCGGACTACGGCGGGCTCTGCGCTGGTCGGGAGCCTCACTGCGGCTCCGGACCTGGACGGGTGGGCGATTGTGGAGCGGCTGCTCGCGGACCTGGCGCCGCTGCAGGACCGGATCTACCTGGTGATCGACGACGTGCACGAGCTGGACCCGGAGGCGCTGCAGCAACTGCAACTGCTCATCATGCGGGCGTCGCCTCAGCTGCGTTTTGTGTTGGCCGCGCGGCACGACGTGGGCCTGGGCCTGCACCGACTGCGGCTGGAAGGTGAGCTCGCCGAGATCCGCGATCCGGATCTGCGGTTCACCCTGGCCGAAACCGAGGAGCTGCTCAGAGCGGCGGGGCTGGCGCTGCCCGGGCCTGCGGTTGCAGTGCTGCACGCGCGGACCGAGGGCTGGGCAGCGGGGTTGCGGCTGGCCGCGCTGTCCCTGGCGGGGCACGCGGCTCCGGACCACCGGCTGGCGGCCGAGTTCTCCGGCAGTGAGCGGACGGTGGCCGAGTACCTTCTGGCTGAGGTGCTGGAGCGGCAGAGTGAGCAGGTGCGGGAGCTGCTGCTGCGCACCAGCATCCTGGAGCGGGTCCACGGCGAGCTCGCGAACCTGCTGACCGGGGGCGAGGACGGAGAGCGGGTGCTGCAGGACCTGGAAGCCGCGAACGCGTTCGTGGTCTCGCTGGACACCTCGCGAACCTGGTTCCGCTATCACCAGATGTTCGCGGACCTGCTGCAGCTCCAACTGCGGCGCACCCACCCCGGCGAGGTCGCCGCACTGCACCAGGCCGCCGCCGACTGGCTGGCAGGCCGGGGCATGGCGGTGGAAGCGATTCGGCACGCCCAAGCCGCACGGGACTGGAGGCCGGCTGCCAGACTGCTCGCCGACCAGTGGCCCGGCCTGTACCTGGACGGGAAGACCGCCGTCATCCACGAGCTTCTCGCCGGATTCCCCACCGAGTCCCGCACGGCGGACCCGGAGCTGGCGGCGGTGGCCGCGGCCGACGAGCTGGCCGGCGGGTCGCCGGCAGCGGCGGAACAGTACCTGTCCCTGGCGGAGCGGGCGCTGGCGTCGGAGAGTCGGCCCGGGCAGGCGCAGCTGCTGGTGGGGATCGTCCGGCTGCTGATCGCCCGCTGGCACGGAAGCCTGTCGGCGGTGACCGAGCAGGCGCAGCGGCTGCAGGACGCGGCGGAGGCGGCCAAGACGACGCAGCCCGGCCTGAGTGAGGAGTTGCGCGCGCTGGCGCTGATCAGCCTGGGCAGCACCGAGTTCTGGATGGCCAGGTTCCCCGAGGCCGTGCGGCACCTGGAGCAGGGCGTCGCGCTCGCGCGCCGGATCGGGCGGCCCTACCTGGAGTTCACCGGCCTTGTTTACCAGGCCGCTCTCGAGTTCTTCCGATCGATCCCGTTGGCACTGGAGAACAGCAGGAAGGCGGCCGAGCTGGCCGAACGGCACGGCTGGGCCGAAGGGCCAGCTTTCGGCCTGGCGAGCACGAACGTCGGGACCATCCTGGCCTGGCAGGGGCGGCCGGAGGAGGGCGAACCCTGGATGCAGCAGGCCGAGCGCACACTCCGGGCGGAGACGGAGCCCGCGGACGCGCTGGCGATCCGCTCCCTGCGCGGAGTGCTGGCGCTGGCGCGCGGCCGGGACGCCGACGCGCTGGCCGCCTTCCAAGCTGCCGACCAGATAGCTGAGCGCCTGACCGAACCGAACCTGATGGTCCACGGGAACCGGTCCTTCCTCGTGCAGACCCTGGTCCGCCTCGGTGAGACCGACCGCGCCGAGCAGGTCCTGGCCGGCCTCCGCGACCAGGACCGCGATGGCGGGCAGATGCGTCTGGGCCTTGCAACCCTGCGACTGGCCCAAGACGATCCGCAGGCGGCAGTCGCCGCGCTCGCGCCGGTGCTGGACGGCTCCGCACACCTGCCCTGGCCGGGCTGGCTGGCCCAGGCCTTCCTACTGGAGGCCATCGCCCGTACCGCGCTCGGTGACCACCGCGCCGCCGCCCACGCTCTGGAGCGCGCGCTGGACCTGGCCGAACCCGACGGAGTGCTGCTGTGGTTCCTCCTGCACCCGGTGCCGGAACTGCTGGAGGACCTCCCCGCGCACCGCACCACCCACGCCGCCCTGATCGCCGAGATCCTCAGCCTGCTCGCCGGCCACCAGCCCGCGCCGTCGACCACCGGACCGCGGCCGCTCACCGAGCCCCTGAGCCGAAGCGAGCTGCGGGTACTGCGCTACCTCCCGACCAACCTGACCACGACGGACATCGCCAGCCAGCTCAATGTCTCGCCCAACACCGTCAAAGTGCACGTGCGCCACCTGTACGCCAAGCTCGGCGCCCACCGCCGCGCCGAAGCCGTCGCCCGAGCCCGCGACCTGGGCCTGCTTGCACCCGCCACCCGGACACTGCCGGCGAGCGCCGCCGCGCTATCACCCGGATCGGGTGACGCTCGATAACCCGACCGGACCGTAATTTGCGGCGAGGCGAGCGCACCATCCCCATCAACACACCGCCTCGGCCGCGCACGCCGCTTCCTGGCCCGAGCGCCCATCGTTAGAGATAGAGAGTTTGAACTTGACTGCCAGCACGCCCACGCAAACCTTCGTCCTCGTCCCCGGCGCATGGCTGGGAGCCTGGAGCTGGTACCCGGTGGCTCGCCAACTCACCGAGCGGGGCTACCCGACTCTGGCGCTGACCATGCCCGGACTGGCCTACGACGGCTCGCCAGCCGGGCTCCGGCTGGACGACGCGGTCAACCACGTGGTGAGCGAAGTCGAGAGCCGCAATCTCACCGAGATTGTCCTGGTCGGCCACAGCTGGGGCGGATACCCGATCACCGGCGCGGCCCACCGGCTCGCGGACCGCGTGGCAAAGGTGATCTACTTCGCCGCAGCGGTCCCCGAGCAGGGCAGGCCGATGATCGATGAGAACGAGCAGTACGCCGCGGTCATTCGGCAAGCCATCGCAGCGTCCCCTCATGGCACCGTTCCCGCCGGCCTCGACGCGGTCGAGGGCGTGCTCATGCCCGGAGACCCCGCGCCGCTCCAGAAGCTGGTCAGCGAACTGCTGCTGCCGCAGCCGGGCGGTTATATGACGGACAGCCTCGACGTGCCCCCGGTCACGAAGATCGGACTGGACGCGGCCTTTGTGCAGTGCGCCGACGACATCGCCCTGGCCCGGCCCGCCGCCGAGCTCGCGGCTCGGCTCGGCGTCGAGCCCACCATCATCCCGGGCAACCACATGACGCTGCTGACTGAGCCGGCCGTCGTGGCCGACGCCCTCATCAGCGCTCTGGCATCCCGCCAGTAAGCAGTACCGGCTGAACGAACAGGAGGAACGCGCGGGCCACGGAGGAAACCCGCCCGCCGGCCTTCATCCATCTCCGTGTGGCAGCGAACCCGGCCCCTTCCCCCGGGGCGGCGGGCCGCCAACGAGGCCCAGAAGGTGCTCCGGAGGCCCCTCAAGGGCCTCCGGAGCACCGGGACGTACCGAAGCTTGGAGTCAAGAGTGCCCCGAACCGCCCCCCACAGCACCGCGCGCAAGTCCCTCGTCAGCGCCCTTGTCCTGGCCGCCTGCGCCCTGGCCTCCAGCACCCACGCCGCGGTGCCCGCCGACGGCACGCCGAATGCCGCCGCCCCGGCCCGGGCCGCAACGGTCACCGCCGAGTACGACCTCGGGGACACCGCGTTCACCGACCCGCAGACCGGCACCGTCAGCGAGATACGGGCGGTGGTCCACTACCCCAAGCACCTGTCCGGGCAGCTACCGCTCGTAGTGCAGGCGCACGGATCCTGGCTGGCCTGCACCGATCCCACCGCCCAGACCTGGCCCTGCGACAAGGGAACCCCGGAGCCGAGCTACCGCGGCCACGACTACCTGGGCGAGCAACTGGCCAAGCGTGGATTCATCACCGTCTCGCTGAGCGCCAACGGGATCAACATGACCTCGTTCGACTACGGCGACCGGGCCCGACTCGTCAACGAGCATCTGCGCCTGTGGAAGCAACTCGCTGCCGGCAATGGACCGCTGGCGCCCCGGCTGCCCGCGCTCAGGAGCCATGTCAACATGCACCAGGTCGGCACCATGGGTCACTCGCGCGGCGGCAAGGGCGTGATGTGGGAAGCGTCCGACAAGCACATCACCGAGGTACCCGACGGAGTGCGCATAGCGGCCGTGCTCGCACTCGCCCCAGTGAAGTTTGACGACCCCGAGGGTGACCACAGCGACACCCTCGTCACCCATGTCCCCGTCGCAGTTGTCACCGGCACCTGCGACGGGGCGGTCCACGAGGCAGGACAGGAGTACCTGGACGACGCGGAAGGCAAGACCCACGAGCCCGCGTATTCGGTGTCCGTGCAGAACGCGAACCACAACTACTACAACGCCGACTGGACCCCGCCCAGCCCGTCCGGCGTCGACGACAGCACCTGCCCCGGCCAGGAGCTCACCCCACACACCCAGCAAGGCGCACTGACCGCCTACGCGACCGCCTTCTACGAGCGGTACCTGAAGGACGACAAGCCGTCCACGAACGTGCTCACCGGCAAGCAGCCGCTGCCAGGGGTCACCTCCAAGGTCCGGGTCGTACATCCGGTCAAGAGGGGCTGAATCCCAGGACGCACGTGCCGTGTCTGCGGTTGTCAGGACGACGCCGGAGCCGGTGCCGTACGTGGGCTGTCCGCGCCGGTTGGGGCACCAGCCGGCGCGGCTGTCGCGCCCGCACTCTCCTTCGCACTCGCACCGCCACCCGCCACCGTTGTCGATCCACTTGCTGATCTCCGGCTCGTCGGCCGGGGTGCGGTCGCGGTTCTCGGGCGAGATCGGCATGTGGTCACCCTTCCGTGGCTTCGAGCCGCTGGGGGACGGATCCGGCGTGCGCTCGCGGAGGTCGTGGCTGTGGCTGTGCAGGGCTGATCGAGCCACCTGGCGCGTGACGCAAGATAGGAGTCGTCTCCGGACTGGTTGCCTCGCGATACGCGTCCGCGCAGCTCAGGTCGGTTGTCACGTTGTCCGTTGTCGGTAAGGAAACCTTGTGAACAAGCCTCGCATCTTGATCGTCGGGGCCGGAATCTCCGGTCTGGCGCTGGCAAAAGCTCTGCTGGACCGCGGATTTCCGGTGGACGTCGTCGAGCGCCGCGCCGACGACGGACAGGCCCTCGGCGCCGGGCTCTACCTTCCTGCGAACGCCGTCCGCACGCTCGAGAGCATCGGCGTGGGAGACGAAGTGGCCAAGCGCGCAGAGCCCGTGGCGCGGCAGGAACTCCACGATCACCGCGGACGCCCACTTGCCGAGTTCGAGGTGGGCCGGATCTGGGGCGATGTCGGCCGCTGCCTGGCGATCACCCGGGGCGATCTGCACGAGGTGCTGCGTACAGCCGTCGACAGCACCGTCGTCCGTCACGGCACCGAGGTGAGCTCGGTGGCCGACGACGGAACCGTGACCTTCGCGGACGGCGCTACCGGCACGTACGACCTGGTGGTGGGTGCAGACGGCATCAACTCCGCCGTGCGACGCTCCCTCTTCGGCGGCCCCGAACCGCGTTTTCTGGGCCAGTTGTGCTGGCGGTTCATCGCCGACGACACGGCGATACCGGGCCTCACGGACTGGACGGCGCGCCTAGGCGGCAAGGGCCGGACGTTCTTGACCGTTCAGCTCGGTGCCGGCCGCGTCTACTGCTACGCCGACATCAACAGCTCCGTCACGACGGCTCCGACCGGTGACTGGCGAGCGCTCTTCGCCGACTTTAGCGGTCCAGTCCCGCGGTTGCTGGAGCAGGGCGCAGACGCGCACTTCGCCGCGCTGCATGAGAGTGAAAACACCGTCTGGACTCGCCCGGGTGCTGTCCTTATCGGCGATGCCGCCCACGCCTTCTCCCCGAGCATGGCCCAGGGCGGCGCTATGGCTCTCGAGGATGCCCTGGTGCTCGCCGAGACGCTCGAAACTGGTCCTGATCTCACCGCGAGCCTCGCCGTATTCCAGGCCCGGCGCGCTGGGCGGGTCGCCTGGGTGGTGGCCCAGAACCACCGCCGTGACAAAGCCCGCAACCTGCCCACACCGCTGCGCAACTTCACTCTCCGCCGGGCTGGGGAGCGTCTTTTCAAGGCCAACCACGCCCCCCTGCACGCCCTGCCGTAGCCAGCCGAAGAGTGGCCAACTCCGACTGCGTAGTCGACACTCGCTCTGGAGCACCCCGCGACGCGGTGTCTGGCTCAGTCACCGACCCCGTCTTCGAGGCAGTGACAGCAGGGCTGGGCGGCTGGAGCGAGAAGCCCTCCATCTCCGGAGCGCATCCGAGCCGCGCCAAGGCCTGTCGGAGGTGGCAGGCGGCCGTGCGCTGATGGTGAGGTGGCGGGCCACCTCACGGTTGTTCGCTCCCCGCCAACCTGGCGCCGCCGGAGGAGCCGGTCGACTCCGCCACGGCCCGCCGTCCCGCACGTACCTGTGCCGTCCAGACGTGCACACCCCAGAAGCCGGAGCTGCCGGCGGGTAACGCCTACAATCCGCGATGCGTCTCGGGACGACAAGCGGAGGCACGAGGTTTCCAGCGTGGCCCCAGGACAGGTGACGGCGGCGGCATCGGGAAGGCGGACACGCCACCGCGACCGATCTGCGGCTACCGAAGGCCATGCCGCCCTGTGCAGCCGCGCACATGTTCGAACCTACTCGGGAGCGCTCGGGGCTGACTCCCCCCGCCCGGAAGGACGGCGTCGACCTTCCGGGCAGCCAGCCGCAGGCCACCAGGCTCCGTACCAGGACGCCGAGTCGCCACTCTCCCGGTGGGTCAGGCGAAGTAGTGGTCCTGGTCGAGATCGGCCAGCAGGCCGGGCTGTTGGGGGTGCCAGTCGTATCGCTCCCGGGTCGCGGTGCCCGACGTCGGGTTGTCGTTGCGGGCGAACCGCAGGATCCACCCGAAGTGCGCGGCCGCCTCCTCCTCGCCGAGGGGGACCACCGGCACGCCGAGGCGGCGGCCGATGACCTCGGCGACGGCCCGCAGTGGTATGCCCTCCTCCGCGGCCGCGTGCAGGACGGCACCGGGGTCGGCCGACTCCAGGGCCTTGCGGTAGAGCCGGGCGGCGTCGAGGCGGTGCACGGCCGGCCAGCGGTTGGTGCCGTCGCCCAGATAGGCGGAGACGCCCTTGTCCCGGGCGAGGCCGATCAGGTGCGGGACGAACGCGTGGTCGCCGGCGCCGTGCACGGACGCCGGGAGCCGGATCGCGCAGACCCCAACGCCACGGCCGGCCAGGGCCAGCGCGGCACGTTCCGCCTCGCCGCGGTGCGCGCCGGGCGCCGCCGGGTGCGGGCCGTCGGTCTCGGTGCCGAGGCGGCCGGGGGCGAGTACACCGGTGGCGGAGCTGATGATGAGGGGGCTGCCGGAGCCTTCGAGGGCGTCGCCAAACGCCGCGAGCGCGGCAAGCTCGGTGCGCAGGGCGCCGGGCATGTCAGAGAAGTCGTGGTTGAAGCCTGTGTGGATCACGCCGTCCGTGGCTTCTGCCGCGATTCGAAGCCCAGTGACGTCGTTCAGATCGCCCCGGTACGCCTCCGCTCCCACCTCCTTCAAGGCCGCCTCGGCCGCGTCTGAGCGGGCCAGGCCGAGCACCTGGTGCCCGGCGCCGAGCAGCTCGCGGACGACCGCGCTGCCGACGAACCCGGTGGCGCCGGTGACGAACACACGCATGACTGTTCACCTCACGGAGAGTTCCTGCTGGGATGACCCCAGCCTGCGTCCCGCACCGCCCCGCGGTCCAAGACCTGTTCCGCACCGGGCGATGCTCCATCGGTTATCACCGCAGCTCATGACGGGAGTAGGGTCGACTGGTGACCGATTCCCCCGTACCGCCGGCGGACCTGGAGCTGCGCCTGGTGCGCTACTTCACGGTGGTCGCCGACGAGCTGCACTTTGGCCGGGCCGCCGAGGTGCTGCGGCTCGCGCAGCCGTCGCTGAGCCGGCAGATCCGGCGCCTGGAACAGCAGCTGGGTGTCCGGCTGCTGGACCGCGCTCCGCGCGGAACACGGCTGACCGAGGCTGGCGAGACGTTTCTGCCGCAAGCCAGGGAACTACTGCGGACCGCCGCACGAGCCGTGGCGAGCGCCCGGTCCGCCGCGGGACACGGCCCGTTCACCGTGGGTTACACCACGAACCTCATCGTCACCCCGGCCGTGCGCGAGCTGCGCCACCGGCACCCGGAGGCCGACGTGCGCACCGCGCACCTGAGCTGGAGCGAGCCGCGGGACGCGCTGCTCGACCACCACGTGGACGTAGTCGCGGCGCGACTGGTGTTCGCCCCGGACGGCCTGGACGTCACCCCGCTCTACGAGGAGCCGCGCGTCCTGCTGGTCCCGCTCGGCCACCGGCTGGCCGGGAAGGAGTCGGTCACCCTCGACGACATCGCCGACGAGACGCTCCCCCGGTTCGCGGGCGTCGACGGTGGCGGGGCCAATCCGCCCGGCCACACCCGGCTAGGTGCGCTGGTGGAGACTCTGGAGGACAAGCTGGAACTGATCGCGGGTGACGAGGTGGTGTCGCTGGCGCCAGCCGGGTTCGCAGCCAACCTGCGCCCGGACATCGTGAGCGTTCCCGTCTCGGACGCGCTGCCAGTGCAGGTCGTGCTGGCCGCCAGATCCGGCGAACGACACCCCTTGCTCGCTGCGTTCCGCAGGGCGGCAGCGAGGCATTTGGTCCCACCGACTGAACGCACCTGCTCTGAAGAGTAGTTACGAATGCCGGGCAGTTGCCGCGCCGCATCCTGCACCGAAGGGACTGTTGGCCGCGACAAGACCTCGCTGCGACCGAAGACTCCCAACCAGGAACAGCTGCGTCTCCAACAACCAGTGACGCGTCCGCTAGGGGGCCAGAGACGCGCCTCGCCCAACGAACTGCTCCGCGCACTACCAGCGATTCCAGCCCGCCTACGAGGCGGCCAACGGTCGGCTCTTGGGCGCTGACTCCGGCAAGTCCGCTAGGACTGAACAGATCTGCACGATCGGCGGTGAGTCGTTGTTCAGGTGGTTGGCTTCGTTCATCTCAGTCGCGCCACTGCGTGCGCCCCGTGGTGAGTACCATCCGGCATCAGGCACACCCTCCGTGACGAGAGCGAGACGCCCATGCCCCAGGACATCGCCAGCCCTCCAGCCGATGACTCCACCGTCCAGGAGGAATACGTCCGCCGCCTCGAGGACGACCTGACCCGCAACAGCGCCGCCCGGTCCGAGGCCCACGACGCCATTCAGCGCTGGCAGAAGCACCTGGCCACGCTGGAGCGTGAGGCGGTCTGGCTGGAGAACCTGCGCAGCACCCTGACCGGTCAGCCAGCGTCGCCGGCTACCGGTGCGGGTGCCACTCGAAGCGAAGACGGATCGGCTGAAGCGAGTGTGCAATCCCAGGGAGTGCCCGCCCCCCGGACCGCGCGTGGCAAGGCCGGAGGACGGGGCGGGCGCGGGAAGATGGCAGCTGGCGCCGCCCGTGGAAAGGCTGCCGGAGCGGCCAAGGGCCCCACCCTGGGCGCCGTCATCCATGAGCGACTGCTGCAGCACAAGCAGCCCCGGACAGCCGCCGAGGTGACTAGCGATCTTGCCGAGGCACTTCCCGACCGGCTGGTGGGAACCCCGGTGGTGCGCGACACCTTGGAGCAGCTGGTCGCCAAAGGCCGGATCAACCGTTCACGGCAGGGTAGGACGGTCTACTACACGGCAGACACCTCCCCGTCCGACTCCGCCTCAACTGGCGACGCGGAGGTTGCCGCCGCAAACGAGTGACAACCGGTCGGTGGTCACGAAGTGTGGCGTCTCACGTCGACGCGCTGGAGATTCTCAGTAGATGCCGGCCTTGATTGGCCCGGCGCGTCAACGAACTGGGACTTTGACCAGCAGGGACATCGGACGTCCAAGCGATAGCCAGGCTGATCAGCGAAGTGAGCCCTTCCAACGGCTTTCGCCTGGACTCGCTGCTCGTTGCTGCCTCAGTTGAGGTTGCGCCGCTGATTTGCGCTGCCATGGAGGTGTAGACGGTGCGCTACGGCCAGGGAGCGCGGATGGCCATGCGGCGTGCCCGAGGTTTTGCCGGCGCGGGGAAGATCGGAGCTAGCCGTGAGCCCGTGAGCGTGTGTCTCGATCTATCGGCGCTGAAGGGGTGTCGTCTCGCCCTGGTGAGTGCTGGGGTGGCGTAGGGTCGCAAGCGGCTGAGGTTCAGGTGCCCCGGCGAGGCAGCAGGAGATGTGTGTGGCCGGGCAGGACAACACCCACGGGTTGGAAATGCGCTCCGACGTGGTGGTCAAGCGGTTCACATCGTGGGCTCGGGGTGAGCCGCAGCGCGAGTGGCGAGCGTTGACTCTGCTGGCCAGGTACGCCCCCGGTCTGGCTCCGCAGCCCCTCGACGCGGACCTGGAGGGTGAGCCGCCGACCGTGGCGATGTCCCGACTGGCTGGACATCCTTTGCGCGGCACCGTGGTCTCCGGTCGTAGTGCGACAGCTTTGGCAAAAGCGCTGGCCGCCTTGCACGGTGCGATTCCGCAGAAGGTGCTTGCGGAGATCCCTGAGGGCGCCTGGAACGTGGCCAAGGCCGTCAGCAAAGCACAGGACTGGTGTGCCCAGGAGCAGCTATTCGGGCCGGATCTGCAGACTGAGCGGGCGTTCTATGAGGGTCGGCGGTGGCTGGATGCTGCGCCGCTGGACGACTTGGTGAAGGCCGATCCTGTACCGGTGTTCGGGCTCACGGACGGCAACCTCGCGAACTACCTCTTTGACGGGGAAGTGGTCCGGTTGGTCGACTTTGAGGACTCCGGCCGCAGCGATCGCGTCTTCGAGCTCGCCGAGATCGCTGAGCATCCGTCGGGCTGGGTGGACAGCACCCTGGACGTTGAAGGCCTGCTGGGGCATTTCTCCTTGACGGATATGGAAGCTGCCCGGCTACGCGACGTGCGGCGTCTGCTGGCACTGCTCTGGCTGATCATGCTGCTTCCGGGACGGCCTGGCTTCGACCGCAACCCCGCTGGGACCGCTGAACGGCAGGCGACCCGGCTGCTAGCCCTTCTGGGGGTGTAGTCGGGCGCCGGATGGGGTCACACGATGGGCGGGCGGCCGAGTCGCGTCATCTTCCATACGGTGCGCCAGCGCATGGGATGCCGGGGCGGGCATGGCGTGAGGCAGCCTTCGGTGAAACCGCCGACCCATGCCCGCAGGCCGGCGGCTGATGGCCTGCGGGAGAGGGTGAGTGCTGCCCAGACAGCGAGGTAGATCGGCACCAGTACCGCGGGCAGGTGTCGCCGGGCCAGCCAGACCCGGTTGCGAGCGACCATTCGGTAGAACACGGCGTGCCGGGTCGGCGAGGTACGTGGGTGCTGCAGGACGAGTTCGGGCCGGTATTCGATGCGCCATCCGGCGTCCAGTGCCCGCCAGGCGACGTCGGTTTCTTCGTGGGCGTAGAAGAACGGTTCGGGCCAGTCACCGGTCTGGTCGACGACAGCCATACGGACCGCGTTTCCCCCGCCGAGGAAGGTGGTGACTTCACCGGCGCGCATGGGGTCGCCTGCTCGGAGGCGGGGTACGTGGCGGCGTTGGGTGAAGCCGGTCTCGTCGGCGATGCGGAAGCTGACGATTCCCAGGTCGGGGCTGAGGGCGAACAGGTCTCGGACCTTGTCGGCGGTGCTGAGGTCGGGAAGCAGGCCGTCGTCGTCGAGGTACATCACCACGTCGACGTCGCCATGGGCGCGCAGGGCGGCCAGTCCGGCGTTGCGGCCGCCGGAGACGCCGAGGTTGGTGTCGAGCTCGAAGGGTTGGACGCCTTCGGGGAGGGTGGGCAGAGGTGTGCCGTTCCCGACGACGACGATGCGCATCGGGTCTCCGTGCTGGGCGAGGACGGAGCCAAGGAGCGCGGCGAGCTCCGTCGGCCGGTTGCCCATGGTGAGGATGACCACGCCGAGTTTCATCTGCGGGATGTTACCGCCCTCGGTTCTCCCATTGGTCATGTCATGGGCACGTGACTGTCGTGTGGTGTTCATCTATGTGCGAGCGGTCTGCCGATAGAGGTCGAGGTAGGCGTCGGTGACGGTGGCCCAGCTGTAGGTGCGGTGGACGTGGGCGGCTGCGTTGGCGGCGCGGCGGGCGCGTTCAGCGGGGTTGTTGAGGGCGTCGGCGATGACGCGGGCCAGGTCGGTGGCGTCATCGGGGCGGGCGGTCCAGCCGTTGGCGTGTTCGCCGGCGGTGGTGAGGATGTCGAGGGGGCCGCCGATGTGTGCGGCCACGGGGGCGGTGCCGCAGGCCGCGGCCTCGATGTAGACCATGCCGAAGGATTCCCACACCGATGGGGCGACCATCAGGTCGGCGCAGTTCAGGCCGTCCGGGAGCTCGTCGTGGCCGCGGTAGCCGAGCAGGTAGGTGTCGTCGGCGATGCCGAGGCGCTGGGCGGTGTGCAGGGGGTGTTCGCCTTCGCATTCGCCGGGGGCGCCGCCCCACAGGACCAGGGCCGGGTTGGTGCTCGTCTTGGCCCGGGCGGCGGCGAAGGCTTCCATGAGGATGTTGATGCGCTTGTTGCGCTGGTACCGGCCGACCCACATGACGATCGGCCGTAGCCGGCCGTCCGGGCTGGTCAATCGGTCCAGGTCGGCCTCGGTGTAGCGGATGGTGCCGGGTGCGCTGTCCGGGAGCCAGCCGCGGGGGTCGTCGACCAGCCAGCGTCGCAGGTGGGCGAGTTTGGCGTGGTCGCCGAGGTGCTGGGGGATGAAGCGGGCCGTGTCGACGCCGTTGGGCACCACCGTGATGTCGTGTTCGGGGACGCCGAGGAGGCGGTGGATCTCGGTGCGGTCGCTTTCGGAGACGGCCACGATGCGGCCGGCCAGGGGCAGGCTGCGGCGTACTGCGGTCAGCCAGCTTTCGGTGTGCCGCCACAGCCGCCAGTCGGACTGGATGAGGAGGGTGCGCTGGTCCTCGGTCAGGCTGGTGGCGCGTCGCAGCAGCGTGGTGATGGCGGAGTCCCTGCCTGGCGTGCCGGGGGGTGGGAGCTGGGCGAGACGGGCCAGCGGTTCGTCCAGGGCGTGCGCCAGGGCGGTGAGGGTGGCGGCCTGGTCGAGAAGTTTGAGGTCGGTGCCGTGCAGGGTGGTCAGGCGCGGGACGCCCGGGTAGGCGCGGGCCGCGGCCTGCTGCAGGTGGCTGAGGTGGTGCAGGTGGACCACGTCGGTGCAGGGGCTGCGGAACGCGGTCAGGTGGGCTGTCCAGGCGTTCGTGATGTGCGTGAGGGTGCTGCGCGGAACGGCGGTGAACATGCGGTCCGGCGCTGTAGGCCCGCGGTCTTCGTAGGAGGGGTGGAACGGCTGCGATTGCCCGTCCATGGACGGCTCACCGCACTGGTGGGCGGCCGCGGCCGGGTTGTAGTCCATCGCGGCTGTGGGCAGTCCCGCGTAGAAGGACTCGGCGTGGCTGAAGTCGCCCGGGTCGCCGAGCGTGCCGCACAGGACACGAGAGACGACGCCGCGGGCGGCCATCTGCCGGGCGACGTAGGCGACGACGTACGCCGATCCGCCGCGGGGGAAGAACTGCACAACGCTGTCGACGATCATGAGACTCCTTGTTCTACGGATGGGGAGGGGGCCCGCGTCAGCACACGTGGGGCGTGACTGGGGTGAGACGGCCGGTGCGCGCCGAGGCGAGGGTGGCTTCGGTGACGCCGACGGCTGCGGCTCCTTGGCGCAGGGTCACGATGTCGGCCGGCAGGCCGAGCACGGCGTCGCGCATGGCCTGGTGTTCCAGGACGAAGGGTTCACGGCGGGGGGTGTGCCAGGACGTGGTAGGTCCGATGGTCACGCCGGGGAAGCCGTCGAGGCTGGGCGGGGTGCCGTTGGTGTGGACGGTGACGGTGAAGGCGAGGGCGTCGGCAACCACGCATCCGCGTGCGGTGTGCACGAGGGTGAGGCGTTCTTTGAGCGGGGAGATCCGGTTGACGTGGTGGATGGCCGGCAGGTCGCCCTGCAGCCGGCAGACGGCGGTGGCGAGGTCCTCGTGTTCGGATCCGCTGACATGCAGGGCGTGAGCGGTGACCTGCACGACGGGTCGGCCGGTCAGGAACGCGGTGAGGTCGACGTCGTGGATGGCCAGGTCTTGGATGACGCCGACGTCCTTGATCCGGTCGGGGAAGGGGCCTTGCCTGTGGGTGCTTACCTGGTAGATGTCGCCGAACTCGCCGTGCGCGAGGCGCGTGGCGACGTCCGTGATAGCGCTGTTGCGGCGCTCTGTGTGGCCGACGGAGGCGATGAGGCCGGCAGAGTCGAAGGCCGTTGTCAGACGCAGTGCGGCGGGCAGGGAGTCGGCGAGCGGCTTCTCGATCAGCGCGTGGATCCCGGCGTCGGCCAGGGCCAGTCCGAGCCGCTCGTGGGTGGTGGTGGGCGTCGCGATCACGCAGTAGTCCAGGTCGTGGGCGAGGAGGTCCTCGATGCCGGGAACGGCCGGGATGCCGTCGTAGGATGCGCGGAGGGCCGCGTCGGTGTCGGCAACGGCCACCAGGTCAACGCCGTCGAGTTCGCGCAGGACCCGGCAGTGCACCCCTCCGGCCCATCCAAGACCGATCACTGCGCATCGCAGGCGGCGCCTCACGAGCGGACCCCCTTGGCGGCCGTGTCGACGGCGTTCCATGCGGCGAGGCGCTGCTGGCTGCCCTCCTCGCGGAGCCAGCCCGGGATGGCGTTGGGGGTGTCGCGCAGCCAGCGGACGTAGTCGCTGATGCCGTCGTTGACGGTGATGCGCGGCTGCCAGTCCAGGGCGGCGGTCATGCGGGTGGTGTCGGCGCGGCCGCCGAGCGGGTCCTGGGCGCTGCGGGCGCCTTCGGTGATGCGGGCGTGCGGGTAGTGGGAGCGAATCATCTCGGCGACCTGTGCGATCGACGTGGTGTGGGCGGTGCCGAGGTTGAGGGTCTGCCCGGAGGCCTCCTGTGCGGTCAGCGCGTGGAGGATTCCGGTGGCGGCGTCGTTGACGTGGAGGAAGTCGCGGATCTGGCGGCCGCCGTGGTTGAGGGGCAGCGGGTCGCCGATGGCGGCGTACATCGACAGTTGGGCGATGGCCCAGTTGAAGGCGTTCGGCTTGGGGATCTGCCCGCGGCCGTAGACGGAGAACGGGCGCAGGATGGTGTAGTCGACCCCGGCGTGGCTGAGGAGGAAGCGGGTCTGGTGCTCGCCCCACAGTTTGGCGCTGGCGTACAGGTTCAGTGGCCGGAGCGGGGAGCCTTCGGTGAAGACCTGTTCGTGGGTGTGGCTGCCGGTGCCGTGGCCATAGACCTGCGCGGAGGACAGGAAGACCAGGCGGGTGAGGTGACCGGAGTCGGCGACGGCCCGCAACACGGTTTCCGTGCCGGCGACGTTGGCGGCGAACGCGGTGTCGGGATCGGCGAGGCAGCCAGCGACGGTGGAGTGCGCTGCCGCGTGGATCACATAATCGCTGTCGGCGACCAGTGAGCGAACCAGCGGCGCGTCGTGGACGCTGCCGACGGCCAGGCCTGGGGCGTCGGGGTGGACGCCGCACAGGGCGTAGGTGGCCCGGTCGCTGGCGTTGAGGTTGTCCAGCACTGTCACGGTCGCTCCTGCGGCCTGGAGCTGGGCGTGGACCTGGCGGCCGATCAGGCCGGCTCCTCCGGTGAGCAGGACGCGGCGGCCGGTGAGGGCGTGGCGGGTCATGGCAGGTTGCCTCCTTGCGGGGGTCTGGGGCGCTGGTGGGGATGGGTCAGCGGCAGATGAAGGAGCCGGTGAACTTGGTGACGGCGAAGAAGCCGCGGTCGTCGATGACCTGCTGGACCTGGGCGCGGACCCGTGTTTCCAGCTCGGTGAAGAAGTCCTCGCTCAGGTCGCCGGGCTCGGAGGCCGCGCAGCAGTAGTTGTGGGCGCGGTAGAACCGCAGGAACGGCTCCGCCGTGGCGAACTGCAGCTGGTCCTGCCAGGTCCTGGTCTCGACGCTGGCGAAGTGCCCGGCGAGCTGGCCGTGCCCGTTCTCCAGGGAGATCCGGGCCTTGGGGGTGGCCTTGAACAACCGCTGGGGGGCGTTCATGGCGGTCAGGGCGGCGAAGTGCACCTGGTACATCTCCACCATGGAGTCCGGTCGGTCGGTGGTGAGCATGAAGCGGCCGCCCGGCCGCAGCACCCGCCGGGCCTCGGCCAGGCAGCGGCCGATGTCGGGGACGTAATGCATCATGTAGTTCGCCATGACGCGGTCGAAGGAGTCGGTGGCGAAACGCGAGAGGTCATCGGCGCTGCCCTCGTACCACTCGCACGGCGTGGCGACGCCTTCCAGCCTCTGCCGGGCCGCCGCCAGCACGCCGGGGGCGATGTCCAGACCGACGATGTGTCCGGCGGCCAGGTACGGGCGCAGGTGCTCCAGGACGAAGCCGTTGCCGCAGCCCAGGTCCAGCAGTTCCTCCGAGCCCGTCAGGGCGAGGTTGTCCAGCAGGTGATCGAGCATCGACCGCGGGTTGGTGCGGAACCGGTTGTGGACCAGCTGCTTCTCATCGAGCATCCAGCTGGTGGCGAAGAACTTGTCCCGGGCGTCCTGCGCGGACAGCCGGAAGTGGTCGCCGGGGATGACCTCGGCGGCCATCTCCTCCAGCTCGGGGGTCCGGAAGTCCATTGATGTCACCTCTCAGTTCGTGGCCGGGCCGGCCCCGGACGGGGCCGGCCATTTGGTTCCGACGTACTTGTGTGGCAGCAGACTGGCCAGCGCCGCGGCCTGGCCGTAGCCGTTGATCGGGATCACCACCTGCAGGCCGGGGGCGTAGTCGAGGAGCAGTTCCCGGCACAGGCCGCAGGGCGGCACGATCCGGGCCGGGCCGGTCTCGGTGGGCTTGGGGTAGCGGACGGCTGCGACGGCGATCAGCGGGGCCTGGGTGGCCAGTCGTGCCGCCGACAGGGCGCCGGCTTCGGCGCACACCGCGGCGCGTCCTACCATCGCGTCCAGGTGCAGCCCGGCGTGGAGTTCGCCGTCGGCGTCCAGGAGCACGGCGCCGATCTGGTGCCGGGCGAGCACGTAGCGGGCAGCGATGACGTCATAGGCGGCGGTCACCAGACGGCCGCTGACCTCGTCGCCGCACGCCGGAATACCGCCCGCAGGCCTCGCGGCGGTCATGTCCGGGCTCCCGCAAGGAGGCGGAAGTCGCGGTGGATCTGCGATTCGGCCGGGCCCTGAGAGTGCTGGTACTTGCCGTCGTACAGGGTGATCTCTCCGGTGGTCTCCCAGAACGTCACCTGCCCGATCAGCAGCCCCGGGTAGACACGCACGGGCTGCACGGCATGCAGCTGCAAGGTCCACTGGTTCACCGAGCCGATGTCGATCAGGTCGGCGGTGACGTGGACGAACAGGCCCAGGCGGGCGATGCCGGACCGGGCTCGGATGATCGGCACGTAGTGGGCGCTGCCCATCGTCTCGACCGTGTGCCCCAGGTAGATGCGGTCCGGGGAGAGCACCATGCCGTCGTCGGGGATCGTGACGGTCTCCACCTCGTTGGGGCGGGCCACGTCCAGCACCTCGGGCCGGTAGGTCTTCACCACCGGGCCCAGCCGGTAGTTGTAGCTGTTCGGGTTGAGCTGGTCCTCGTGGAACGGGTCGATGTGGATGCGCCCGGCGGCGTGCTGCCGGGCGATCTCCCGGCCGGTGAGAATCATGGAATGCCTGTCTGTAGCGGGTCGGCGTGCGGGAACGTCAACGGCCGGTGGCCAGCAGAGAGGGGTGAGGGGTCACGGCCTGGCTGAACTGGCCGAAGTGCCCTTGATACAGGCGGCGCGGCCCGGTGGGCATCCAGAAAGAGACCTGCCCGACGATCATGCCCGCGTAGAGGCGGATCGGCTGGACCACGACGATTTCCAGGGTCCAGCGGTGTACGGCGCCAAGGTTGCCCAGGTCGGCGGAGATCTGCAGGAACACCCCGAGACGCCCGAGGGAGGACCGGCCGATCAGCGTCGGCACGAAGTGCTCGCTGCCGATGGACTCCACTGTCGTGCCCAGATACACCCGGCCCGGGTGCAAGACGATGCCCTCCGGCGGGATCGCGACCTCGTCGAGGTCGTGTTCGCCCAGGGTGTCCACGACGCTGGCGCGGTGTGTGCGCAGCAGTGGGCCGAGCCGGTAGTTGTAGCTGTTCGGGTTGAGCTGGTCCTCGTGGAACGGGTTGATGTGGATCAGCCCTGCGGCGTGTTGCCGGGCGATCTCCCGGCCGGTCAGGATCACCGCAGTACCTCGTGAACGAGGTGGGCCGCCCGCGCGCGCAGGTGCTCCAGCGTCCTGTCGTTACCGATACGGAGTGCGGGTGTCACTGATAAGGGGGCCTCGGTGGGGTGGCTGTCAGCCCCCGCGGAGAAGTCCCCACGGGCCAGCTTGCGGGCACGGCGCAGATCCTCGGGCGCTGTCACCTCCACCAAGGTGAAGCCCAGCGCGACAACCGCTTCCACGTCCGGGGCCCGCACGTCGTCGCAGACCAGCACCACATCGGGCATCACGCTGGTGGCCTGTGCCACCCGGGCTGCGAAGGGAGCCGTCAGCGCATCGGGATTGATCCTGCGCAGGTGCGCGCCCAGGTCATTGAGTAGCAGGCCGTCCTGCTGGCCGCCGGCCAGCATCGGCTGTCCGGCCATGGCGTGAATGAGGGCTTGCAGTTCGTACAGCGGCGCGCCGAGCTTCACCACGAGCGCCTGAAGGCCGGCTTCCTCGCACTGCTCAATGAGCAGGTGCGTGAGCGTGGACTTGCCGGCGCCTGGCCGACCGTAGAGCGCCAACCTACCCATCGCAATCATCTCCTTGCTCTCCCGGCACGAACGCTTCGTCCAGCCACGATGACCGCCCCTGACCTGCCGGTGAAGAGATCAAGCAGGTGCGCTCCGGGTGCCGTCGAGAGCACCCCGAGAGCACCCCCGAGCCGACTTCCGCCCGTCCCGGCGGGTCGCTACCGTCAAGGCATCTGCGTGCGGAAGCAGTGGCAGAGCGGGGAGCAGCGATGCATCTTCTGGAGCGAGCCCGGACAGCCCGCGGCTGGACGCGAACCGAACTCGCGCGCCGTTTGTGCGTGTTAGGTGCCACCCGCGGCGTCGCCGTGGGAACGGGCAAGGATGGCGTCTGGCGCTGGGAGCACGGCCGCGACCCGGACCACCCGACGCGAGTTCTCATCGCAGAGCTGCTGGGTATTCCTGACGATGCGGTCACCGACCGGCCGTGGCCCAACTGGCTGGCCGCAGACCCGGCGCTTCAGCCCCTCTGCTACACCTGGGACGCCCCAGGTGCCCTGCAGTCCCTGAACGAGGTGTCTGGGAGTGACATGGACATAGACCGGAGGACCTTCGCTCTCGTCACCGGCGCCACGCTGACCACCTCGCTGTGGTCCTGGCTCACGGCCGACCCCGCCGCTGCCGGGCAGATCGCCGAAGGCCGGCGGATCGGCGAAGCCGCCGTCGCACACATCGAACGCCAGGTCCGCGAACTACGCCACACCGACGATGCCGACGGCGGCGGACAGGTCATCCAGGAAACGCAGGCCGCCATGGGCATGGTCGTGCGGCTTCTCCAAGACCGCAGCTACACCGAGACCCACGGCCAGCGTCTCTACAGCGCAGCCGCCGACCTCGCCCGCATGCACGCCTGGGCCGTCTTCGACGTCCAGTCCCACTGCCCCGACGCCGTCTTCGAATCGGCGCTGCGCTGCGCTCACGCCGCCTCCGACACCATCCTCGGCTCCCACATCCTCGCCTTCTGGTGCGCCGCCGCCTACAACTGCGGGCGTCCCGACGATGCCGAAGCCATGGCGGCCGCCTCCGTCTCAGCAGCCCGCGGCCGCACCACCCCCAAAGTCGAAGCCATGCTCCTCACCCGCCGCGCCAGGGCCCGCGCCCACCAACGCGACGCGACGTGCTTCCGGGACCTCGACCAGGCGACCGAACTCCTCGCCACCAGCGCCACCACCGGCGACACAGACCCCGAATGGGCCTACTGGTTCGACCAGAGCGAACTGCTCGCCGCACGCGCCTCCTGCGAACTCGACCTGGACCGCGCAGCGCAGGCGGAGACGACCTTCGCCCAGGCCGCAGCGCTGTATCCCGCGGATCGGGTACGAACCCACGCCCTCTACCTCACCCGCCAAGCCGACGCGCAATGGCGCCAGAACGACCTCGAACGCGCCTGCGCTACCGCCAACCGAGCCCTCGACCTCACCGAAGAGATCAGCTCACATCGCACCACCGGCCCGCTTCGTGACCTCGCCGCAAAGATGCTCCCCCACGCCGCTACTCCCGTGGTGCGCGACTTCCGCGATCGCGTTGCCACCTCCTTGCACGTAGCCTGACCGACCCGCGGATTCCGGTGGGCGGAAGCTGCCGTCTCATCATTTCGCCTGCCGAACGCACAACCGTGCCCGAGGCCTGCGCGAGTTCCCACCGCCATGCGCTCTCCCTAGCGTGATGTCCGTCCCCACATCCGGGGGCCACACACGCACACGGAGGAACCATGCGTCCGAACCGCGCCGACCGCCCGAACCGTTCCGCCCGTCCGAACCGGGCGCTCCGTCCGAACCGGGCCGCCCGCCCCAACTAAGGGCCCCCGCTCCCCTGGTCAGAAGGCGGCCGCGCCCCGCGGCCGCCTTCTTCCTTGCCCGCACCCATCCGTGATCTGCAAGGGGACCGGCCCGTGGCCACCACCGATGCACCCCCCACCCTCCCCCGGCACGCAGCGCCCGCCCGGGCAGGCCGCTCTACCGTCTGGGCGCTGATCGCCGCCTCGCTGCTGGTGAAAGCAGGGGGCTTTGCCTGGGACTTCCTTGGCTACCACGTAGCCGGCCTGTACGGCACCACTGCCGCCGGGGCGTCCATGAGCCTGTTCGGTGTCGGCTGGTGTATCGGCCAGGCCATCTCTGGTCAGCTCACCGACCGCGCCGGCCAGCGCACCGCCCTGGCCGTCATGATGGGCTTCGCCGCACTGTCCTGCGTCGCGCTCACACTGGTGGCGTCGCTGCCCGCGCTGCTGCTCGTGTCGGTCTGTCTCGGGCTGACCATGGAAACCTACCGCCCGGCGGTCTCAGCCGCGATCAACATGCACATCGCCTCACCCGGCGCCCGGGCCCGGGCACAGACCGCCCTGTACTGGACGATCAACGTCGGCATCGCGGTCTGCGGCGGCCTCGGCGGCTACGCCGCCCACCACTACGGCTACAAGCCGCTGTTCCTCGCCAACGCCGCCGTCTGCGCCACCTTCGCCCTGCTGGCTCTCCGGCTCGCGGCCGCCCAACGGACGGCGCCAGGCGAGCCGCGCGCCAAGGTCACCTTCCGCCAGGTCCTCGCCGACCGAGGCCTTCGCTGGGTCGCCGTGGTGTCCGTGGCGGCCATGGTGTGCGCGTGGGGCATGGTGTCCGTCCTGCCGCTGCTGATGACTGCCGACGGGCTGCCGTCCACGGCGTACGGCACCGCGATGATCGCCAACACCGTCGCCGTCCTGGCCCTGACCCCGCCGATGACGCGCCTGCTCATCGGCCGCGGTGAGACCTTGCGGTTCTCCCCCGTTGTCGTCCTGGCGGCCGGGACCGCGATCCTCGGCGCAGGCATCGGATTGGCCGCGTTCCAGCACACCACGCTCGGCTACTCCATTGCCTGCGCGGCCCTGGTCCCCGGAGAGGTCTGCTACAGCATCGCCGTCGGCGCGTACCTGTCGACCGCCGCGCCGGACGGTGCCGTCGGTCGCTACCAGGCGGTGGTTTCCGCCTCGTCCGCCGTCGCATCGCTGCCGCCGCTGGGCATCGCCCTCGCGCTGCATGCCGGTGGCCGACCGCTGGTCGCCGCGCTGCTGGGTGGCTGCGCCCTGCTGGGTGTCGCAGCGTGCCTCCCGCTCTCCCGGGCCCTGCGCCTCAGCACGGGCGTCCGCTGAACCCGCCATCCGGAAGGACTTCGTCGTGACCGCCAACTTCCGCAATCTGCCCTGGCCCACCGACCCCTCAAAGGTGCCGGCACAGCAGGTCGCCGAGCCTTCGCCCGCCCCCACGTCCGACGCGCCAGCCGTCAAGACTGGCCGCCGCACCTCGACTGCGCGCACGCCGACCAGCTGCGGCCTCGAAGCCCTGCCCGACCTCGGCGCACCTCACCTGGGCCTGCGCATGCCCTGGTGGTGGTAGACACCGGAACCTCCAGGCGCACAGCGAAGAGCCGGGCGCGGCCAGGGTGGGGGCCCTGGTCGCGCCCGGCTCGTGTGTGGGGCGGGTCAGGCGGCCGCCGACGATACGGCGCCGACCGGCCGGACCACCGCGGGCGCGGGGTGCGGCTGCGGGAGGTGCGCCGCGAGCTCGGCGAGGTTGCCGGTGTAGTGCAGGGTGCGCATGCCGAGCCGCGCGGCGGCCTCGGTGTTCTCGGCGCGGTCGTCGACGAACAGCGTCTGGGAGGGGTCGGGCCATCCGGCGGCGGCGAGTGCGGCTTCGTAGGCTTTGGAGGAGGGCTTGTTGATGCCGATGCGGGCGCTGTAGACGGTGCGGGACATCAGGCTGCAGGACCATTCGGCGACGTCGAGGGCGTCCGCGACGGTGTGCGGTGCGTTGCTGAGGAGCACCATTCGGGTTCCGGCGCGGTGGGCGGCGCGCAGCAGGTGCACGACGGCGGGGTCGACCTCGGTCCACATGGCGGTGTCGGTGGCGATGAGGTCGGGCAGCAGGTCGGCGAAGGTGCGGTCGGTTCGCAGGACCAGGCCGGAGGACCAGAACTGGGCGTTGGTGGTGACGCCGGCGTCGTAGCCGGGGCGCCTGGCCCAGAAGGCCTGCTGGAACTGGGGGGTGCGGTCGGGGGGCCAGCCGGCCAGGTGGGCGAGGCGGTCCCAGGCCTCGGCGGGTGGCTGGACTCCGATCACGCCGTTGTAGTCGAACACCACTGCTTCGAACGTGTCGGCGGGGGGATGGTGGGTCATCGGGAGGGCTCCAGGGCGTGTCGGGAGGAGGCGGCGACGGCCGCGGCGAGCAGGACGGGGAGTGCGAGAGCGACCGGCAGGGAACCGGTGAGGGAGGCGAGGGCGCCGATGGCGGCTGGTCCGGCGAGCAGGCCGACGTAGCCGGTGGCGGTGACGGCGGCGACCGCGCGGGGGCCGTGCCGTCCGGCGGCGGTGATCAGCGCGGGCACCGTGGTGGACAGGCCCAGCCCCAGTGCGGCCCAGCCGGCCAGTGCGGCCCAGGTGGTGCCGAGCAGCAGTCCGGTGCCAAGGCCTGCGGTGGCGAGGAGCGCGCCTGCTCGGACCAGGGTGGGTGCGCCGAATCGGTTGGTGAGGCGGTCGCCGGCGAGGCGGCCGGTGGCCATGGCGGCGCTGTAGATGGCGTAGGCCGACGCGGACACCGCGGCGGTGGAGTGCAGTCCGTGCAGGTGGACCGCGGACCAGTCGGCGGCCGCACCCTCACCCAGCAAGGCGGCGGCGGCCAGGGCGCCGAGCAACCACAGCTCGGCCCGGCTGTGCTTCGGAGCGGCAGCCTCCTGCGGTGCTGTCCGCGTCTCCGGCAGGCGCGGGGTGAGGGCGGTGACGCTGCGGGCGGCGGGGGCGGTGAGCAGCGCCGCCGCGGCGGCACCCAGGCCGGCGATGAGGAAGACGCGGCCGTGCCCGGTGTGTGCGGTGGCGGCGGCTGCGGCTGCCCCGAAGAGCGCGCCCAGGCTGAAGCCCGCGTGCAGGGACGACATGATGCTGCGGCCGTAGGCGTCCTGGCAGCGCACCGCGGCGACGTTGGCCCCGACGTCCAGCAGCCCGTGAGCCAGACCGAAGACGAGCGCGAACCCGATCAGGGCGGGCAGGGTGCGGCAGGCACCGAGGGCAGCCAGCGCGACGGCGAGCGCCACGGCCGGTGCGGCCAACAGCGCGGCAGGGCCGTGCCGGTGGCCGATTCGGCCGCCGGCGTAAAGGCCCGCAACCATTCCGGCGGCAGCCGCGAGCAGTACAAGGGACAGGCGGCCCGCGGACAGGTGGGCGGCGGCCTGGACGGCGGGCATCCTCGCGCCCCAGATCGCCATCAGCGCGCCGAGTCCCGCGAAGTAGCCGGTGAGCAGCCTTCTGGCGGCGACGGGTGGCGCATCGTGGACGACGGATGCTGCAGCTGCGGGGGCGGTGGTGGTCAGCATGGCTTGGCCTCGGCGGGTGTCAGTTGGGCGAGGACTTCGGTGGTCAGCCGGGCTGGTTCGCCGTCGACCACCACCAGGTCGCGGTCACGGATCGCGAGGAACCCCGCCTGCTGAGCGCTGGTCAGGAAGGTCAGCAGCGGGCTGAAGAAGCTGGCGGTGTTGAGCAGCGCGATCGGCTTGGTGTGGAGGCCCAGTTGAGCCCAGGACCACATCTCGGCGAGTTCCTCCAGCGTGCCGAGCCCGCCGGGCAAGACGAGGAAGGCATCGGCCAGCTGGCACAGCCGGGCCTTGCGGGCGGGCATGTCGGCCACGATCTCCAGATGCGTCAGGCCGGGGTGGACGATGTCCGCGCGGTTGAGGACCTCGGGAAGTACACCGGTGACGCGGCCGCCGGAGGAGAGGGCGGTGTCAGCCAACGCTCCCATCAGTCCGATGCGGGCGCCGCCGTAGACGATCTCGATGCCGGCCGCGGCCAGCAGGCCGCCCATGGTGCGGGCGGCGTGCTCGTAGGCGGGGTGCAGGCCGGTGGCGGAACCGCAGAACACCGTGAACCGCAGCGGCCGGCCGGGGTCGACCGGGGTGTCGAGGACGGGCGGGGCAGGAGCGGTCAGATCTCGCACAAGGTCACCCCGAATCCGCGCTCCGCCAGCTCCGGAAGCGCCGCCGCCAGGGCGAGGCGCTGTCGGCGCGCGTAGTCCAGGTGCGCGTCGCGTATGGCCGGGGCGAAGCGGGCGCGGCGTAGCCGGGCGGCGAGGCCGCGCAGGTGCATCGGGTCCAGGCCCTCGGCGGCGCACAGGTCGATGACCTCGCGGTATCCGGCGATGTTGTACAGCCGGGGCCGGGCCTCGGCGATGGGCCACAGGTCGGCGAGTTCGTCGGTCAGGGTCCGGCCCGTCACGTCGCCGTAGCCGAGCATCTGCTCGACGCGCTGCTCGACCCGGGCCTCGTACGCGCTGGCATTGGACTCCAGCCAGCATTCGACGGCGACGGTGGCGTCCTCGAACCAGTCGCCACGGGTCAGGAGCTCCGCGAGGATGGAGATGGAGCCGCCTTCGAGGATCAGGCGGTCGGCGCCGCTGTCGGCCAGCATCTTGCGGTGGTGGACCAGGCGGTCGACGGCGTCGCCAGCGGTGATCACGCCGTGGTGCACCGGCCGCTCGGTCGGGTAGTAGCGGACGGTGTCCTGCAGTTCGTCGTGGGTGGGGCGGCCGGAGCCGACGGCGAGCTGCGGGTGGCATTGCACTCGGTCCAGCACCAGGACCGGACTGTTGTGCCGGCGTGCGAGCGTGACCGAGCGGCCGGTCTTTCCGACCCCGGTAGGGCCGAGAATGAGATGGATCGGGATCAAGGTGTGCCTCCTGCCGCCCGCCGTCGCAGCGGCTCGGTCGTGGGTGGTGGGTGCCGCCGTCCCGGGCGTGGACAAGGGCGTTGGGGTGGCCCGGGACAGCGGCACCGGCTCATGGGAGCGCCGAGGTCAGGAGGTCACCGGTTGTAGGGGCACTCGACGTTCTCGGGCAGGCACATCTGGGTGTCGAGGTAGGAGGCGCTGACCCAGCCGTAGGTGCCGGCCTTGAGGCCGGTCTTGGTCTTCTTGTCGGTGCTGATGTAGTACCAGCTGCCCTTGGTGCAGCGGGCGGTGAGCCGGTCGGAGGTGTAGAGCAGCCCGGTGGCGGTGTAGCTGGTGCCCGGGCCGGTCCGCAGGCGCAGGCCGTTGGTGATCGGCCAGACGTCCTGGTCCTTGATGTTGGTGGTGCAGGCGCTAAAGCCGACGGCGGACGCGGTGGGGGCGAGAGCGAGCCCGCCGCCGAGGAGAAGGGCCGCGCTCGCGGCGATGGTGACGGCCTTGGTGGTCATGCGCATGGGGAGGTCTCCCGGTGGTGAGGTCTGATGGGGTTGCGGTGGGTCAGGAGCGTGAGGGCGGCTGCGAGGGCCGCGGCGGCGCACAGGTGGAATCCGCCGATGCGGCCGCCGAGCGCGGTGCCCAGTGCCAAGCCGCAGTTGATGGCGGACACCAGCCAGCCGATGGCCTCGGTGACGGTGCCGGGCGCGGCCAGGTCGGTCACGGCCTGGTAGCCGACGGTCAGAAGCGGTAGGAAGATCCCGCCCGGGGCGGCGATCAGCGCGAGCGCAAGGATCGGCGGCGGGTCCATGAGCAGAGGGATCCACGCCAGTGCGAAGAGTGCGGCGAGCGCGTGGAGGTGGGTGGTGCGGCTGCCGGGCCAGGCCCAGCGGCCGTAAATGAGGCCGCCGGTGATCCCGGACAGCGACAGGGCCGCCGGCAGGGCGCCGGTCAGCCACAGAGCGTCGTGCCGGTCCGCGGATACTGCGGCCGCCACGTTCAAGGCCCCGAGGGCCACGCCGACGCAGAAGTAGGCGGCGAGGACCGCTGTCATCCCGGTCGGCCGCAGGGCTCCGAGCAGGTCGCGGTCACGGCGGGGCTGTGGCTGCCAGCTGCGGGAGGGCCGTGAGGTGGCGACCCCGAGGGCACCGGCCAGGCCTACCACCGTGACGGTGAGCAGAGCGGCGCCCGGGGAGATCGTGGTCGCCAGCACCGTGGCCAGGAGCGGGCCGACCACGTAGACGCCTTCCTGCGCGCTGGAGTCCAGCGCATACGCGGCTTTCACCGCTGCCGGACGCCCGCCGAGCACTGTGGGCAGGAGCGCGCGCAGGCATGACTCCAACGGTGGGCTGGCCACGCCCGTGACGACCACACACACGGCGGCCGGCCACCTGGTGGCGTCCAGGAACACAACCGCGACCAGCGCCGCGGCCGACACGGTGGCGCCGCCGGCCAGCGGCAGCGCCTGACCCCGCGCATCGGCCAGCCGCCCGAGCAGCGGCTGGCTGAGCGCGGCCGCCAGCCCATAGGTCGCGGCGAGGATCCCCCGCTGCGCCAGACTCGCCCCGTCGGCGGCCGCCACGAAGAGCAAAGCCACCGGTGTCATCCCGCACGGCAACCGCCCGACGTGCGTGGCCAGCATCAGCCGCGCCACGTGAGGAGTGCGCAGCACCGCGCCATAGCCGACAGCCACTGGGGCTGCGGCCAGGCGCCGTGGCCCTGTTGCGGGCAGAGTCATCGCAGCGAGCTCCTGGCGAAGAGAGGGCGGACAGCAGTAGTCCGGAGAGGCAGCGGAGTACCGTCCTGGAGGATGAACCGTCAGTAGGGCCAGCCGAAGTCGCGGGAGTCCCAGGTGATGAGGGGGCTGGAGACCCAGCCGGTCCGTCCCTTGGCCAGACCGGACTTGCTCTTCTTCGTCAGGTAGCCGTACGCCCACTGGTTCTTGGCGGCGTAGCACTGGACCTTGAAGATGTAGCCGTCGCTCTTGTAGAGCAGCCCCACCGACGTGTAGCCCGTCGATGGCCCTGTCCGCAGGTTCAGGCCGTTGGCGTTGACCTTGAAGGTGACGTCCGTCGGGTTATAGGTGCAGGCGCTGGAGCCGACGGCCGATGCGGTCGGGGCGAGCGCCACGCTCCCCCCGACGATGAGGGCCGCCGCGGCGGCAACCGTTGCGGCTGTGTGCCCGATCTTCATAGTGGATCCCGTCCCTGCCGTGTCTACGCCCTGGTGGGCGAGCAGCAGTCGCATGGAAGAAGTGGAGTGCGATGGCCGCAGCCGGTGGATCGTCCCGTTGAAGACCGGCTTGCGGCACCGCGTGACCACCACTGGACCGCGAATGGGAAGGGCGCATCAATCAGAAGCGGCTACACGCAGTTCCCGCTTTCATTCTTCGAAACCGAAAAGGCTTCATTTTCAGGCTTCGGAAACGATGCGACGTGTATGCGGTTAGCGTGAGGGCATCGCACATTCCGCTGCTTGAAATTTCTCTCCGATGGTGATTTCAATCAGTGGAAATGGTCGGCGGTCGAGGCTCTCGACTGTTTAAGCGCTCTGGGTACCGGGGGGGACCGCCTGTGTTCGGTCACCAGGGGCCAGTTGGGCTGCAGTTGAACGTCTGGTTTGCCGGACACGCTGGCGGCGGCTCCTGAGCCACCTGGTCAGCGAAGGGCGCGCAGGATGGCCTGCTGTTAACGAGCCGCTCTAGTAGGGCTTTGTTAGGTGGTGTCGTAGGGCTGCCATGGGGTGGGTTGTCGGCAGGTTGGGCAGGTGCCGGTCCAGGTGGCCAGGAGGTGTTGGAGCAGGTCCAGGGCCTGGTAGAGGGTCAGGCCCTGGCAGGGGCTTTTGGGCAGGTTCGTTGCTCGGTCAGGAACAGGTGAGCTGTCCGGTCGATCAATGCGCCTCGTGCTCGGGCCCGTCTGCGCCGGATGCGGATTCAGGCAGCGGTGATCGGCCGTAGCTTCTCGCCGACGGCGCGGCCCGCGACAATGTGGGTATGGATGCTGCTGAAGACCCTGTAGCCGTGGTTGCATGCTTGCTGGATGAGCCGTGGGACGGCAGGTGGAACAGCCTTGCGGTGGCGGGCGTCGATCTAGTGTCGATTTACACCCGGATGGAGGGCTGCACGTACACGTGGATCACCAATGGCGGCTCCCTCCACGAGCGGGGGATGGCGACCGTGAGGATCATCTCTGACGAGATTGAAAGGGTCCTTCCCGAGCTGGCTGAACATGACAGCGTGCACGTATGGACTCGGTTGCACCGGATGGCTCAGCTGATGGTCGCTCACAACAACGCACCGGTTGAGGCGAGTTCCTAGGAACTCTCCGGTCGGTCATGTGCGGAGCCAGAGGACGAGGCTTGCCGCCGTGATGGTGCCGAGGAAAACGTAGCCACGCTTGTCATAGCGGGTGGCCACTGCTCGGTGGTTCTTGAGCCTGTTGATGGCTCGTTCGACGGTGTTGCGCTTCTTGTAGCGGGCGTCGTCGAACCCCGGTGGCCGGCCGGCGTGTGCGCCCTTTCGCAGGCGGGTGGCCTGGCTGTCGGCCTTCTCCGGGATCGTGTGCGGGATGCCCCGGCGTCGCAGGTACTCCCGACACGGTCGGTTGCTGTAGGCCTTGTCAGCGGCGATGCTGTCCGGCCTATCGCAATGCCGCCAGGTCTACTGATGGGGCTCAACTCGAAGTGGGCCTCTGCTTCGACCTGTGGGGATCGTCGGCTACCGCGCAGTTCACCGTCGTCAGGTGCATGTAGGTGCGCGGCGGAACCCCTATGCGGCGTCGACGGCTTGGGGAAGGTGCTGAGACCAGATCGTCCGGGCTTGATCCCCGGTCTGCGTCGACGCCGTCACCATTCCGGTCTCCGACCAGCCGCAGAAGCAGCCCACAAAGAACCCTGGTCCCCCCTTTTCTCCGGGCACCTTCATCAGAGCAGGCCAGTGCCCATCGAGAACCTGCTGGCCATGTCCCGTGCGCTTGCCGTCTTCCCATGTACCGCAGAAGAACTGCACAGCGTCGCAGGGTGTGTACACCCAACCCTGCTCGGCAGCGTACTGTTTGACGTCCGTTTCGTTGGCGAACGGCGTCGTGAGCGTTGCGGCGCACTGGGGCCAGTCGCACTCGAGAACGTGCTGTACACGGATCATGCGGCCAAGCTACACACTCGCTGACTGCCGGACCGCTGTTGTCACGCTCGGCTGCTCCGCACGGGTGATACGGATAGCCTCGACGGATCACCCTGCTGTCAACCGTCCTCCCCCGCTTGGTCGGAGAAAGCTCGTCTAGGAGCACCTTGGGCGCGGGTGGGGCACGATCACTTCGGCTGTGTTGGTTCGTGAATGAGATCCCGGCAGAGTGCATCGATCGCGCGCCTGGTGACATGCGACACCGTGACGAGATGGCTGCGCGTTCCCTCGCTGGCCAGGTGCCAGCGGTCCAGAACCTGCCGGGATGGGCGATCGAAGACGACGGTGATGGACGACTCGTCAAACCGCCACGGGTGCCACCCGAGCGCCTCGAGCCGCTCGACGGCGTAGGCGGCGGTCTCCTGGCAACGGCGTACTTGGGCGCAGAGTCCGGCTTCGCCGGTGCGGCGGAGCGCGGACCAGGCGATGAGGGGTGCGAGGCCGCTGCGGGAGCAGCTGAGGGTGCGGTCGCTGATGCCGCCAACGTACGCGCCGGCGTGCTGGTCGGGGACGAGTTCGCTGCGGGTGAGGACGACTCCGGCGGGCACGGGGCTGCCGATGACTTTGTGGAGGCTGATCTGCAGGCTGTCGCTGCCGGCGTCGAAGCCCCAGGAGCGGGGGGTTGGGGCGTAGGCGGCGAGTAGGCCTCCGCAGGCGGCGTCGGCGTGGACGTGGACCTCGCCGGCGGCGGTGGCCGCGGCCCGTAGGGCGATTGGGTTGTCGCATGAGCCGGTCATGGTGGTGCCGATGGTGGCGAGCACGATCGCGCCGCGTGGGGCGAGGCGGCCGCTGAGGGTGTCGCGGCGGCGGCGGGCGCGGCACGCGGCGTGCAGCGCTGCGGGGTCCATGGATCCGTCGGGGAGGCTGGGGATGGTCACCAGTTCCACGCGTAGCAGCGCGGCGCATTTGTGGACGGAGAAGTGGGCTTGGTCGCTGGCGTACAGCGGTGCGCGGGGCAGGCGGCGGCGTGCGGTGTAGAGGCCGGCGAGTAAGCCTTCGGTGCTCGAGGCGGTCATGTACCCGTAGGTGTCTTCCGGTTCGCCTCGAGCGACGCGGGTGAGGAAGTCGACGACGGCCTGCTCGTACGGCTTGGTGTGGGTGACATCGTCCGGGTCCCCCGCGGTCGGGTCGCCGACGTTGTTGGGGATGACGGCCAGGGCCGGGGCGAGGTCGGTGAAGTCGAATGCGCGGTTGCCGGGGTAGCCCAGGATGCGGGGATTCTCCCTGCGGAGCCGGTCGACCAGGTCCAGGACCTGCCTGGTGTCCTGGCCGGAGTCGTGCGGCAGGCTGCCGATCTGCAAGGTCGTCCGGCCGGTGGTGGGGAGGGCGTCGTCCAGAACGGTCATGGGCGGGGGCCTTTGATGCTCGAAGGCGGTCCCCGCGGCTGCGACCAGTGGGCGGGGGCTGAGCCCTCACTGTTGTGCTTGCGGAATCACGGCGGCAACGGCTGGCGGAAGCGGCGCGGTGTGGCTTCCGGTGCGCGGAACGCGAGGCTGGTGATTTCGCTGGGAGAAACCAGGGGCCACTGCTCGGATGGCCGGTGCCGTCCCGGGAGGGGTGGGACGGGGCACCGGCCACCGGCATCGGGTCCGACGGGAGGATGCGGGCCCGGGCTTCGGAAGACGAAGGTGGTCCAGCCGGGGCGTTTAGCTCCGAAGAGCCCCCAGTTGCACCGGCCGGACCACTTCCGACGGGAGCTCACGCCCACCGGAAGCGCCTTCGCTCGCCAATTTGGGGGTGCCGGCGAACTGGACCGACCACGCCCCCAAGCGGGACGGTCCTAGGCTGACCCGATCGCACCTCCAAGAGGATCGGACCAGTCCTTCATTCCCCCGGCGGAGGGTCTGCCGTCCCCGCCGGAAGTCGTGCGCCCGGGCGTTGGCCCGGGAGATCGGGACCGGCGCCCGCCAAGAGGGAGGCGGGCGCCGAGTGAGACCACTGTTACGTACGCGGCTCACGAGGGCCATGGGGCAGACGGCCTCGCACGGGTCTCTTTCCATCGTGTGGAAAAAGCCCGCCATCGGATTTCACTTCGGCGCTGTCCGTCGCCGGAGGTGTGGCGGCGAGCGCCCGGGTCATGAGGCCTGCCAATTACCGGCGGTCCGGCTGAGCGCGGCAGCCGTTGCCTTGATGGC
Organism: Streptomyces sp. NPDC005722; assembly: GCF_040630935.1. Classification (NCBI taxonomy): domain Bacteria; kingdom Bacillati; phylum Actinomycetota; class Actinomycetes; order Kitasatosporales; family Streptomycetaceae; genus Streptomyces; species Streptomyces sp. NPDC005722. The sequence continues at coordinate 49,665 of NZ_JBEXYN010000033.1, forward strand.
CGCGATGTACTCCTCGGGCGGCTCGGGCATCTCCTGTGCGGGCTTGAGTAGCAGGACGCTGCCCATCACCGAGTCGTCCCAGAAGATCGGTGCGGCCACCGAGTGCCAGCCGGCCACGCACTCCTCATATCCGGCGGCGTAGCCGGTATCGCGGATGGCGGCCAGTGACGCGTGCAGTTCGTCCTCGTCCCGGAATGCGCCCGGGCCCGCCCGGGCGGGGATCGGGGCGGCGAGGGCCTGCTTCTGCATCGGCAGCGGCAGATAGGCGAGGATCGCCCTGCCGGGCGCGCCAACGCGCAGGGAGCGGGTGATGGAGAGCATGTCGCGGGGTGTCCAGCCGAGTTCCAGCGCGTCGTCGCCGACAGCCATGTCGACGCACTGCCGGCTCAGGCCGAAGGGGCTGGCCATGTAAAGGAACACCAGGCCCTTGTCAGTGGCGCGGTGGAGTTCCTGCAGTTCGTTGGTGGTGACACCGTCGTGTCCGTATGCGACGGAGGCCTGGAATCCGAGGCGGGCGGTGCCCGGACCGAGACCGTAGACGCCGCGTTCGGGTCGCACGAAGTAGCCGTCATAGACGCCCGCTGACAGGATTCTGCTGACGGTGGAGTCGTCCAGGCCGGAGGCTTTTGCCAGCTCGGCGAGGCGGGCGGTGGGGCGGCCAATCGTGGCGAACGCGGCCTGCACAGCGAAGACGCGGCCTGACCGACTGCCGCCGCGACTGCTGCCAGCCTGCTGGATCCCCATTTACCCCCGAGCCCCTTCTCTCCTGCACTATCGGCCTCGGTGTGAGGCCGGGCGTCGTGCTGCTGGTCTGGTCTGGAGTGGTGCTGTGTTGTTCACCCGGGGCTGGGGTGCCCCGGGGCTGGTGCGTGTGCGGGCGTACTTCCGGCGAGGGTGCCGGGCGGCGCTGGGCCGCGCGGCACCCTCCGCCGTCACCAGCCGATGTCGTTGGTGGTGACCCGGACGTGCGCCGACGATGCGGCCTGCGCCTTCCAGCCGATGTCGCTCCAGCCGATGTCGCTGGCGCGGTTCGTGGTGGTGGTGTGGGCGGCAGCCGCTCCGGCAACTCCGAGCGCCACGAGAAGAGCGGCGGCCAGGGCAGCGGAGGGCAGCTTGATACGGTTGATCATTTGTGGTGTTTCCCCTCTTCAGCGGACCTGCGATGTCGACGACGCAGGCGGTGGCCCCACCCCGAGTGCACCGATGCGGAAAGCATCGGTGCACGTTTGTGAAGCCACCCTTAGGCTGGCTCAGCGCACTACGCCAGATCAACGGATGGCCGCGCGCGGATATCTGCATTGCGCGAAAATGAACCGGCATATGTAATGAACGGGGCATATACGTGAGCGAGTTAGGGAAGCCAGAGCTGTCGCCTGAGGCACGTGAGCTGTACCGCGAGGCAGTGTCGAAGGAAGTAACTGGGGCCGACGGCAAGGGATTTGAGGAGCTGTTGTCCCTGGGGCTGATGGTGGACGATCCCCTCCGGCCAGGCTTGCACATCCCGGCGGAGCCGGAGCGGGTATCCCGGACGCTGCGCAACCGCGCTGTCGAGACGCTCGCGGATGTCACGGCCTTCCTTGAGCAACTGCCGGATCTCGAGGCGGCTGTCGAGGACGAGTTCCGTCGTGCGCAGCGTACGAACACCGCGGCTGTGGAGCTCATCCTCGACTGGGATCAGATCAACGGCAGGCTGGCGCGGGCCACCGACGCCACCGAGCGCGACGTCATCACCTCGCACCCCGGCCGGCGTGATCGGCTGCACATGTCTCAGATCCGCTCGCGGGATGAGCAACTGCTACGGCGCGGCGTGAAGCTGCGCACGCTCTATCACCACACCAACCGGCACGATCACTGGAACCGCAAGTGGGTGGCCTTCGTAACGGAGCTCGGAGCTCAGGTACGGACGGTTCCCACCCCTATCCCGAAGATGATCATCTTTGACAGCCGTGAGGCCTTCATCGGTGTCTACGAGGACGGTCAGCTGCAACCGGGGGCGCTGCACATTCGGCACACGGAAATCGTCGAGTTCCTCCGTACGGTCTTCGATCTGCAGTGGGAGAGGGCCGACCCGTGGGTGCCGGGGGCGAGTGAGAGCCCGGAGCCGGGTGGCGACTCTACGGAGAACGGCAGTACGCCGGTCACGACGCCGGAGCACCGGTCGATCCTGTGGGGGCTGTCTCAGGGCAAGTCGCAGAAGCAGGTGGCCAAGGAGCACGGCATGAGCGAGCGCACGCTGATCAGCCGTCTCAATGTGCTCAAGGAGCGGTTGGGCATACCGACGCTTCCCGCGCTGATGTACTGGTACGGAACGTCGGACGAGCGTCACCTTCAGGACTGACATGCTCTGGACAGGTGTGGCGCGGCCCCGTGTCGCGCCGCACCTGTCCAGCGCACGGTGGTCAGACGGTGGCGTCCAGGGCGAGCTTGCGCAGACCCGGGCCCTGGGCTGCTTCCAGGTCGAGATGGGCCTGAGCCGCCTGTGCCAGCGGGTAGGTCTTGCCCGGCGGCAGGACCAGCGTGCCGTCGAGCACGGTGGCGAACAGGGCGCGCAGGCCCATGGCGAGGCCGATCCGGTCGCCATACAGGTGCGGCAACTGGAATCCGCAGATGCTCAGGGACTGACGCAGAAGCAGGTCGAGGCCGATCGGCTCGGCATCCACCGGCGGATGCCCGTACATCACGACCCGAGCCCCAGGTGCCAGGGTGGTCAGCAGGGAAGTGACGGTCCGCCCTCCGCCGAAGTCGATGACAGTGTCGACCGTGCCGCCGGCGGCGACGGTGACCTGTTCGCCCGAATTGCCGGCCGTACTGTCCACGACCGCGTCGGCTCCGAGCTCCCGCGCATGCTCTCCCTCTGCAGGGTGCTGGACGAGGGCGATGACACGAGCGCCGAACCTCTGGGCCAACTGGATCGTCAGCACGCCGACGGCCGAGCCCGCCTCGGTGACGACGATGGTCTCGTTCGGCTGCAGCTGCGCCGCAGTGAACAGCGCGTGCCAGGCCGCGATGCCGTCCCGGACGAGCGCGAGTGCCTGGAAGTCGTCGATGCCGGCAGGAACGTCCCAGCACGCGTCCAGCGGCATGAGCACCTTCTCCGCGTAGCCGCCTCCGTCGATCAGGCCGACAACCCGGCGGCCGTCGTCCGCCATGCCCACCACCTCGGTGCCGAGCGTGCGAGGCAACGGCCCGCCTGCGATGGCGCCGGTCCGCGCGAGAACATCGTCGGCGCTGACACCGGCAAGAGACACATGCACGCGGACATGGCCGGTACGCAAAGCGGGCTCCTGGACATCCTCCGACTGAAGGACGCCGGGACCGCCATGTTCACGCATGACGATGGCGCGCACTGTGCTTGTCTCCTCAACTGGCGGGGCATGGGGACCGGTCCGCCGACCAGGCTAGGGCATAGGGGCACTCCAACATCAGGGCCCGAACGGCCTCTCTTTTCTCACCGGGTGAGAAATGAGGTTCCGTTTCTCACCCAGCGAGAAATGACGGGAGCTGCTTTCTCGCCCGGCGAGAAACGCATTCCTGTTACCTGCGGGGCATGTGTTTCTCGTTGACGCGTACGTTGTATTCCACCTACAGTCACAGACCGCTTTGCTGGAATGAAAGGCTCACAACTGGCCATGCCGCATGGGCGGTAGAGGCCTCCACAGGGGGTTAGTGACGATGCCAGAAGCCCTGAAAACCTCAGGTCAGACCCGCAGTGCCGCACAACGAGGCTTTGCTGTACTGCGCGTGCTGGGGCAGTTGGAAGCCACCAGGCCGTCGGCTGACGGCAGTTACTCGTTGACCGAAATTGCCGTTGCGGCCGGAATTCCCGATGCGACCGCACATCGCAAGCTGAACGAAGCAGCCGACGAGGGCCTGGTCCTGCGCACGGAACGAGGCCGCTACGCACTCATGACGTGGAACAGCGGGCGCCTGGCGCAGCTTCCGCCGCTGCCCACGGTGACCGACACGGTGCTGACGCGGGTTCAGCAGGCCACGGGGCAGATCGTGATCCTCTACGCGGCCGAGCTGGTCGGGCATCCCTTGCGGGTGCGCCGCGGTCAAGCCCTGGGCACCAACCGGTCGGTGATCGACACCGCCCCGTCTTCCGTGCAAGCCGCGATTGACATGGCCCTGCTCGAACCGGTCGCGGACGACCCGGTGGCGCTCGCTGTCCTGGCCCACCTGGACAGCAGGTCGGCCCTGCTGTCGCCCTTACTGAGGGGGGTGCGGGACCGCGGCATGGCCATCGGTCCCTCCCCCCTGCCCGGCTGGGTGGCGCTGGCCGTCCCGATCTGGCGCCGGGAGATCGTCACCGGGGCCCTGGCCCTCGTCGTGCCCGACACACAGATGCGGTACGCGTACTGCCGCAAGCGCTACGTCGACGTGCTCACCAAGGCCGCGGCGTCGCTGAGCCACCACACGTCCCGCGCCGCCGGGCAGGCGGCCGCCGCCGAAACCGAACCGGTGCACACCGCGGTGTGCGGGCGCAGCGGTCGCTTCGAGCGGGCCTCGGCCTGAGGCCCTGGTCATGCGGAACGAATCGTCTCTCGAACGGTCCGACCACCTCGCTGAAAGAAGGAGCTCCCCGGTGGCACCCTCTGTGACCCTGACGGCAGCGCCGGAGCGAGCCAGCAGCACCGTGCAGCGCACCCTTGCCGTCCTCGATGCACTCAGCGAGCCCGGACCGCACCCGCTTGCCGAGATCGCGGCGCGCGCCGGACTGCCGGCACCGACCACCCACCGGTACCTGCAGGCGCTCATCCGCGAGGGCCAGGTCCGGCAATGCGACTACCCCCGCGGCTACTACGCGCGCCTGGCCGACCCGGTCCGCACCGGCACGGTGCAGCCGCTCGAGGAACTCCCCCTTCGGATTCCCGGCCGCATCTCGCAGGCCATCCGCGCCGAACTGGTCTCCCTGCAGGCGACGACCGGGCAGATTGCGCTGCTGTACTCCCTGGTCGGCGTGTCCATGGTGCGGATGTGCACCGACCGTGTTCCCGGCCCGCACATGGCGGCCCTGTTCGCCGCTCCCCCACCTCAGCAACAGGCTCTGTGGCAGGCCCCGCTCAACGCCGACACGTCGGGCCTCGTCATCAGAGCGTGCCTGGAGAACCAGCCCTCCCCGCGGATGCGGATCGTCCGCGAACAGGGATACGCCGTCGGGCCCTCGCCGCTGGACGGCTGGCACGCCCTGGCCGCGCCGCTGTGGTGCGGGCCCGCCGTCGTCGGATCGATTGCCGTCCTGGCCCCCAGCCGCATGGTGCAGCGCCAGGCTCTGTGCGCCCGCTACGTCCACGCCCTGATGGACAGCGCCGGCGTCGTCAGCCGCCACCTGTTCCGCCTGGAGACCCGCCAGGCCAGCTGACGCCAGGCCGGGGAAAAGAGTGAAGGAGGTCCTCGGGCCATGAGCCATCCGCGGCCACATCTAAACACCAGGATTCGCGGGCCAACCAGCGGTTGGCCCGCAGCTCGGCGTATGCACTACGCCTCGAGCCGCACATAACAAACGCCTGCCGAGTGCCGACCTCGACAGGCGTCTTACCCGGCCAACGGCCGGCAGTCACCGCCCTTGCCCAAGGGCGGAACCAGCGTTCTCAACACAATCCCGCTGCCACACGGGGTTCTTGCACGCCCAAGGAGGGCGCGCCCGTCCATGATGCAGCATGCCCGCGCGCGGAACCAAGTAGTTCCGCCAGCCAAAACCACAACTGTCCAAATCGACGTCTGGGCCACGACAGTTGACGTCAAGCCCGTACGCCTTATCCGGGCCCACGCCGACCAGGAAACCGCCACCACGGCCTCACGCCGGGTGCGCCGCTACAACTTCCTGCGCGCTGCCTGCTGGGCCATCGGCGCCGGCCACCATCCCAAAGCCTCCACGACCACGGTGCGCGTCGCCGAGGACCTCGCGGCCCGGATGAACGCCGACGGACACGTCGCCTACGGCCGCGCTCGCATGGCCAAGCGCCTCCAGCTCAGCCGCCGTACCCTCGACCGCCACGTCTCCTACCTTCGCGAGCTCGGCCTGCTCGCCTGGTTCGTCCACGGCAGCCGCACCAACACCCGCTGTGCCGCAGGCCTGCCGGGCTGGGCCGGGACCGCCACGATCTACGCTGCCACCGCCCCGCCGGCCTGGGACCACGCCATGGGCCACCGCATCCGCGGCCGCGGCTACACCGCACGCCTCGTCGGCTACACGCCCGACGGCCGTGACCGTGCCTTCGGCGAAGCCCGCCTCGCTGCAGCTGGCCGCCGCCCCCGGCGTGACACCCCTTCCTGTAGGCAGTACCCCAGGAGACAGAAAGCCAAGGTAGGAGGGAAAGAGAAGAACACCGCTGCGCGGCACCAGCGCGCTGCGCGCTGCACCTTGTTCACCCCCCAGCAGACTGCCCACGCCGTGTCGATCGCCGCATGGGTCCGGCCGCGAGTCTCATGGGCGCAGCGCGAGCAGCTGCGCCGCCTCGCTTTCGCGCTGCGCCCGCTCATCGCCGCAGGTCTGTCACGCGAGGCTGTCGTGGCCGAGCTGCACTCCTGGTGGCTGACCTGGCGACCGCACTCCCCCGCCGCCTACATCACCTCCCGCCTGCGGGCCTCCGCAGCGCAGACCGAGCCGGCGCAGGCCGATGACCCGCCGGCTGAGGCGGGGACCGGTGCACCGCCCAACGTCGCGTTCGGGCAGGCACTCGCCCAGGTACGCGACCAGTGGCCACCGGCCACGACCACCAGCGCCCAGCACGACGACAACGCAGCAGCGGTACCGGAAGAACCTGGGCATGTGATCCGGCAGCGGATCCTCGCCTCGTTCACACAGGCCGACACCGCCCGCCTCCCGCAGGGCCCGCAGGACTGCTCCACGCTGTCGGAGTGGGAGGACCTGCTTGATGACCGCAGTCGCGCCTGGTGGTGGAGGTCGACGTCATGAACGCGTACGGGTCGTCCCTGTCAGGCGCCTTCCGGATGCGGAGCCCCCTCCTCCGGGCGTGGGTGCAGGAGGTTGCGCAGCACCGGCGGGATCATGCCCGGCAGGTCCAGCAGTTCCCACTGGCACCCGGGGACGTGGGCGTCCAGCTCGCGCAGCTTGCGGCGGAAGAGGAGCAGCGTGATGGCGATGCTGGCCTGCGCAGAGGTGTTCCACCGGCGGTCGCTCAATCCGACCGACAGCAGGCCACTGGCGCAGAGGAAGCGGCTCAGCAGCCACTCCAGCACGGCGTCACCGAGCTCGTCCCGGGCCAGTTCCTCGCTGACACGGGCGTGCAGGTCCGTCGCCCAGGACCGCAGGTTGGCGGCGCCTGCCTAGGACAGGCGGAGTTCCTCGAGGGAGGCCTCCTTTACCATCTCCGCGAGCCACACGCGTGCGTCGCCCTCGGGAATCAGGGTGAAGCCGCCGTCCTCGCCGAACACCGCGGCCGCGTCTGGCGCGTCGTGATGCGTGAACTCCGCTTGCGAAGCGATCGGGTTCGGGCCCGCCGGCTGCATGGTGCGGACGAAGTCTCCGATCCCCTGGACCGTGACAGCAGGCCCGCCGCGCAGGACCATGTGGACACCTAGGGACGTGGTCTCGGGATGCAGCTTCCATGCCTCGCGCAGGCCGTGCAGGGATTTACTCGCGGGGGCGTGCCGGCACCGGCCTCGGGGACAGGGGAGCGCTTCCCACCTCACCTGCAGACGACCGAGTCACCTGGCAGAGGCCGGGCCAGGACGGCCCGCGTGCCGGCCGGGGCGAGCTCAGCCGCGGTAGGTCGGGTGAAGGGCTTGCCGAGCTTGGTCGGGCGGGCGGTGGCCGTCTGGAAGACGAAGTCCTCGTCATCAGTGCTGAGCTGGCCGGGACGGCCTCACGCCCACTGAGACATGTCACGATGCCAACTCGTGAAGCTGCTGGGGCCAGTTCGGAAGAAACGCGGTCTCCGCGACCGCCGCGCCAAAGGGCGACGGCTTCGAGCACGCCATGAACCTGCCTGTCGAAGCGTCACTACGTGTGTGCATGCTGGCGCGCATGATGGACCTGGCCCTGAGCACGTGAAGGTGCACTTTCGCTGTGAGACGGAAGGCGACTGGCCCCGGTCGGATGGGTCGTGTGCCGGGTGCGCAGTACCGCGCCGTGGTCGACGGACGGCGGCCTCTCCACCCGCGTCGCGGGCGTGTCGTTTCGGGAGAGGGAGGGCATCAAGGACGTGGAGCGGTCCGGAAGCGTGCGTCGCGGTGACACACACATTCTGACCGACATCAGGGGGGATTCGGCGATGGATGTGCTCGGTCTTGCCGGACAGGGGATCAGCCTGATCTCGTCACACCTGTCCGACGTGGCGGCCGGTGCTGTGTCGCGCATGGGCGCTGAAGCCGCCGATCAACTCTACGAGATGATCGGCGAGCGACTGCGCGCCACGCGTTTGGGAAGTGCCGCGCTCGAAGGGCTTGAGGAACGCCCCCACGACACCGATTGGCAGAGAACCGCCACCTCCGTACTCGCGGAGGCGATCGAGCAGGATCCGGAGTTCGCCCTGGCGCTGCGGAACGCTGTCGAATCAGCGGCAAATTCGCGGGGGCAGGCGCATACCGGTGGCAGCGCTCATCACCAGGTCCATCTCGACGGGCGCGTGGACAATCGCCGGGGCATCATCGCCGGCGGTGACGTCGATCAATCCCGCAGACGCAGAATCATTGTCGTCGGCGGTGGGTTGCTGGCTGTCGTTCTTGCCGGTGGCCTGGGAACCGTCCTGCTGCTCGACACCGGCCCGGAGCAGGCTCCCAACGCCTCGGTCGTACCTTCGGTCGCACCCACCATGCCGTCAGGCGACACATCCGCCGCATCGTCGGCGGATGCTTTGACCACGGCACCGACGGATGTGACCTGGAAGCTCTTGGCGACGGCTGAGGGGGACGAAGCGGACTACTACGGGATCGCGATTCCGTTCTCCGCCTCAGCCGGGCCCCGCCGGGTGAGCGGCGGCATCGCCGCGGGCTACGCTCACACGCCCACCGGCGCGCTCATCGCCGGTGCGCAGATTGGCGTCAGGAGTGGGTACAGCTTCGGGCGATCGTCGTGGGAGCCGACGATCACACATCAATTCGTGCCGTCCCCAGACCGCGACCGGCTTCTCGCGTATCTGCGAGGGGAGGCCACCCTGCCCCAGCCGGTGCAACAGGGAACGCTGGCACAGATCAGCGGCTATATCTACCAGTCGTACACACCGGACACCGCGGTGATCGGGCTGGTATTGAGGACACCCACCGCCCGCCTGATGGTGACGGTGGTCACGCTCAAGTGGCGCGGGAACGATTGGCGGGCGGTGGCGCCGCCGGGCGGGGTGTGGACCTCAGTGCAGCGAACACTCAGCGGGACCGTCGGCGTTGTCCCGTGGGGGGCGAGCAGCTGACCTCGCCTGCCGCGTGAAGCGTACGGTCCTCCACCCCTGCTCGCTGTGTGCCACAGCAGGGAGATTCCCCGCCCGGTCCAGGGGCCGGCCCCTTGGGTTCGGGCGGCCCGCCGGACGATCTGCCACGGCCGCTGCTCTTCTTCAACGGTCGGTCGCCGTGCCATGACCGGCTCCGCCATCTTCGCCCTCGTCCTCAACAGCGAACACGCCGGCATCGACGACCAGCTCCCGAGGCCGCCACCGCCCGGCGGGCCTGCCCCTGCCCGCACCGTCTCCATCGGCCAGGTCGAGGGCGCCATGAACTGCTGCAACCGGAATCGATCACCCGGTGACCAACTGCGTTCCAAGCTCTCGGCGCGGGCGTCCGGCGGACGGGCGCCGGACGGGTACGGGGAAACGGCTCGTTCCTAAGCGACCGTGAGCACGATCTTGCCCTGGATGTGTCATCGGGCGGCGCGTTCGTGTGCGGCGTGGGCATCCGCGAGCGTGAACGTGCTGTCGATCGCGACGCGGACCGTGCCCGCGTCGAGCAGGCGGCCCAGTTCGGCAAGCTGTGCACCGTTCGAGCGGACCTGAGTGCCCGTGACGGTGACGCCCAGCCTCAGGGTCTCCTCCTCGTCGAATTCGCCGAAGAACACGGGGAACTGGGCGCCGCCGCGTTTGAGTGTGCGCAGGAGGCGCTTGCTGTCGGGGCCACCCACGGCGTCGAGAACGAGGTCGATGTCGTGCACGACTTCCTCAGGGCGGATCTTGGTGTAGTCGATGAACTCGTCGGCGCCGAGGTCGCGCAGGAACCATTCATGTGCGCCCGAGGCCACCGCGATGACACGTGCGCCCTTCCATTTCGCCAGCTGCACCGCGAAGTGCCCCACGCCGCCTGCGGCGCCGTTGATGAGCACTGTCGTGTCGGCGTCGATTGGCACCGGACGATGCTGCGCCGCCTGGAAGGGCGAGGGGTGATCGTGTCCGAGTTCGATCAGGAACTGCCACGCGGTGAGCCCGGCCATGGGTGCCCCGGCGGCGTGTACGTGATCGACGCCGGCCGGCTTGAGGGCGAGGTCCGACGCAGGTGCGGCCACGTACTCGGCCTAGGTGCTGCCGTCGAAGCTGGGGAAGCGAAGAAGGCCGAAGACTTCATCGCCGAGGGAGAAACCCTCCACATCCGCGGCGACGGCCTCCACGACGCCCGACAGGTCCGTCCCCGGAATCACGGGCAAGCTGAACTTCGGCCTCACTTCCGGAGGCAGGTTGGACATCCCATCGCGCAAGTACCAGTCCGGAGGGTTGATGCCTGCCGCGTGCACGCGCACGAGCACCTCGCCCGGTCCCGGCTGGGGGATCGGCACCTCGTCGTAGCGCAGAACCTCAGGGCCGCCGTGCTCGTGGAGCCGGACCGCCCTCATGGTGGTGTGTTTCGGCATCGTTTTCTCCTGCCCGTGATGCGGGATACGATCATTCGGATCAGCGATCCACATAGGTGGAGCACTGATCCGAATATATGGACCACTGATCCGGATAGTCAAGAGGGACAGATGCGGGCCGACGCCAGGAAGAACCGCGACCACCTGCTCACAGTCGCGGGCACCGCCATCGCCGAGCAGGGCGTCGAGGTGTCACTGCGCGACATCGCACGCCGGGCCGACGTCGGCCTGGCGACGCTGCTTCGGCACTTCCCGACGCGCGATGCACTGCTCGACGCTCTGCTCCACACGAGCTTTGAGGCGCTGACGGCCAAGGCATGCGTCCTCGAAACGTCCGACTCGCCCGACGAAGCTCTCGTTTCCTGGCTGCGCGACTGCGTCGCGTGGACGACCGAGTACCGGGGTGTGACCGTGCTGATGGCGGCCGCCATCGAGGACCCGGAATCCGCACTCCACGCCTCGTGCGTCGCCCTGCGCGCGGCCGGTGCGCGGCTCCTCACGCGCGCCCAGGCCACGGGCATGGCGCGGAGCGACATCGACGGCGCCGACGTGTTCGCGCTGGTGGCGGCGCTCGCTTGGCTCGGCGATCAACCGGCGCTCGCGCCGCGCGCCGGCCACCTCTTCGACGTTGTCGCAAGCGCGATCCTGACCGGCGCGGCGAGTGGTGATGCCGAGAGGGGAACGACGGACTCGCGCCCGTAGCCGAAATCGCTTCGGGATCCGAACGTGGTGGTCGTCCTCATGGCGGATGCGGACCACGGCCCCTTCGAGGAGTTGCTCCTCGAAGGGGCTTATGCCTGGCGTCGACGTCTGGAGGGGCCCAGAACGCTGGTCCCCTCCAGCACCCACGCGGCGCTCGGTGACAGCACAGGGGGAAAGGCGCCCACCTCCCTCGAGGCCCGCGCCGGTGGCAGGCGTCTGCGGTCATGCGGTCAACCACTCCGGCGGCCCTGCGTCAGATGCGGACGCCGAACTGGAACGGCATGTTGTTGATCGACTCGTAGCGCACGACGGTGCCGGTACGCGGCGCGTGCAGGACCATGCCGTTGCCGGCGTAGAGCCCCACGTGGTGCTGGTCGCCGTAGAAGATCACGAGGTCGCCGGGCATCAGCTGGCTCATCGACAGGCGGGTGCCGGCATTGGCCTGGGCCTGCGAGGTCCGCGGCAGCGAGACATCGGCCTGGGCGTAAGCCCACATGGTGAGGCCCGAGCAGTCGAAGGAGGTCGGACCCGTGTGCGTGTAGACGTACGGCATGCCGATCCGGGTCTGGGCGGCCGCTAGGGCGGCGGCGGCGCGGCCGGAGGCCGGGGTGTCGTTGCCCAGGTCGGCGTGCTCATTGCTGCGGGCGGCGCGAGCGTCCTCCGCGGCGACCGCGGCGCGCTGAGCGGCGGTCAGCGAGTTGAGCAGCCGCTGCGTCTGCGCCAGCTTGCCCTGGACTTCCTCTTTCTTCCTGCCCAGTTCGGTGCGGGTCCGGCCGAGCTCGGAGAGCTTGCTCGCCGCCTCCGCCTTCTGCTGGTCGAGCGTGCGCTTCTTCTGCGCGATCTGCCGCAGCACCTCGGCCTGTTTGGTGCTCAGCGCCTGGAGCGTGGACGCCTTTTCGAGGTAGCTGTCCGGGTCCGAGGAGAGGAAGACCTGAAGCGAGGGGTCGATGCCGGCGCCGCCGCAGACAAGCCGCGCTCGGCCGACTGACCCCCGTCGAATTCGAGACCGTCATGACCACACCGGCCCTACAAGCCGCGTGACCCAACCTGTCACCCAACGCTGCACCAGACCCACACCCTCGGACGCCGGGGCAACTGCTGCGCCCTCGGGTACAGGTTCGCCCTCCAGCTTCGCAGTGACCAGCTCGGTCATGGCGTCCCGGTACCGATCTCGTAGGGCCGCGAGGTCGACGTCCTGTGAGATGGCGTCCATCAAGGCCACGGCCATCTGTACCTCCTGCGGCCGCACGGTGACATCGCCCGGCGGCGCGACGCCCTCGGCGGGACGCACCTCGTCCAGCCATCTGAGGACCTGGATCGCCAGCATGTCTTCCCGCGCCCTCAGCAGAGCCAGTGGCTCATGATTGCCGCTGCGCAGCGTGATCTTCGTGACGGCGGCCTGACCGGCTGTGCGCATAGCGTCACGCAACAAGATGTACGGCTTGCCGGCAGCTGGATCAGGACTGAGCCAGTAACCCTTCCCCAGACGCAGCGGGTCGACGGTCTTGGCGTCGATAAAGCCCACGACGTGGATCTGTTTGATCGACGGGAGCGGGAGTTGTGCGAGGTCATCCTCGGTGAGGACGACGGTCCGGCCCTGCGGATCGGTGTAGCCGCGAGCGATCTGCTGGGGGGGCACCTCTTGTCCGCATACCTCGCAGGTCCGGCGTAGTCGGATGCGGCCTGAATCGGCGGCGTGGACCTGGTTCAGCGTCACGCCCATCTCCTCGACGGTGGAGTGGACGGTGACGCTGATCGACACGAGTCCGAAGGTGATCGCGAGCCTGGCAATGGACGGCGGCATGGACTCATCGCACCCGGCGTGACACTGCCCTGCATTCCGAGTAGACCCACATGGGGGCCGCTGCTCGCACGGGCGCCGCCCGGGTCACCGTCCCGCCGCCGGAAACACGAAGTGGGGTCGGCCTCCACCTGGAGGTCGACCCCACTCGAGACGGTACGAGCCGTCTCTGTCGTCCAGCGGTTAGGCTCGAACGATGTTCTCCGCCTGGGGGCCCTTCTGTCCCTGCGTCACGTCGAAGGTGACGTGCTGGCCCTCCTGCAGTTCGCGGTAGCCGTTGCCGGCGATGTTGGAGTAGTGGGCGAACACGTCCGGGCCGCCCCCGTCCTGCTCGATGAAGCCGAAGCCCTTTTCCGCGTTGAACCACTTCACGACGCCAGATGCCACTGTGTTCGTCCCTCACATACTGCTGATGCGGCGCTCCTGTGGGATGCGCCGGTGGGCCCCCGTTCCGGGCCGCGGCTCATGCATACCCGATGGTGCGACACCTTAGCCAGCGGATACGCCCGCGTCGGTGCAGACGGCTCGTTCGGGTGGTCTGTCCCCGTACCGGTCCCATTCAGGCCGCGATCTTCGCTACTCAAGAAGCTCTGAGGAAGATCACGGAGAAGGGAACGGGGTATGCGGACGGAGTCGCAACGGCGGTTGGCGGTCGCCCTGGCTGCGGGGTTCGTGCTGGCGGGGAGCATGGCGACCCAGCAGGTCCCGGCAGCCGGCGCCGACGGTGTCCCGCTGAGGGAGGCGATCGCGGCGCTCCCGGTCATCGGTGAGGATCGGCTCGGCTACCAGCGCACAGCGTTCCGGCATTGGGTCGACGCCGACCGGGACCAATGTTCGACGAGGTCGGAGGTTCTGCTGGCGGAGGCGGTCACGCCGCCTGGCGTCGGAGCCGGCTGCGTGCTGACCGGTGGCCGCTGGTACTCCTACTACGACGCCACGTACGTCAACGGGCCGTCCGGGCTGGACATCGACCACGCCGTGCCCCTGGCGGAGGCCTGGGACTCCGGCGCTTCCCAGTGGACCGCGGCGCAGTGGCAGGCGTACGCCAACGACCTGGATGAGCCGCGGGCGCTGGTGGCGGTCACCGCCCGCACAAACCGTTCAAAAGCCGACAAAGATGTCGCGGAATGGATGCCACCGTACGCCGCCGCGCGCTGCGGGTACCTGGTCGACTGGGTCACAGTGAAGACCCGCTGGCACCTGGCCGTCGACGACATTGAGCGCGATGCACTCGTACGAGAAGCCGCGGCATGCCCGGACCTGCCGATCGTCACCACGCCGGCGGACACGCCACAGCCGAGCTGAACCCGGCGAGCCGCGCAGGGCCGGCGGGTAACGTAGTGCGGTGAGCAGCGCAGATGATAGTGACGGTGTCGGGCCATGGGTGACGGTCCGGCTGCCCGACGGTCAGGACCTGCGCGCGATGGTGCTTCAGCGACGGCTCGAGCACGACGGTTCCTGGTGGTATGAGGTCGTGATCACCTTGCTGGAGAGGGGCGACGTGCACGGCGTGATGAAAGCGGTGCCGGCACCGGTGTCGTTCTGGGCGCCGTCCGCGGCCTGCACCCCGCTCGAGGGGGAAGACTACTCGCTCGTGCCGACGACCCGGGCCGGGCACGCCGCGCGGTGGCTGGTCGAGCGGCGCGTGCAGGTACCGGGCCCAGAGGTCCCGCTGCTGCTGGTGCACCGCGGCGACTGCGGCAGTCTCCGCGGTGGCCGGGAAGAGGTTGATCCGCAGCGGGCATGGCAGGCACTGCAGCGGCCCGACGCTGCGCAGTGCGCGGTCTGCCGGCCGGAGCGCGCGCTGATCGCGGAGCTGCAGTCGCCACGATCCCCGTAGCACTGCTGCCTACGGCTGAGCCTCTCACTCTCAGGGCGAAGTGCCCATGACGATGGGCCGCCCTTCCCTCCCATCGCTTCTCCTGGAAGCGGCCCTGGATCCTTGAAGTCGTTGTCTTGCTGCACGTCACGAAGGACGGCCGTCATAAGCCTTTCCGCCGATCACTCCGAGCGCGGCCGCTTGGACGCCACGCTCCCCGACAGGGGGTGCGGCTGGGAGTGGGAAGCGGTGCACCGCGTCCGGCCGTTGGCCCCGCTGGCGTGCCCGGAGTCCGGCCGCGAGATGCGCGCCAAGGTCTCACCGTCGGGAATGCGGTTTTTTGCCCACGCTCCAGGCTCCCTGACCTGCTCCCTGGCTGAAGAGTCGATAGAGCACCGCCTGCCGCACGCCACGCGAGGCGAGGTGGCAGGCCAGGCGCTGGTGGTCGTCTCCGTGGAGCGAGGCGATCGCGCGCAGCCGCTGCCAGGCCGTCTTGAGCTTGTCCGCCCAGTCCCGCAGCGGGGACCCCGGACTCCCACACGAGGCCGTCGAGGATCTCGATTCGCCACGGCGCGATGTGGTTGCGCAGCGCCAGGTTGACCTCCGCTCCCCCGGCCCAGGTAGTGAAGGTGCTGCCAGGTTGGTTCGGGTAGGCCCATGCTGCGTCGCCGGCGACCGGGGCCGGCAGCAGCCCGACGTGACTCCAGCCTTCGGGCACGGTCACCCGGATCTGCCAGTGCGACGGCTTGTACAGGACGCTGATCTGTTCCTTCTCCGACCACGAACGGAAGGTGGCGGCGCTGACCCGCTGTGCGGCGCACCTGCGTCTACCTCCCCGGGTGCCCGCGCGCCGGGAAGCGTACCCGGCAGCACTGTTTCGGGCTGGACGCCCTATCGTGGACCCACCCGTCCGTCGGCGCTACACGCGGTGCCGACGACGGTGATCATTCGCGATAGGTCGGCCGACAGGTGCTCGGGGCCCAGCGTCACAATGCACGGCACTTCTGACCAGGCCGTAGCCGGACGCGTCAGCGCCACGACTCCCGCGTCCCACCATGCGTTTGCATCCATGCCGCGTCTGTCGAAGGCGACTGGCAACGCAGCTGAGGGGAAGCAGCCCGGGCTCGAGACAGCTAGCCTCTGACCATCAAGTCAACCGTCCGCTCATGGACCACACATGGCCGGGCCCTCGCTCGCGATCCCTGACACGCTGCCAGAAGGTAAGAGTCTGGGCGAGGCATGACGCGAATAGGGCAGAAGGAACACTCCAGCACCGTCTGGGAGGTAGGCACGCCGGAGTACAGCGAGAGCCCACAGCGCACCTCACAGCTCACCGACCCGCAATACCGTGTGCCCCAGCAAGACGAGACGGAGCCCTCTAACGCTTACTGGGACAACGGGGCACCCGGGACCAATGTGGACGTCGTCTCCGGGGAGCCAGCCGGGCAAGCCGGACAGGTGACCGACCAGCCTTTTCGCGACCATCTGTGGGACTGTGGTAGGCATCAGAAGACTGATGAAAGGCCATTCTTCTCGCCTCGACGATGACAGCGTGCCGTCCCCAGCACCGGCCCTCGGCTACTCGGTCGACACCTACGGGACCGGCTGTGCTGTGGTGCCGCTAAACACGTTTCAACATCGCCGACAGCACCGTCATCGTTGAACCCCACCGGGTGGTGGAGTCCAAGGATTTCCTGGTCACGACAGACAAGCTATATCCCGCCGGGCTGATTGCAACACCCCGCGATCAAGGCGCGGAAATCAGACATCCCCAGGTTTCACGCCCACTTCACAGCGGCGCTTCGGCCGAGACTCACCAGCCCATTTGTCGTGGCAATCAAGATGAAATCCGGTGAACATACCGCGAACTGGCTCGACAGCCAGAGATGCGACTTCAGGAATTAACTTCGTAATCTTCGACTCCATGACGAGCGGAAACCGATCCAATGCGCGAACAGTACCGCGCTCCTATGCTAAACATAGTTGAGTTCTCACGCCATATAGAATCGAGCACGCGATGAACGATACAATATATGCGAATCTCCGGTTCGATCCCGACCTGACGTCGCTTCACTCCCTCGCCCAGGAGATGGCGAAAGCCTTCGGATACAAGGCTGAGCTCACCATAGACAGTCAACTCGCGCAATTGATCAGATTGCGTGTCGCGCAGCTTACACCCTGTTCCTACTGCCTGATCTTGCATACGAGAACTGCACTTGAAAAGGGAATCAACCCAGACAAGGTCGCGCACCTAGCGAGCTGGCGTCAGAGTAAGATGTTCCACGCCTCCGAACAGGCCGCGCTGGCGTACTGCGAAGGGCTGACAAACTACGATCTGAACGCGTTTCCGGCCCTGCACGAAGAGCTGACCATCCACTTCAACGAAACCGAGATCGCGGAACTCGCCGCCGTCATCATCAACATGAATGTTTGGACGCGGTTGAAGCTCGCCCAAGGCGCCACACCTGACGCCGTAACCGACGACGCGGATCCGGTATCCAGCTGAGTCCAACGGGACCGCTCGGGCGCTACTGTAACCTCCGCGGTCAGTCGGCTTCGGCCGGTCCGAGCGGCCATCAGACAGTGCCCGCGTGCTGCGGGCATCAGGATCAGGACGTTATCGGGCTACGATCAGGCATTCCCTCTAAGCCTCATAGCGGCCTCACGACACGCTGGCCAGATGATGCGGCCCGGCTGGCCGCCGCCGATGCGCTCACGTCTCGCCGAGCGCTCATAGCGTCAAGTCGCTGGTAAGAAGCTAAGTCCGCCCGACGCTAATCTCTGGCCGAATGCGTGAACTGGTTGCGAGTTCACAACGTGACGTCTGGCTGAAGCCCGCTGTCATAACCGGGCTTGAAGAGCAATCACGGGGAGGGCGTCTCGAGCCTAACTCGGGCGGACATGAGGGCAAATCCGTCCCAAGAAAAGGGATCGATGAGGGGAAAGAATGATGAAGGCAGTGCTTGTTCGGGAGACCGTCGAGACCGAGGCCGCTAACGAATCGGTAATCAGCATCGAGGGTAATACCCACTTTCCGCCGGGCCTGTCAGGCACCCCTCGCACGGCATCTCGCCGCGGCGGCCCCTGTCCATTCGGAAGGATGCGCATGAGCAACCAGACGACCACCCAACGCGGCGCCGGTGACCATCACCGCCCCGCGGACCCCTGCCCCCGCCCCGCCTCGGGCGCGCAGGAGTCCGGCATCAACGGTCTGGCCCACCTGGTGGACGACCTCGCCCACGCAATGGCCACCACGCCGGAGGCCATCCTGGCCGGCATGTCGGACGACGTGCTGAACACGCTCTTCTTCCTCCACCTCCCGGAGGAACCGGGCGTCGGCCCCGGACCCGGCGGCGCCCCGGTACCTGAGCCGGCCCCGGGCGTCGGGTAAGGCCCCCCTCGCCTGCTTACCCTCCTCCCGAAATGTACATCTACATGATGAACAACCGATTGGCGCTGCTCGCCGCTGTGGAGAAAGGCATCGCCGAGGGCAAGCGCAGTGCCACGACGTTTTTGTCGGTGCGATGGCGCCTAGGGACGCTGCTTGGTCTTATCCGGACATCAAGGAGCCAGCGACGACAAGTGTGGATCGAAATCTGACACAGCACATCGATAACGCTGGACGATGGTAGATGCCATCGAGCTGGCCTCTTTGAGCCCGTGTGGCGCGACGCGGGCCAACCAAGGAGAGGAGTCCGTATGGACGCGTGGTGGCGTGACCGACTCCGTGGCACGGGGGACCGGAAAACCGTCTCGGCGTGGGCCCGCGACTACGCACTCAGCGCCGCGGCCGCGCTTTTGATCGTGGCCGTTCCGGTGGCGGATCTGTTCCTGCCGACGGACATCCACGTGGCGCACATCCTGGTGGTGCCGGTGGCGCTGGTCGCCGCCTTCGCGGGGCCCCTGCGCGGAGCCATTACGGCGCTGCTCGCCGTGCTGGCGCGGGTCGTCGCCGGCATCGAACGCGATGTCGTGACCACAGAGAACGTCCTGGTGCAGTTGGCGTCGCTGGCATTGCTATCAATGCTGCTCGTGGTCCTCGCCCTGTCGAGCGAGCGGGGACGGAACGAACTTGCCAGCGTGCGCCGGATCGCCGAGGCGGCCCAGCGGGTCGTACTGCGGCCCCTTCCGTGTCGTTCGGGCCCGCTGACGATCGCCTCGGCTTACCGCTCGGCCGACGGCGGCGCCCGCGTCGGCGGCGACCTTTACGCGATCGCCCGCACCGCGAATGCCACGCGCCTGCTCATAGGGGACGTCCGCGGCAAGGGACTGAGCTCGCTCGGCGAAACCCAGACGGTGCTCGGCGCCTTCCGGGCCGCGGCCCACCGCCAGGTACCGCTGCCGGAACTGGTCGCATCGCTGGAGGCCAGCTTGCATTGGGATCTGGTGGAGTTCTGCGACACACCAGCAGAGGCTGACCTGGGGGAGCGATTCGTGACGGCCGCGGTCGTCGAGATCCCCGACGACGAGCCGTGCGTCCACGTGGTCAGCTGCGGTCACCTGCCCCCGCTCCTACTGCACGAGGGCCGGGCGACCCTGCTCAACGTCGCGGAGCCCGCCCCGCCGCTCGGCCTCGGTGCCCTGGCCGAGAGCACGTACGCCCCCAGCATCTTCCCCTTCGTCGTCGGCGATCAGATGCTGCTCTATACCGACGGCCTCACCGAGGCTCGTGACGTCGAGGGTGGCTTCTACCCCTTGACGGAACGCGCCGCCGGCCTCACCAGCTCCGGTCCGGTCACCCTAGTGCAGGCGGTCACCCGTGACCTGCTGGGCCATGCCCACGGGCCGTTGTGCGACGACATGGCCCTCGTCGCCCTCCAGCGCGAACGCTGACGTCGTCAAGAGCTGATTCCGGTGGGTGCCGGCAGATGGAGTTCGACCTTTACGCACGATCCGCGAGCTCCAGCAGGTCAACGGACATCTGCGACAGGACAATGCTCCGTAAGCGGCAGGTGGCGCTCACGCTTCAGGACGCGGTGCTGCCCGCACCACAGATTCAATGCCAGCTGCGGCCAGACCGGTGGGGCTGGTCTCAGTGAGAAGGATGCCGCAGCGGGTGAACCGGAGCGGCATGGGGGCGTCGACGGCGGCCTCGCGTTGGCAGGCACGACCGTAGCCGGTGCGAGGCCAGGATTGGTAGATGAGTTGCTCATACTCGAGACAGATGACGTCGTTCTAGACACGAAGCTGCCGCGGCTTCATGCGCCACGGTCTTCCGGCCGGGGGACCAGGATGCCTAGCCAGGTCAGCTGCAGGTCGAGTGCGAGCAGCACCACGATCCCGGCGTCAACGCTGATCGGCGCTCGGGCAATCTCCGCGCCCTCGCACGTCAATCCGTCCGGGCGGTGCGAGGGGGCCAAGCAGACCAAGACAGCGGTCAGAGATCATCGGTGGTGACCGGGTCCGTGGCTGTCCCAAGCTGCGGCCAGGGAGCGGCGCTGCAGTCCGGGGCGCTGCCCGCGCTAGCAGGAGTCACGTGCGTACGTGCCGTCCGGTCCGCGAGTCGCTGGGGAATGATCATGCTTTGGGCGTCGATAGCGACGGGAGGCGGGGCAGGAGGGAACGTGGCGCACGAAACGTCGTGAGGTGCACGGTCGGGTCAGGCAATGCGCGTCGCCGCGTTCTGGCACAGGTCGAGCAGGACCGTGCGGGCCGGGCAGCGGGGCAGTTCAGCCACCACTTGGCGTGCTTTGATCGCTTCCCGTGCGGTGTACTCGCGGGCTTGCTGAAACGCGGCGTGGCGGCGTAGGAGTTCGAGGGCTTCTTGGTGATCGCGGTCGTTGTGGAGACTGCCGTCCAACAGGACGCGCAGCCGGCTGTCGGCAGGGTCATGGGGATCGGGGGGCGACGCGCGCAGAAGCAGTACGGGCAGGGTGTCAACGCCTTGGCGCAGGTCGGTGCCAGCCTTCTTTCCGGAGGAGGCGGGGTCGCCTGATATGTCGAGGAGATCGTCCGCGAGTTGGAAGACCCGGCCGAGGGTTTCGCCGAAGGTGTCGAACGCCTCGACGATGTCGGGGTGGGCTCCTGCGACCATCGCGCCTGTGCGGCCGGCGAGGGCTATGAGGGAGCCGGTTTTGTCATCGACCACCTTCAGGTAGTGGGTGAGAGGGTCTTCTCCCGGACGGGGCCCTTGGACTTCGAGGGCTTGTCCTTGTACCAGGCGGCTGAGTGCCGATCGTTGGGAGCGGATCACTTCCGCGCCCAGTTCTGCGGTCAGCTGCGCGGAGCGTGCGAGGAGGAAGTCGCCGGAACGTACGGCAATCCGGTTCCCCCATCGGGCGTTGACGGTGGGGACGCCGCGCCTGACGTGGGCCTGGTCCATGACGTCGTCATGATGGAGTGATGCCAGGTGGATGAACTCGACGACTGCAGCGGCTTTGATGACCGCGGGTGCGTCCGCGTCGCCGAACTGCGCGGCGAGCAAGGTGAGTGCGGCGCGGAAGCGTTTACCGCCGGCGGTGATGAGGTGTTGAGCGGCTGCGGCGAGCAGCGGCTGCTCGGTCTTGCACGAGTCGAACATCATGGTGTCGACCGCCGAAAGGCCCTCGGCTATACGGGTTCTCAGCTCACGGTGTCGGATGGTGCGCCAGTAGGGCGGTGCGGTGGTCACGCGGGTACCAGTTCCCTAGCTGCGCTCACGCTCGTGGAGGCGGCGCGGTTGTGCGATCGGGTGCGGGGCCGGCCGGTCGGACCGGCCCCGCGTGGTGAGGGTGCGGGTGTCAGCCTCGGGTCATGGCGTAGATGTGCAGCGTGGGCGTGTGAGGCGCGGCCGCGGCGCTGACCTTGGGCAGTTGAACGCTGACCGGTGTCTTGCCGGTCTGCAGGGGAACGCCGACGTAGTGGATGTACGCAGGTCCCTGGTACGTCTGGTTGCCCGCACGGTTCTGGTAGGAGGCGGCGATGGCCACGTCACCGTCGCCGCTGAACCAGTCGGGGCTGTTCAGGCTGAACTGCTGGCTGGTTCCGTCGGAGTAGAAGACGGTGCCGTTTCCTCCCACGGGTCCGTAGCTGGCCGAGACCAGGAACGCGAGGGTGTTGCCTCGAGTGCCGTTGACGGCGAGGGTCTGGCCGTTGGCGACGGCGTTGTCGGGCTGACCGAGGGTACGTGTGCCGCTGGTCGCAGTCGTGCCGGCGGTGGAGGGCCAGGTGAAGTCGAGACCCGCGTGGGTGATGGTGGAACCCGGCGCGACACCCGCTGCGGCGATTGCCTGTGCGGAGTAGCTGGCTCCGCCGCCGTCGAAGTCGCCTACGTCCGTGGCGGTGTCCTGGGTGACGGCGACGTTGTTGAATGCCGACGCCAGGCCGGTTGCGGCCTTGCCGAGGCCCATGGCGTGGACGTGCAGCGTCGGCGTGTTCTGGGCCGCTGCGGCGCTGACCTTGGGCAGCTGGACGCTGACCGGTGTCTTGCCGGACCGCAGGGGCACGCCGACGTAGTGGATGTACGCAGGTCCCTGGTACGTCTGGTTGCCCGCACGGTTCTGGTAAGAGGCGGCGATGGCCACGTCACCGTCGCCGCTGAACCAGTCGGGGCTGTTCAGGCTGAACTGCTGGCTGGTTCCGTCGGAGTAGAAGACGGTCCCGGTTCCGCCCGCGGGTCCGTACGTTGCCGAGACCAGGAACCCGAGGCTGTCGCCGGTGCCGCTGAGGGCGATGGTCTGACCGTTGGCGACGGTGTTGTCCGCCTTGCCGCTGCCTGCGGTGGACGGCCAGGTCAGGGCCGCGCCGCTGTGAGCCACCGTCGAGCCGGGGGTGACGCCCGTCTTGGCGAGTGCCTGGGCGGAGAAGCTGGCCCCGCCGCCGTCGACGTCGCCGGCGTTCGTGGCGGTGTCCTGAGTGACGGACACGTTGTTGAAGGTGGAGGCCAGTGACGGTGCGGCCGGTCCGGGGGTGACGGTGGGAGCTTGCTGGGCGATGCTGTCGAGGTAGTGGAGGCCTCCGGTGACGCTGAGGCCCACTAGGTGCTGTGCGTCGATCCTGTCCCATTCCTGCCGGGCCAGCTGGGCCAGATACGTCTTGCCCTGCTCATTGGCGGCGGTGACCACCGCGTCCTTGAAAGCGTCGGCCGAGTCGATCTGGTTCTGGGTGATGATGACCGTGTCGGCCTGGTCGGTTCCGACCGCCTGGAACACGGGCGCCACAGCCTGGACCGTCTTCACCATCTGGTCGAGAAGAGGCCCTTCAAGCTTCAACGTGTCGTCGAAATCGTCCCTGTTGTCGAGGAAGAGCTTCTCGTAATAGGCCACAGCGGGGGACGGGGCAACCGTGCCGAGCTCGTACATGTGCACCAGCGACCCCACCACGTCCTCGAGCGAGGCGCCGTCGGCCGTCAACGCTGCGGAGCCGCTGTAGATCTGCTCCATGGTCGTGCAGGTGATGCCACCGCCAGTACTACAACCCTCGGGTCGCTCGTCCGGGGTGGTCGGAGTGACCCCGACTTCGTTCTCCCAGACAGTGTTGGTCACGGACGCCTGACGGGACGTCGCACCGTAGAGGTCGGAGGCAGCGGTCACCATGGCCGTCTCGGCGTCGGCGAACGTCGACGTCGGAGACAGGTACTGAGTCATCGCCCGCCACAGGATGTTCGTGGTGGTATCCGGGTCCATGAGAACGGACATGCGGTAGAACGCATAGTTCGGAATGCCACTGTTGGTGTGGACACCACCATTGTCGAAACAGGTCTGCGAGTACGCGCTCATGTGTCGCGGCTGATTGTAAATGGTGGGGTCCGCCATGGACCGGATCGGTTCCATGACCCTCATGTCGGAACCCAGCAGCCAGTCAGTCTTCCCCTTTGCTGCCCGCTCGGTCATTTCACCGAAGAAGTCGGAGATGCTCTCGTTCAGCGCCCCGGACTGGAACGCATACTGGAGGCCGGCGGTGTACTGGGTGACGCCGTGCGTCATCTCGTGGCCGGAGACGTCCTGCGACAGCATGCCGTCGCCGTACGTCATGTACGCGCCGTTCCAGTTAGCGTTCTTGTAACCCGTGCTGTAGTGCACATATGACTCCAGCGACATGCCAAGATCATCTATGCTGTTGCGCCCGAACTTGTCCTTGTAGAAGTTGTAGACCACGCCGCTCTGCGCGTATGCGTCGTTCGCGTCGACGTCGTTGGTGGCCGGGCCACCCTCCTCCCTCACCTGTACGGCCGCGGAATAGTTCGTCTGGTGCTTCATGTCGAAGACCTCACGGTACACGCCCTGCGGGTGGACCGGCGGATAGCCCGGAGAGCCTTGGTCGGCAATGGAAAGGAAAGGGAAGTTCGCGACGTCTTCGCACTGCTGGCCTGCATCATGGGGCAAGTCGCGGCATTCCTGATGCGTCGGGATGGCAGCTTCGAGGTTGCCCGCGAACGCGGAGTCCTTGATGCCCATCGTCGCCTCGCCGAAGTCATAGGCGAAGAGCTTCTCCCTGATTCCGCGGGGGAAGCCGTTGTAGGAGACAAGCGTTGGACGTCGCCAGTCGTGATAGTAGTTCTCTGGCGGCTCGTCGCCCGCGGTGGCGATACGGAAGGCGTGGGTCAAGCCACCGTCCTTGTGGTAGACGACCTTGGGGTGGGTTCCGTCCCAGCGGACCCCGCTAGCCGGGTAGACGTGGTACCCGCCGTGTGCGGACGTCGCCACGTACTCGGCTTTGTCGTCCTTCACCCAGACCGCTACGTGTTCCCAGTCGTGGACGTGCCCGCCGGCGTCGGCGACGGTCTCGACCGCCACGTCCTTCTCGAAGTAGTAGTCGTAGAGGTAGACGCACCATCCGTAGTTGCACCGTTGCCGCGAGTAGGCGTTGGTGTTGTCGAGATCGGACTGGTCATGGCAATACGCCGAGCTCGTCGTGTTGTTGTGGTCGAGACCCTGGGAGATGGTGCCGTCCGGCCCGATCGCCGGCACGTTGTAGCAGCTGTTGGTGTCGTAGTCGACGGCCGGCTCCCACTTGAGGTCATTCTCCGTGGCGTTCTGCGGCAGCGCCCTCGGAGGGTCGGGAACCGCGGCCGCGGCCTCCGCCGTCTCGGTAAGGGGCTGGACACCGACGATGACTCCCTTGCGCAGAGCATCGACGAAGATCCGCTCGCTGAATCCTCCTTCGTCCATCAGATCGATCTGCCAGGCCAGGGCCGAGGGACTCTTGAATCCCTGCATCGGAGAGCCTGGGTAGACCACCAGCGAGGGGGAAGCGGTCGTCTTCGCGTGCCGCATCGTCTTGCTGGCGACCGCGACAGCGTCCTTCTGACGTACCGTCGGCTCCGTCGAGGCCGGAGGGACCAGGTCGGGGCGCAACCCGTTGGTGACGGCGGTCACCGTCGTGTTGCTGCGGTCCAGGTGCACGCCGAGCCGGGCGTTGTACACGGGTACGCCGTGGATCGACTGGTCGTACCAGACGTGGTGGGCGCCGGTCGGGTCGGGCAGTTGGACGCGGCCAGTGCCCTTGGAGAGCATGCCGTCGGTGTCGGCGACACCGAAGAGCTTCGCGTGAGCGCGGAGCCACGCCGGAACGTCACCCCCGGCCAGACGACTGTGCAGACCACCCAGCGCAGAGGGAGTGCCCGTCTGCGGATTGCTGGCCACGTTGAGCTTGTGACCGGTCTCACGTTGGAGCCCCTTCAAGGCATCACTGACACCTGAGGCCCTCCACTTCGGCAACGGCTGCGGCTGCGTGGGAGCCGCCGACGCGGTACTGGCCGTCAGCACCGAGGCGACCACCGCTACGGCGGCTGCGACCGCCGTCCCCCGCACGGCCCGCTGTCGCGCTGCCTGCACGTCATGATCCGAACGCTGCCTCGTCGAGGGGTAGAAGCGCGCGACGGCACCACCGACGACCACTGCCCAGCCGGCCGCCGCGACGACGGCCCAGACGGTCGACATCGACAGTTCCATCACCGCCGAACCGCCCTCGTTACGGGTCGCCACCTGTACGACGCCTGCGAGGATGGCGTAGGAACTCGCCGACGCCGCCAGCAACGGCCACTTCGGCAGCCCGAGAACTCGAGCCGCGGCGGCGACGAACCACCCGAGCACGACGGCACCGAGCAGCGGACCGACCCCGATGAGGAGCAACTCGGAGCGCTGCTCGAAGACCCAGGGGGCGGAGATGTGGCCCGAGAACAAGGCCATATGCCAGTCGACGGGTACGCCGGAACCGGCGACGAATCCGCCCACGGTGCCGGAGAGGTCCGGGGCGAGGTGCTTCGCTACGAGAACGTCAAAATAGGAACCGCTGTGTCTTATCACGATGCGAACGGCGATCTGGACGGCGGCCAGCGCCGAAATCAGGCTCACTATGCCGGCCACCAGCGCGGTACCGGCTGCGTGCCAGCCTCTTCGGAGGAACTCCTGTCGCAACTGACTTCCTTGATGATGGCTCCGATCAGATCGGAGCGTGCCAAATAGAGCACACCTGGGTGTCCACCCATGCCTGACGTGATATCTAGGTATGCATGCGTCGAGGTCGCACTCATCGACCCGAATGAGCTCACAACTTGGTGTCGACGACGACGTCGGGTGGGATCGTAGGGCGAAGCGGTTGATAAATCAACCAGAATGAGATGTCCGATATAGTCAGCGATGAGCGCGTGTTGTGGACCGACAGGTTGCCCGAGTCGTGCGTTTGCTACCGCTCGTGGGCGACCGTTGTTCGCCAATCGAACCCACACGGACGGCATGCCGGTGCGGCAATTTATACGCCTAGAAGGAAACTGACGCCCCGTGCGCCATCTGCCTCAGGTGACATCGCGATAAATTGTCTGAGAATTCATTTGGGCTCTACTGCACACCTTATGGGCCGATGAGCACTATCCGAACCCGCACAAGTGCCATGAAGCTCAGTAAGTAGCGCCATGTGGGAAACCGTATCGATTACACGCTGACGGGCCATCACACCGCAGGGTCAGACGCGCGTCGAGCAACCCCACACCAGTCTTCAGCCTTACCGGTCCTCCCCGACCCGCCGATCACAGCTGTTCTTGGGCGCTACTTCGAGGAGAGTTCTGTCGGTCCCTTGCTCGATGGCACTCCAAGTCCGTAGCGGTTGCGACACCGCAGGGGCGTCGGTGCAGCCCCATCCATGCCGGCTGTGTAGTCGGCGAGAAGTTAGCGTCGGGCGGAGTCGGCGTCTTACCAGCGCCTTGGTACTACGAGCGATCGGGGAGACGTGAGCTCATCGGCGGCCAGCGGCGCACCCAATCACCTGGCCAGCGCCTAAGCCCCGGTATGCCTCGACCGAGCTCGAGCCAGCACATGGTCAGGCCGAAATGGGGCGCTGAGGAAGTCCCTGGTGGAGGCCCGATCGTCTCAGCCACCGACCGCTGTCAGCGCCAACTCGGCCGAAGCGCGATCGGAGTAGCCCGGGTGGCGAGCGTCGACCAGATCGGCATGGGCGGTCGTCCGCGAGAGGTAGTCGCCCGCAACTGGGCAGCTCGCGGTGATCGTGCCTCCACGGGCGCGAACCTCGTCGAACACCCGCCGCACCAGAGCGGCCCCCACACCCTGATGCTGATGACTCGACTCGACTTCAGTGTGCCGGAGCGCGTACCGGTTGGGCTTCAGGTGGGTGTAGTACAGCCAGCCGGCAAGCTGGTTGTCACGGCAGACCCCAAAGCGGCCTTGCTCGATGTTGTCGATCAGCTGCTCAGTTGATGGAACGTGCTGTTCTCTACTCATGGCCTTCCTCTCCAACTGTTGTCGCGCTGGCTCCGAACCAGGACAACCTGGACCATATAGTCCAGTATGAAGCCGTCTTTCAGTCGGCCTTGCATTGAGTGGGACTATATAGTCCCCTAGTGAACAGCAGGAGTTGCTTGCGCCACTGAGGACGGCAAAGAGGCGTTAAGAGAGCACGGAGCGATCACCAGCTGCCGCGGTGCCTAGGACGAGAGCACACGCCTCTACGGCGGCAGACCACCATGACGCCCCGTCTCGTCGTCCGCGGCAGCACCCCGGCACTCGCCGACGCATGATGCCGGTACCCGTGCGCGTGACACCGGCGCAGGGATCCGCGCCAAAGAGCGTGAGGCAGCGGGTGGGAATGACGAACGCGGCCAGGGAGGCCTGGGTTTCGGTGGCTACGACATCCAAGTGCTCGAACGCCCGCCTCCTGCGGAGAAGGCCATCGCGCGTTCCGGCAGTCCTGGTGCCGGACCTCGCCAACCCCGTCGCCCTTGTGCGGGGTGCGGAGGACGACTTCGGGCCGCAGCTGCCTTAGACCGCTCCCCCGGTCTCCTCGGGCGTGGCCAACTCAAGGGCAGGACGCTCTGGTGCGGCGGGAAGTATCCCGGCCGCCGCCAGGCCAGCGGGGCCGGTCTCGCTCAACGAGATGCCATAGCGGATCAAGCGAAGCGGCATGAGAGCTTCGACCGGGGCCTTGCGGCTCCAGGCCCGGCCGAAGCGGGCACGCAGACGGGCCTGCTAGATGAGGTGTTCCCGCTCGAGGCGGATGACGTCGTCGTAGGAGCGGAGCTCCCACAGCTTCATGCGGCGCCATAGGCGGAAGGTCGCGGCCGGGGCAAGGAGCCAGCGGGCGAGCCGGACGGATTCCATGTGCTTGTCGGCGGTGATGTCGGCGACCCGGCCGATCGCGTGCCGAGCGGCTTCGACCGAGACGACGAAGAGGATCGGGATGATGCCGTGCATCCCGACGCCCAGCGGGTCCGGCCAGGCCGCCGCGCCGTTGAAGGCGATCGTGGCAGCAGTCAGCAGCCATGCGGTCTGGCGCAGCAGCGGGAACGGGATGCGCAGCCAGGTCAGCAGCAGGTCGAGCGAGAGCAGGACGACGATGCCGGCGTCCGATTCCGATCGGGAAGACGTTGGCGAAGGCGCCGAAGCCCTTGCGGAGCGCCAGTTCGCGTACCGCGGCGTACGATCCGGCGAAGCCGATCGCGGCGATGATCAGCGCGCCGATCACGACGACACCGATCAGGATCCTCTGGGTACGCCCCAGCTGCTCGGTGTCCTGCGCTTCCCCCTCCACGACCGGCGGCCTCTCCTGCTTCTTCTGTCACAGGCTGTAGCTAAGGCCAACACTCTCACGGCCCGGCAGCACACGGCACCCCACGAGCACAAGGTCAGGAGTCACCCCCGCTCGATCACCTGCAAGCAGCCGGAGCGCGACCAAAGCCGCCGGCCTCAGGCCTCGGGCGCCGTCGGGAACAGCGGAGCGCAGTGGTGACGTACGGGCGTCAGGGACGAAGCCCGCGCAGGGCGGCACCGATGGCGGCGATGCCCTCCTCGATGTCGCGGGCGGAGCCCGCCGCGTAGCCGAGTACCAGGCCGGGCGGCCCGGGGCCGATGCGATGCCAGGAGAGCGGATGTACCTTCACGCCCCGGTCGAGGGCTGCAGCTGCGAGGGCGCCGTCGGACAGGCCGGGGTCGTGCGCGCCGTCGGGCGGGTCGCCGAACGTGACCATGAGGTGCAGGCCGGCGGCTGTCCCGTGCACGTGGGCACCAGGGAGGTGCTCCTCGATGGCCCTCAGCATCATGTCGCGGCGCCGGCGGTGGCGGCCCCGGACGTGGCGCAGATGGCGTTCCAGCTCGCCGGAGTCCATCAGCCTGGCGAGGACCAACTGGGTGAGGACGCCGTTGCCCAGGTCGGCGTACCGTTTGGCGGCCACAACGGCGTCCAGCCGGTCCGGTGGTACGAGGAGCCATCCGATGCGGAGTGCGGGCGCCAGCAGTTTGGAGACGCTGCCCGCGTAGCAGACCCCCTCGGGCATCAACGAGCGCAGCGCCGGCACCGGTGGCCGGTCGTAGCGGTGCTCGGCGTCGTAGTCGTCCTCGATCACCACCCCGCCCTCGGCGGCCCAGCCCAGCAGCTCTCTGCGGCGTTCCCCGTCGAGCACGACACCGGTCGGGAACTGGTGGGCCGGGGTCAGCAGCACCGCCCGGGCGCCACTGGCACGCAGCGCACCGACGTCGAGGCCGCCGGCGTCCACCCGGATGGGCACGATCGAGTGGCCTCCGTACTCCAACTGCTGGCGCGCTCCGAGGGATCCGGGGTCCTCGACGGCGATACTGCGGACGCCGTCCGCCAGCAGCAGCCGTGCGAGCAGGCTCAGGGCCTGCGCCACACCCGCGACCACCACGACCTCCTCGGGGTCGGCGCGGATGCCTCGGTTGCGCGCCAGCCAGCCCACGACCGCTCGGCGCAGGGCGGCCGCGCCGCGGGGATCGCCGTAGCCGAAGTCGGCCGGGGTGGCGTCCGCGAGGACGGCACGCTCGGCGCGCAGCCACCCGGTGCGGGGGAAGGCGGCGAGGTCGGGGACACCGGGTGACAGGTCGATGTGGCAGGGCATGGCCCGCAGTGCGTCGACGACACCGTCGCTGTGGCCGGAGGTGAAGATCGCGGCCCCGGATCCGGCTCCGGTCCCCGGCACGTTGTGTGCGCGTGCGGGCGGAGCGGCGGGAGCCGCCACGACGACCGTCCCGAGCCGGCCACGACCGGCGATCTGTCCCGACTCGGCGAGCCGCCGGTAGGCCTCGGTGACCACGCCCCTGGTGACGTGCAGCTCCTCCGCCAGAACTCGGCTGGCGGGCAGCCTCGCTCCGACGTGCAGCCGGCCGTCGGCGATGGCGGACCGCAGCCGGTCCGTGAGCCAGGCGGTGCGCCCGCCTGCGGGTACGTGGCCGATCTCCAGTTGAAGGAAGTCCGAGCCCGGTGAGGCAGCACGGTCCGGCACCTGGTCTGCTGGATCCTCCGCCTGATTGGACCCCTGCACCGATGCCTTTGTGGACCTGTCCATGACGTCCATTGTGGGGGCAGCGTGGACGGTATGCGCACACCTTTCGCTTCCCTCACCCCCCTCGTGCCCGGCATGCTCGGGATGGCGCTCGTCGGCAGCAGCGTCACCGTTTCGCACACCCTCGTGGACGCTCCACTGTTCACCCCGCAGGCGGTTCGCTACGCGATGGCCACGGTGATCCTGCTGGTCGTCGCCCGGCTCGCCGGCGCACGGCTGGTGTGGCCGCGAGGACGGGAGTGGCTGTGGCTCGCCGGGATCGCTGTCACCGGTCTGCTGCTGTTCAACGTGGCCGTGGTCCGGGGCGTCGCCCATGCCGAGCCCGCGGTGGTGGCCGTCGCGGTCGCCTGCGCACCGGTGGTCCTCGCGGCGATGGGCCCGGCGCTGGAGGGGCGCCGGCCCAGCCGTCAGATCTTGTTGGCGGCACCGGTGGTCGTGGCGGGAGCGGTACTGGTGGAGGGGACGGGTCGCACAGACGCCGTGGGGGTGGCTTGGGCGGCGCTGGCCCTGGCCTGCGAGGCCGCCTTCACCCTTCTCGCGGTACCGGTCTTGCGGCGGCACTCCCCGTGGGGTGTGTCCGTGCACGCGATGTGGATGGCCGCCGTGCTCCTGGCCGTTCTCGCCACGGTCTGCGAAGGGCCCTCGGCGGTGCGGGAGTTGTCCGGTGCCCAGTGGGCCGCCATCGGCTACCTGGCGTTGATGGTGACGGCGGTCGCCTTCGTCCTGTGGTACTCGACGGTCCGCGCCGTCGGCGCCGGGCAGGCTGGACTGCTCACCGGCATCGCGCCGCTCGCCGCGGCAGTTGTCGGCGCCATCTCGGGCAACGGCACACCGAACCCGTCGGTATGGCTGGGGATCACCGTGCTCATCATCGGCCTCGTGCTGGGGCTTCGCCCGCACCGCACTCCTGCCGTCGAGGTCGCACGAGTGGATCCGCCCACCTCCGCACGTACCAGCTAGTCCCTGCCAACTGCCTTTCGGGAGGGCCCTGCGCGGGGCATCGCCTGACGTTGGCCGCGCCGCGGCTCGTGACGTCGCGCGATCCAGCGGTACCGCCCGGTACCGTGCCGCGTCAGCTCTGCTCCGGAAGCGCCGAAAGGCCCTCGCCGAATGATCCCCGACCGTCACGGGGACCGCCGCTGGCAGCCGTGTTCCGGGGTGCTGCTGTTGCCGTCCCCGCTGGGACGCTGCATGAGACGGCGATGGCGGGCAACGCTACTGCCTGAGTCTGTACCCGTGCGCTGTGGAGGTTGGTGTGACTCAGGGCAAGCGTCCGTGGGGGCGTTCAGCGGAGGAACCCTGGTGGCGGTTCGTTCCAAGGAATCGGTGGACGGGCGTCCTGAGCCTTGTGGCCGGGGCCCTGTTGGTGGTGCAGATGGTGATGGCACTG
Source organism: Streptomyces sp. NPDC005722 (assembly GCF_040630935.1). Lineage (NCBI taxonomy): Bacteria > Bacillati > Actinomycetota > Actinomycetes > Kitasatosporales > Streptomycetaceae > Streptomyces > Streptomyces sp. NPDC005722. The sequence continues at coordinate 81,893 of NZ_JBEXYN010000033.1, forward strand.
GTGGACCGTTCCTCCAGCGGGCGGACCGCCTTCGGCGTTCTCCTCGGGCTGGTGGGGTGCGCTCTCATCGGCTCCGCCATGGATGGCCTTCGCCTGCTGAACCGGCGGGAGAGCCGCTGACGACCCCCGGCGGCACACGACCACGTGCCGGGCGAGGACCCACCGCTCGTCCTCGCCCGGCACGCTCCTGGGACGGACTTACACCTTGTCCGCCCAGATGTCCCGGGAGGCGGAGACGGGGTCGGCCACGACCGAGACGGGCACGTCCCAGATCCGCGTGAGCGCCTCACTCTTCCGGTACTGCGGCCAGCCGGGGTCGCCGGTGGCGGCGAAGGCCGTCAAGGACCTGCGGACCTCCTCGGCCAGGCCGACCACCTCCGGCGGAAGTGCGTCGCCGAAGAGCATGGCCGCCATCGGGCCGTGGAAGTTGCCGAACGTCATCGGGACGTCGAGCAGGTGGCAGGCGCCGAGTGCCCCGCCGAACACGGGCGTCGGCCAGGCCACCTCGTAGAGCCAGCTGCGGCCGGCGTGCTCCTGCGCGCACCACGTCGACGGCATGCGGAAGAACGCGTCGGACTGGATGAGCAGGTACAGATCGGCGTCGGAGGCGCCGGGGTAGGCGGCCCGGTAGGCGTCGAGCGGAACGCCGTGCGCCGCCGCGACAGCGGAGACGTCGACGGCGGACAGGTCCTCGTGCATCGCCATGGCGAAGAACCGGTACTCGTCGCGGGTGTACCCGGTCATGAGGTCGACCTCCGCGCGCAGGCCGCGCCAGGGCTGGTCGCGGACCAGATCCCCGTCCAGCACCGGTCCGTAGGGAGTGACCTCGCCCTCCCGGGACTGCACGGCGTGGATCGCCTCGGGCGCCACGTCCGCGAAGGCCTCGGAAGTGAGCGGGACACCGAGCGCCGCCGCGATCCGCTGTGCCGTGTCGCGCGCCCGTTCCTCAGGCAGAAAAGCCGCTGCGACACTCTGCCCGATGGCCCGGCGGAACAGCCCGCGGCCGGCCTCGGCGGCCGTCAGCGCTGCCACGGCGCTGCCTCCCGCCGACTGCCCGAAGATCGTCACGTTGTCCGGGGCTCCACCGAAACCCGCTATGTTCTCCTGCACCCAGCGCAGGGCCGCGAGTTGGTCGAGCAGCGCCCGGTTCTGCGGCGCGTCCGGCAGCCAGCCCAGGCCCTCGAAGCCGGTGCGGTAGTTCAAGGTCACCAGCACGACGCCCGAGCGCGCCAGGTTCGCGCCGTCGAACTCGGGCTGGCTCGCGGAGCCGAAGATGAACGCTCCCCCGTAGAGCCAGACCATCACGGGGAGTCCGGCTGCCCCGGGATCGGGCGTCCAGACATTGACGGTGAGGCAGTCGGTGTTGTCGCCCGGGTGCCACAGCGCCGGCAGGGGAGGCATCTGGGCCTGAGGAGGCGAGGCGCTGAAAGCGGAAGCGTCGAGGACACCGTCCCACGGCTGCGGTGGCTGCGGTGCCTGGAAGCGCCTGGGGCCGTCGAGAGGCGCGGCGTACGGCATGCCCTTGAACACGCTGACACCCTCGTCCGTCACGCCTTGGACGGTGCCCTGCGTCGTCTGCACGAGGATCTTGTTCACAGGGATCCCCGGTGGGTGGAATCGGCCGGCCGGCGGACGTGAGAAGACATGGGGCTGACTTTCCGGACCCGCCCGAGGCGCGGCCCTGCACTCGTGGGAATGCCGCTTTGGCACCCTTGATCGCGGCCCTTCGGCGACTGCGCCGGGGTCGTACGATGGGATGACGTTACGAAGATCGACTGTCCACTCTCCAGGCCGTCCCGTGTCCAATAACTGCTCATCGGTGCTCGTGCACCCGGGGCGCGAGCCGGTGAGCCACTGCAGGTGCGCCGCTCTGGGAGGGGAGAGGCGTCCTCGTCGGACGTCCTGGTAGGAAAGGGAACGTGTGCGGACCGTGCGCGACCGGCTCGATACCGCCCGGCGCAGGTCGTTCGTCGGCCGGGCCGACGAACGTCACCTCTTCGCCGCAGCGCTGGCCGGTGAGACCGGGGCCTTCTCGGTGTTCTACGTCCACGGACCGGGCGGCATCGGAAAGTCCACACTGCTGAACCGCTTCGCAGCCGACGCCCGTGACGCGGGCCGGCCCGTGGTGGAGGTGGACGGGCGGCTGGTCGAGGCCTCACCCCGCGCGTTCGAGAACGCCGTCGGCGACCCGGCGGAGGGCATGGTCCTGGTGATCGACACCTTCGAACGGTGTCAGGGCCTCGAGACGTGGCTCAGCCGGCAGTTCCTGCCGCGACTGCCCTACGACGCGATCGTGGTGCTGGCCAGCAGAATCCCACCCACTCCCGGCTGGCGAGCCGACCCCGCCTGGTCGGAGACACTGCGCGTGATCAGGCTGCGCAACCTCGACCCGGACGACGCGGCTGTCCTGATGGAGAAGAGGGGGGTGGCCGAGCACCTGCGCGCCAGAGTCCTCGGCTTCACCGGCGGCCATCCCCTCGCCCTGACCCTGGCCGCCGAGGTCGCCAGGGACGAACCAGGCACGCTGCACTCCCGGTACCCCAGCCCCTCCTGGGAGCCCGGTCAGGAAGTGGTCGCCTCCCTGCTGGGCCACCTGGTGGGCGAGGTGCCCTCAGACCACCACCGCCGGGCCCTGGCGGTGTGCGCGCACGCCGAGGCCACCACCGAGGAACTCGTACGCGCCGTGGTACCCGCCGATCAGGCGGGCGCCCTGTTCACGTGGCTGCGGGGCCTGGCGTTCACCGAGTCCGGCGCCCACGGGGTCTACCCGCACGACGTGGTGCGCAACGCTCTGGAGGCCGATCTGCGGTGGCGCGATCCGGAAGGATACGCGTCGATCCACCGCTCCGTCCGAAGGCACCTCCTGGACCGCGTACGGGCGGCTGCCGACGCGGATGCGCTGCGAACGGTCCGTGAACTCCTCTTCACCTTCCGGCGCTCTCCCGTCATGGCCGCATTCCTCCACTGGGGCGGTGCCGAGGACGTCTTCGGCGACCGCTACCAGGAGGCCGACCGGCAAGAGGTCCTGGACCTCGCCCGGCGGGCCGAGGGCCCCGAACTCGCCGCGATCGTGAACCACTGGCTGGGCCGCGCCCCCGAGGCGTTCCAGGTGTGCCGCCGCACCTCCACCGGACTGCCGGTCGGCTTCTCCGCATGGCTGCGGCTGAGCGAACCGGACGAGCACGACCGCCGGACCGATCCGGTGATCGACGCCGCGTGGAACCACGTTGCGGACCAGGGCGGGCTGCGGCCGGGAGAGCACCTGGGCATCTCGCGCTTCTTCGTCGACCCTGAGCAGTACGAGCGATCCTCGCCGGTGATGGACCAGATGCTGTTCAGGAACGCGCAGGCATGGCTCATGGGAAACGGGCTCGCCTGGTCGTTCTGCGTCGCGGCCCACTCCCGGCTGTGGCAGGAGAACTTCGCCGGCATCCAGCACACGCTGGTGCCCGACACCAAGCTGATCGGAGCCACGGAGTTCGCCCTGTTCGCCCGCGACTGGCGCAGAACACCGCTGGAGCCCTGGCTGGATCTGCTCACGACCCAGGCGATGTCCGGCCAGGCGGTGCTCCCGGACGCCGATGAGGAGGAGTACTCGGTACTGTCCCGGCCCGAGTTCGACGACGCGGTGCGCGCCGCACTCCGGACCTTGCACAGCGACGCCCTGGCCGACAACCCGCTCGTACGCAGCCACCTGGTGGCCACGGGTAACCTCACCGACCGTACGCGCGAACTACGGGAACTGCTGACGCGCACGATCCGGGCCATGGCCGTGGACCAGCGGCTCGCGAAGCTGCACCGGGTGCTCGACGCGACGTTCCTGGGCACCGCTCCGACCCAGGAACTGGCCGCCCAGTCACTGGCCGTTCCCTTCACCACCTACCGCCGGCACCTCACCAGGGGCACGGAGTTGCTCTGCGACCGCCTCTGGCGGCAGGAACTCGCCAAGGACGACTGACCCCCGGCCGCCCGCACGTCATCGAGGTGATCGCCGACTCCGTGGCCGTACTCGGACACCCGCCGTCGATGCGGGAGACCGGTCAGGCGGTGGCACCCCGCCCCGCCGGACGAGATACAGCGGGGCGGGTTCACCAACAGCGTCCGCGCGTGGTCGGGGGTCGTGTCGCTGTCGTGCTGCTCGCTATCGCACGTCGACGTAGTCGCCGGCTGCGGAGACGGCCGGGGTGGTGGTCGTTCCGGCGAAGCTGAAGCGCCAGTAGCCGTCGGCAGAGGCGGTGACGGTGGTCCTCAGGGCTCCACCCAACGACATGATCGTCTTGATGGTCGTGTAGGTGGTGGTGCCCCTCTTGCGGAACCGGAGTTTCACCGGCTGGCTGCCGTAGCCCGCGTCGGCCTTGGTGTCCGACTGCCAGTTCGCCTGGGTCAGAGTCCCGGTGATCGTGAGCGTCTTGCCCTTGACGATCGGCTCAGGCGAAGCGTTCGCCGTGAGCTCGGAGTCACGCTGCACGAGAACGCTTTCGGCGGCGTGCGGCCGGTGAGGCGGCCGCTCCCGGTGTGGGTCGGCGGGTCGGGTTTCTATTGCCTGACGTCTCGTCAGAATGGCCTCAGGGGCAATCCCAGACCCGGGCAACGCTCGTGCCCGGGGTGCAAGAAAGGCGAAGGAACGAAGTGAACCTCGAGCAGTACAAGAACAACGTGGCGCGTGCGGCCGAGGAGGCCCGTGACTGGTTCTTCAACCAGTACCTCCCGGCCTGGACCGCCGTGGCTGCGGACCCGTCCACCGATCCCCGGGTCGTTCTGAACTTCTGGGTCCCTCCGCTCAGCGTCTCAAGGGACGACCCCGACCCGGCCCGCGCCCTGTACGACTGGTGCCCCGACCCGGACTCGGTACTGGCCTACCTTGCTACGCAGCAGGAGCCGTTGCGGGCTGCCGGATACACCCACACCGAAGTTCCCGACAGCCGAGTAACCGCCTACAGCTCGCACTCCGCCGGGATCGACGTGATCTGGTCGCGCCGCAGCGCCGACAACACCGAGATCGAGCGCCTCGGAGTCCACTTCGAGGTCCGGCGTCACACCTCCGGTACCTGGCGCATCATCGCCATCGCCTCCCACCCGACCAACGCCAACCGCATCGCGGACACCTTCGTCACCGTGACCCCCTGATCTGCCTATGGTGTCCCCGAAGGGACTGTACAAAGAACGGCTCTGTCTCACATTCGGTGGTGACGGAGAGTTGTGAGGGTCGTTGATTTTCATGTGATGGATGTCAACGAGCTTGTGCAGATGGTGTTTTCGGGCCTGTCTCCGCTGGTCGTGGAGGATGTGGCCGATGAGGGTGAGCGGATCCTGGTTCGGGCCCGGACGCCGCTGGACACCGCGGTCTGCCCGGTGTGCGGAGCTTCGTCGGGACGGGTGCACGGATATCACTGGCGGACGGTGGCCGACGTTCCGGTGGACGGTCGGCGGGTGGTGGTCCGTGTGCGGCTGCGGCGTCTGGTGTGCCCCACGCGAGGCTGCCGTCACACCTTCCGCGAACAGGTGCCCGGGGTGCTGGAGCGATACCAGCGACGCACGGCCCGACTAAACAGGCAGGTCAAGGCCGTGGTCAAAGAGTTAGCGGGCCGGGCGGGATCACGTTTGCTGGCGATACTCGCGGTAGGCCTGTCCCGTCACACGGCCCTGCGCACCCTGCTGCGCATCCCGTTGCCCACCGGGCGGACGCCCCGCGTGATCGGCGTCGACGACTTCGCCCTGCGCCGGCGGCACCGCTATGCCACCGTGGTGATCGACGCCGAGACCCATGAGCGGATCGACGTGCTGCCTCACCGCACGGCCGACACGCTGGAGGTGTGGCTGCGCGAACATCCGGGCGTCGAGATCGTTTGCCGCGACGGCTCCACGACCTATGCCGAGGCCATCCGCCGCGCCCTGCCCGACGCGGTGCAGGTCGCCGACAGATGGCATCTGTGGAACAACCTGTGCGAAGCCGCCACCAGTGAGGTGAAGGCCCACAGCACCTGCTGGGCCACAGTACTGGACGCACCCATCTACGACGGGCCACGCGCCCGAACCACCCTGGAACGCTGGCATCAGATCCATGACCTGCTCGACCAGGGCGTGGGCCTGCTCGAATGCGCCCGCCGTCTGCAACTGGCCCTGAACACCATCAAACGCTACGCACGAGCCGACCGGCCCGAGCGGATGCTCCGCGTCCCCAAGTACCGCGCCGGCCTCGTCGACCCCTACCGCGAGCACCTTCGAAAACGCCGGGCCGAGGACCCCGCCGTCCCCGTTAATCAGCTCTTCGAAGAGATCAAGGCCATCGGCTACGAAGGCTGCCTCAACCTGCTTTACAAGTACATCAACCAAGGCCGCGCGGACGCCGACCGCAGCCACATCTCCCCACGCCGGCTCGCCCGGATGCTCCTCACCAGGCCCGACAACCTCAAGTCCGAAAGTCAGGACCTCCTGGCACGTCACCGCCGCCTGTCCCGAGATGACCCAACTGGCCTCCCGCATTGCGGACTTTGCCCAGCTGCTGACGCCTCGCGAAGAAAACGCCGACGGGCTCACGCGCTGGCTCGACCAGGTCCGCATGACCGACCTTTCCCATCTGCACTCCTTCGCCCGGGGCCTGGATCGAGACCGGGAAGCAGTGATCGCCGCGCTCACGCTTCCGTACAGCAACGGCCCCACTGAGGGCATCAACACCAAAACCAAGCGGATCGCGCGACAGATGCACGGACGAGCAGGCTTCCCCCTGCTTCGCCACCGCATCCTCCTCGGGTAGCAGCACACCCCGTCACCACCGAATGTGAGACAGAGCCGTTCGATGGACAGACCCGTTCAAGGCAGGCGTGGCTATTCGGTGGCACACCTGCGTTGTCTGCCGAGAGTCGGCTTCGGTCTATGCCTGATCTGTGAACTGCCGGGCGACCTCGTGCGCGCCGACGCTGACCAGCCCTGTCTCGTAGGCGACGATGACGGCCTGGACGCGGTCGCGGAGTCCGAGTTTGGCGAGGATGCGGGCGACGTGGGTCTTGACGGTCGCCTCGGCCAGGCGCAGGCGGGTGGCGAGTTCGGCGTTGCTCAGTCCCCTGGCCAGCAGGCCCAGGACCTCCAGTTCGCGCGGGGTGAGCGAAGCGAGGTCGCGGTGGAGGGCGGCGGTGTCGCTGCCGTGCCGTGCGAACCGCTGTACGAGGCGGCGGGTGATCGCGGGCGCGAGGAGGGCGTCGCCGGTACGTACCGTGCGGACGGCCGAGGCCAGGTGTTCGGGGGTGACGTCCTTGAGGAGGAAGCCGCTGGCCCCGGCGGACAGTGCCGCGTAGACGTATCGGTCGAGGTCGAAGGTGGTCAGGATGATGACGCGGGGTTCGCCGGGTGTCCCGGTGAGGATGCGGCGGGTGGCCTCCAGGCCGTCCATCTCGGGCATCCGGATGTCCATCAGGACCACGTCGGGACGTGTCCGGCGGGAAGCTTCGACCGCTTCGGCCCCGTTGGTTGCCTCGGCGACGACGTCGATGCCGTCGGCGCCGAGGATCATCCGGAATCCGGTGCGGACCAGGGTCTGGTCGTCGGCCAGGAGCACACGCGGCGCGTGCTCGGTCACGGTGCCTCCAGGGGGATGAGCGCTTCCACACGGTAGCCGCCGGTCAGGCGCCGGCCGGTGCTCAGGGTTCCTTCGTAGACGGCGAGGCGCTCACGCAGGCCGATCAGGCCCCGGCCGTTCCCGGTGGCGGCGCCCGGATCCGGGCGTCCACCGGTGTCGGTGACTTCCACCCGCAGCCGTTCCGGTCCGTACTCGACGGTCACGGAGGCGGTGGCACCCGACGCGTGCTTCACCGTGTTGGTCAGGGCCTCCTGGACCACGCGATAGACCGCGAGCCCGACGCCGGACGGGATCTCGCGGGGCGGGCCGGTCACGGTCAGGTCGACCGGCAGACCGGCGTCCCGTACCCGCCCGACGAGTGCGTCCAGTTGGTCGAGGCCGGGCTGCGGTGCCAGTTCCACGCCGGCGCCGGGGTCGTCGGCCCCGGCCGTCGGCTCGCCCTCACCGGTCATCGTGAGCAGGCCCATGACGTGTCGCAGTTCGGTCATGGCCGCCCGGCCGCCTGCCTCGACGGCGAGCAGGGCCTCATGGGCCTGTTCGGGCGAGGCCTTCATGATCTTGCGGGCGGCGCCTGCCTGAATGACCATCACGCTGACGTTGTGCGTGACGACGTCGTGGAGTTCGCGGGCGATCCGCGCTCGCTCGTGCTCGACCGCCCGGCGAAGCGCCTCGGCCTGTTCGTTCTCCAGGGCGGACAGCCGCGTCCGGCCCTCGTCGGTCCGGAGTTTCCAGGTGCGCAGCCCGAGGGCGGCTCCCGCCATCGGGACCAGGATCAGTAGGGCGATGTACTCGTTGGGAACGATCGGCGTCACCGAGTTCCCCGCGGTGCCGACCAGGACGACCGCCGACAGCAGCGCCCCTAGGGTCGCCACCCGGTACGGGCTGTACACGGCGGCGCTGTACACGGCGATGACGAACGCGTAGAAGGTCAGCCGCAGCACACTGTGCGGTGTCGCCAGGGTCGCCGCCGTCACGACGCACAGCACGGCGAGCGGGTAGCGGCGGCGCAGCGCCAGGGCACCCGATGCGACGACCGCGAGGATCACCATGAACGCCATGCCACCGGGGCCGGACGGGCGCGGCACGACGTACTCCACACCGGGTGCGATCTCGCGCACCACGACGTTGTTCGTGTTGTCGATGCCGTAATAGACGGTGGTGACGCCGAGCACCAGCGCCACCAGCACGTCGAACCCCCGGGCGCGACGGCTGAGCCGCAGTGGCGGACCGGTCGGGACTCTGACGTCGCGGACGGCCTCGCGGGCCAGGACCCTCAGCCGCTCCAGCGCCGTACGCAGGTTCATCACCGGTTCATTGTCGCCGCAGCCCGATCCTTCGGAGTCCGCCTCAGTGGTCGATTCCGGCACCTCGCGTACATCGCGCGCCTACATCGCAAGGATGACGTGCCAGCAGATCATCCCGACACGGTACGGCAAGGGGTCCGAGCGGGCGACGCGCACATGCCGGGTGCGCTCCTACCGTCCAGGGCATCCGATGCCCCCACCGAAAGAGCCCTTCCATGACCGTGCCGGTGATCGAACTGCGCGAGGTGAGCCGCCGATACGACGACGGCCCGCCCGCCCTGCACGACGCGTCACTGACCGTGCGACCCGGCGAGGCCGTCGCGATCCTCGGCCCCTCCGGCAGCGGCAAATCCACGCTGCTCAACCTGATCGCCGGCCTGGACCGGCCCGACACGGGAACCGTCACCGTGGACGGGGTGCGCGTGGACCGGCTGGGCGAGGCCGGATCGGCGCTCTATCGGCGATCGAAGATCGGCATGGTCTTCCAGTTCTTCAACCTGCTCGACGACCTGACCGTCACCGACAACGTCGCCCTGCCGGCGCGCCTGGCGGGCCACCCGCGCGCCGAGGCCGACCGCCGGGCTGCCGAACTCCTGGAGAGCCTCGGCATCGACCGGCACGCCCGCGCCCACCCGGGACGCCTGTCAGGCGGTGAGCGACAGCGCGTCGCGGTGGCCCGGGCGTTGATAAACCGGCCGGCCTTGCTGCTGGCCGACGAGCCGACCGGGGCCCTTGACGCGGCCGCCGGACGGGACGTCAGCAGGCTGCTCACCGACCTGAACGCCGAGGGCCAGACCATCGTGGTGGTCACCCACGACCTGGCGCTGGCGCGGTCCTGCACGAACCGTACGGTCCGGATCGCCGACGGCCGGCTCACCGAAGACCTCCGTTCGCGGGCCGTCGCCTCGGAGGCCGTCCGATGAGCGCGCTCGGCGCGGTCGTGCGCTCGGGAGTGGGGCGTCGGCGGGTGCAGACGCTGGTGATCGGGCTCGCCGCGATGATGGCGGTGGCCGCCTCGGTCCTGGGCGGTTCGCTGCTCGCGGTCTCCGGCGCGCCTTTCAAGGACGCTTTCGCCAGGCACCAGGGCGCGCATCTATCGGTGCAGTTCGACGCGGGCAAGGTGAGCGCCGGGCAGCTGTCGGGGTCCGCGGGCGCCGATGGGGTGAGCGGCGTGGCCGGGCCGTTTCGTACGGCGACGGTCACCCCGCGGGCGGACAGGGCGGGCTCCGGGTGGCCGATGACCGTGGTCGGCCGGGGCGATCCCGGCGGAGACGTGGACGAGGTAACGCTGCTTGAGGGGCGTTGGCCCACGCGCGGCAGCGAGGTCGCTCTGTCCGCCGACTCTTCGCTCATCCCGACCATGGGCATGAAAATTGGCTTCCTCGGTCTGTCCGGCAGCCCGGAGCTGACGGTTGTCGGTGTGGCCCGCTCGGTCACGCGGACCGCCGATGCCTGGGTGGTCCCGGCCCAGATGCCCGCCCTCACGGCGCCCGGCAGTGGCGGCTACCAGATGCTCTACCGCTTCACCGACGCGGGGACCGTCGCGCGGGTCACCGCGGGCGGCAGGGCGGTCACGGAGTCCCTGCCACCGGGAGCGGCCGTCGGGCGACAGTCATGGCTCACCGTCAAGGAGGCCTCAGAGCGCGACACCGCTGTCTACGTCCCGTTCCTCATCGCGTTCGGTGTCCTGAGCCTGGTCATGTCGGTGCTCATCGTCGGCAACATCGTCGCGTCGGCCGTCGGCACGGGAACGCGCCGCATCGGCATCCTCAAGGCCGTCGGCTTCACTCCGGCCCAGGTCGTCCGGGCGTACGTGGGCCAGGCGCTGATCCCGGCCGCCGTCGGAACGGCGCTCGGGGTCCTCACCGGTCACCTGCTCGCCGTGCCCGTCCTGGCCGAGGCCGGAGACATCTACGGCACCTCTGCCCTGTCCGTCGCCCCCTGGGTCGACCTTGCGGTGATCGCCGGGGTGCTCGTGCTGGTGGCATCGACCGCGTGGGCCAGTGCGTGGCGGGCGGGGCGGCTGCGGACGGTCGACGCGCTCACCGTCGGGCGTATCGCGTCGGCGGGGCGCGGCCGGTGGGCGACCCGCCTGGCCGCACGGTTGCCTTTGCCGCAGCCGGTCGCCCTGGGCCTGGCCAGGCCCTTCGCCCGGCCCGCCCGCCAACTGGCCATGGGTACGGCGGTCTTGTTCGGCGCCATTGCCGTGACTTTCACCGTGGGGATGGGCGCGTCGCTCGGCCAGGTGACGAAGGCCAGGGCCCACGACGCCGCCGACGTCACCGTGCCCGCGCCTATACCGGACTTCGGCGCCCAAAGCGCTGGTTCTGAGAAGAAGTCCGAGGTCGATCCCGCCGCGGTGACCGCGGCCATCGTCGCCAGCACCGGAACCGGCAAGCACTACAGCGCTGCAACGGTACGGGCGACCGTGTCCGGCCTGACCGGCACCGTCAACGTCATCGCCTTCACCGGCGACGCCTCCTGGGGCGGCTACACGATGGTCTCGGGCCGCTGGATCGACAGGGCCGGCGAGGCCGTGGTCCCCACACCTTTCCTGACCGCCACCGGCACCCGGATCGGCGACACCGTCACCCTGACCGGCCTGGCCCTGCCGGTCACGGTCCGGATCGTCGGCGAGGTCCTCGACCCCCGCAACGACGGCATGCAGGTCTTCACCGACGCCTCGACCCTCACGGCCGCACATCCCGACCTGACGGAGACGACCCATCACATCGCGGTCAGGCCAGGCACCAACGTCACCGAGTACGTCGATGCCCTGAACAGGGATCTGAAACCGCTGGGCGTCACCGCCCGTGCCGGCGGGCTCGGCAACGGCGGCGACATGGTGGCGACCCTCAACGCGCTGTCCGTGACCCTCACGCTGATGCTCGTCGCCGTCGCGGCGCTCGGAGTGCTCAACGGTGTGCTGCTCGACACCCGGGAGCGGGTCCGGGAACTAGGGGTCCACAAGGCGCTCGGCATGACGCCCCGGCAAACCATCGCGATGGTCATCACCTCGGTCGCCCTGACCGGACTGGTTGCGGGCACTCTGGGCGTGCCGCTGGGCGTCGCCCTGCACGGCTGGGTCATCCCCGCGATGGGCGACAGCGTGGGACTTCGCCTCCCCGATTCCGTCATCGCCGTCTACCACCTGGCCGAACTACTCCCACTCGCACTCGGCGGCCTGCTCATCGCCATCCTGGGCGCGCTCCTGCCCGCCGGCTGGACTGCCAGAACCCGAACCGCCACGGCCCTGCGTACCGAATAGGAGGTCGGATCCAGAGCTCGCGCCACCGGCCCCCGCTAGCTGTATTCGGGGCCCGACGAAATGCGCTGATCAGGGGTTTGCATCCCACCAGCGAAGATCGTTTCCCGCACACATCAAGATCGTTCCCCGCGAAGCAGGTCACGCGATACGGACTGCAGAGTTCAAAGAAGTCAGCTGGGGACCTGGCCCGGCCAGCCACAGACAGCTCTGGGGGAGATCTTCGCCACGGCCGACGTGTGCGCTGGGTTGCGTCCTTGGAAGTGGTGTAGCGGGTTGGACCTGATGCGGGGGTTTGCTCCGGCGTCTGGGTTGGTGCCCGCATAGACAAACGGCCACCGG
>NZ_JBEXYN010000034.1:0-90684 GCF_040630935.1 Streptomyces sp. NPDC005722
GGCCGCGGCGCCCGCCGCCGACGCCCCGCTGGACCGCCTCGCCGAGGGCGACCTCGCGGGCGGCATCGCGGCCCTGCAGACGCACCTGCGGGCCCAGCCCAAGGACGCCGCGGGGTGGGCCGCGCTCGGCGCCGCATACGTCGAGCAGGCCAGGACCAGCGGCGACCCGACCCGCTACCCGCAGGCCCAGGCGGCCTTCGGCCGCTCGCTGCGGATCTCCCCGCACGGCAACGACGCCGCGCTCGCCGGGCGTGCCGCGCTCGCCGCCGCACGGCACGACTTCCGTACCGCCCTCGCCGAGGCGGACCGGGCGCTGAAGGTGAACCCCTACGCCGAACGGGCCCTCGCCGTACGGGTCGACGCCCTGGTCGAACTCGGCCGCTACGACGAGGCGCTGCGCGCCGCCGAGCACGCCGACGCGGTGCGCCCCGGCATCCCGGTCTTCACCCGTCTCGCCTACGTCCACGAACTGCGCGGCGACACCGCCGGTGCCCGCCGCATCCTGACCCGCGCCCTGGACTCGGCCGCGACCCCGGGCGACACCGCCTACGTCGCCACCGCCCTCGGCCAGCTCGCCTGGAGCCAGGGCCACTACCCGGACGCGCTGCGGCACTTCACCACCGCGCTGCGCGCCGACCCCGGATACCTGCCGGCGGTCGAGGGCCGCGGCCGTACCCACGAGGCCCTCGGCGACCGGGAGAAGGCGCTGCGCGACCTGGGCACGGTCGTCGACCGCTACCCGCTGCCGGCCCAACTGGCCGCCCTGGGCGAGCTGTACGAGGCCGCGGGGCGGAAGGAGCGTGCGGCACGGCAGTACGCGGTCGTCGGCACCTGGATCGCCCTCGCCAGGGCGAACGGCGTCGCCACCGACCTGGACGCGGCGCTGGTCGCCGCCGACCACGGGGACGCCGCGGAGGCGCTGCGGGCGGCACGGGCCGAATGGTCGCGCAGGCGTACGGTCCACACCGCCGACGCGCTCGCCTGGGCCCTGCACGTCAACGGCCGCGACCGCGAGGCCCTGCCGTACGCCGAGCGCTCCTCGGCGCCGGGTTACCGCAACGCGGCCTTCCTCTACCACCGCGGTGTCATCGAGGCGGCCCTCGGCAGGCGCGAGGCGGCCAGGACCTCCCTCACCGCGGCACTCCGGCTCAACCCCGGCTTCTCGCCCACCGCAGCCCCCGCCGCCCGCCGTGCGCTGGCCCGCATCGAAGGAGACCCGTCATGATCCGGCACAGGATCCGGCGCAGGATCCGGCACAGGACGGCCGCCGCGGCGGTCACGGCGGCGGCCGGAGCGGCCCTCGCGCTGCTGCCCGCGGGGCAGGCGCAGGCGCATCCGCTCGGCAACTTCACCGTCAACCGCTACGACGGCCTGGTCGCCGCCCCCGGTGTGCTGCGGATCGACCACGTCGAGGACCTCGCCGAGATCCCGGCGGCACAGGCCGTACCCGTGATCGACCGGGACGGCGACCGTGCGCTGGGCCGCGCCGAGTTGGCGGACTGGGCGGCGCTGCGCTGCGACGCCGCCGCGAAGGGCGCGCGGGCGACCGTCGACGGCCGGCGCGAGCCGGTCGCGGTGCGCCGGGCGACGGCGGTGGTGCGGCCGGGGCAGGCGGGACTGACGACGCTGCGCGTCGAGTGCCGGATGACGGCGCGGCTGCCGTCCGGGGAGCCGGCGTCCCTGGACTACCGTCCGGCGGACGTCGCCACGGGGCCGGGCTGGCGGGAGGTCACCGCGCGCGGCGACCGCATGACGCTCCACGGCGCCGGCGTGCCGGCGGAGTCGGTGTCGCGGCGGCTCACCGCGTACCCGAAGGACCTGCTCTCCTCGCCCGCCGACGACCGCGCGGCCGGTTTCCGGGTGACCCCGGGCGGCCCCGCGCTCGCGGCGGAGGACGACGTCCCCGCCACCGCCGGTGTGCTGCCGCGCGGCGCGGACCGCTGGACGCGGGCCCTCACCGACCTGGTGTCGCGGCACGCGCTCACCCCGGGTTTCGCCGCCCTGGCGCTCCTGACGGCGCTGGCGCTCGGCGCGATGCACGCGCTGGCGCCCGGGCACGGCAAGACGCTGATGGCCGCGGCGGCCGCGGCGGGGGGCCGGCGTTCGCGCCGGGACATGGTCGCGCTGGGCGCCTCCGTGACGGTCACCCACACCATGGGGGTGTTCGCGCTCGGGCTGCTGGTGACGACCGGTTCGGCAGCGGCGCCCTCGGTCATCGGCTGGCTGGGGGTGGCGAGCGGTGTGCTCGTCGCCGGCGCAGGGGCGGTGCTGCTCCGCCGCGCGTGGCGGCTGCGGGGACGGACCCACGGTCACGACCACGGGCACGGTCACGACCACGAGCACGGGCACCTTCACCACGGCCACGGGCATCCCCACCACGACCGCCCGCATCACGCCCCGCCCACCTCCGCGCCCGCGCCCGCGTCCGCGCCCAGGCCCGCGCCCGCCGCGGAAGCCGTGCCCGCCACCGTCCTCACCGCCGAACGCCCCGCCCCCGTCCACCCCGTGCACGTCCATCCGCATCCGCATCCGCACGTCCACGTCCACCCGCACGAGCCGCGGCCCACCCTGCGGGGCACCGTCCTGCTGGGCTTCGCGGGCGGTCTCGTCCCCAGCCCCTCCGCGGTCGTCGTCCTGGTGGGCGCCGCCGCGCTGGGCCAGGCCTGGTTCGGCTTCCTGCTGGTCCTGGCGTACGGCGCGGGCCTGGCGGTCACGCTCACGGCCGCCGGTTTCGCCGTCGTCCGGCTCGGGCGGCTGGCCGGGAAGGCGTCCGTACTGCGGGCCCGAGGGCGGTCGTTCGCCGCGGCGCGGCGGCTCGCGCCGCTGGTCACGGCGTCCGTGGTGCTGGTGCTGGGCTGCGGCCTGGTGCTCAGGGCGGCGCTGGCGATGGCCGGTTGAGGGAGCTTTCCGCTGAAAGGGTCCGTTGGGGAGGAAGTTCGGTCATGCTGGGCTGCGGGCGGAGCGAAGGGGGGACACGCCGATGACACGGCTCGTGGCGGGGCGCTACCGGCTGATCAGCGAGCTGGGCCGGGGCGGCATGGGTGTGGTGTGGCTGGCCCGGGACGAACTGCTCGGCCGCGAGGTGGCCGTCAAGGAGGTCAAGGCCCCGCCGGGCCTGGAGGACCGGGAGGTCGAGCGGCTGTACGCCCGGCTGCAGCAGGAGGGGATCGCGGCGGCGCGGGTCGAGCACCCCAACGTCATCAAGGTGTACGACGTGGCCATGGCCGAGGGCAGCCCGTGGATCGTCATGGAGCTCGTGCGGGGCGTGACGCTCGACGACGTCCTCGACGCGGAGGGCCCCATGGACCCCCGGCGCGCCGCGGGCGTCGGCGGCAAGGTGCTGCAGGCGCTGCGCGCCGGCCATGCCGCCGGGGTGCTGCACCGCGACGTGAAGCCGGGCAACGTGCTCATCGGCAACGACGGGCGGGTCGTGCTCACCGACTTCGGCATCGCGATGATCGAGGGGTCGTCGGCGATCACCCGCACCGGCGAACTGGTCGGCTCGCCTGAATACCTGGCGCCCGAGCGGGCGCTGGGCCGCCGTCCCGGCCCGGCCTCGGACCTGTGGTCGCTGGGGGTGCTGCTGTACGTGGCGGTGGAGGGCGGTTCGCCGTTCCGCCGCGAGACGGCGCTGAGCACGATGCGCGCGGTGGTGGACGAGGAACTGCCCGCGCCCCGCAGGGCGGGAGCGCTCGCCCCGGTGATCACGGGGCTGCTGCAGAAGGACCCGGCTGCCCGGCTCGCGGGCGACGAGACGCAGCGGCTGCTGGACGCCCTCGCCGCCGGGCGCACCCCGCCGGGGGCCGGAACGGCGTACGCCACCACGCGGGCCGCCGTCCCGCTGCCGGCGCCGGGGCCGGGCGGCACACCGGTCCGCTCGGCCCCTGTCTCCTCGACCCCGGTCTCCTCCACACCGCTCGGGCCGACGACGCCCGTCGGCCCCGGGTACGGTCCCCCGCCCGCGGACGGTCCGCGGGCCCGGCCCCGCCGCGCGGTGGTGGCGATGACGGCGGGCGTGCTCGCCCTCGCGCTGGGCGTCGGGGGCGTGGCCTACGCCCTGTTCGACGAGGACCCGGGAGGTTCCGGCCCCTCGACCACCGCCGGCGAGACCCCGGGCGGCGGGTCGTCCCCGTCCGCCACGGGCTCGCCGGAGGACGAGGACGACGCGGAGGCCAGCGGCTACGAGGCGACGGCCGGCGGCGGTTCGGGCTCGCCGCACTCCTCGGCGCCGTCCGCCACACCGACCCGGGTGAACGTCCACGTCACGGTGTCGGCCGTGCGCGACACCTACACCGGGAGCTGTCCGCCGCCCGCGGAGCAGGCGCCGTCCTTCTCGGCGGTCGTCACGGTCGACCGCACTCCGGTGACGGTCACCTACCGCTGGACGTCGAGCGCCGGCGGTTCCGACCACGACGAGCAGACCCTGGACTTCCCCGCGGGGGGCGCGAAGAGCCGTACGGTCACGTACACGGTGCCGTCCTACGAGCCGGACGGCACGATCGAGGGCTGGGTCGCGTTCGCCGTGCGGAGCCCGGTGGAATCGGAGTCCGGACACGTCCCGTTCACGGTCACGTGCCGGGCGCCGAGCCCGTCGCCGAGCGGTTCGGACGGCACGGCGCCGACCCCCTGAGGCCGGCGCCCCGAACCGCCGCGGCACGGCCGAGGGGTGCCGGGCGATGGCCCGGCACCCCTCGTCTCATGCCGTCCGGGTGCTGCGCGCCGCCGTGCGGCGGGTCACGCGGCGGAGGTGAACACCGGCAGGTAGCCGCCGGACTGGCCGGAGGCGGTGGGGTGGTAGGACTCGTAGACGGGGAGGGTGAGGCTGTGCAGCCACGCCGAGCCCGAGCAGAGCTCGTGCCCCGTGAAGGTGCCGCGGACGTCGGCGAAGGTGTAGCCGTGGTCGGCGGCGCGCTTGGCGGTGACGGTGTCCAGGAGGTCGGCCGCGTCGTTGATGGCCCTGCGCTTGGTCTCGCTGAGGCCGATGCAGGTGGTGCCCAGCTTGTAGAAGCGCGGGTAGCCGAGGACGACCACACGCGCCGAGGGGGCACGGGAGCTGATGGCGTTGTAGACCGAGTCGAGGCGCGCGGGCAGCTGGTTGTTGGCGAAGTCCCTTGCCTGGTTGATCCGGCTGAGGCAGGTGCTGTCGGAGCTGAGGACGCAGGTGGTCATCACGTCGGCGAAGCCGGCGTCGTTGCCGCCGATGCTGATGCTGACCAGCGTCGTCGAGGAGTTGAGCGGACCGAGCTGGTTGTTGAGCACGTCGGTCGTGGTCGCTCCCGAACACGCGGTGAAAGAGAACCCGGACGGGCTATGGGTGTTGGCCCACAGCCGGGGGAACGCCTTGCTGCTGCGGTAGCAGCTGCCGCTCGAGCTGTCGTAGCTGCCGGAACCGACTCCGGCGGAGTAGGAGTCGCCCAGGGCCACGTAGACGGGGCCGGCGGCGTGGGCGGAACCGGTACCGAACAGGGCGATCGTGGCGGTAAGGAGAAGTGTGGATGCGGCTGACACGAAACGGGACAGTCTCATGGAACCTCCCTTAGCAGGATCTCTGCCGCGTCTTTCGTACCGCGCAGTAACACGTTCGGGAAGTGTCCATGCCAAGATTTATTGACATGAACATTTCTAAGCACGCCGCGATCGCCCCTGTGTGCACCGGAGCTGACGCCGCATCTGGCGCCGCACCTCACTCCCCCGGTCGGCCCGCTCCCGAAGGGCGCCGCCAACGCGACGCCAATCGAACACAACACCCCGGCCGTCCGAACTGTTCGACGTAAATCGCCCACGTCACGAGCGCCCGTCACCCCATCGGGCGCGGCGGCCGCTTCTGTTCGCCCCTTCCTTGACGCACGCGCCCGAATTGAGCGACATTGAACTTCTGCATCCGGCGTTTTGGGGGGCAAAGTCGCCAATGCAACCAACGCGTAGAGACAACGCATCCGGTCACCCGACCGGCAACGAATCACTTCCCCTGCTCGCGGGCGCCGCCGTGGGAGTCGGCGGGGTCGGCGCGGTGCTCGCGCTCGCGGACATCGCCTCGCCCGTCAGGGCACCGTTCACCTTCTTCTTCCTGCTGGCCGCCCCGGCGGCCGCGCTCGCCGGGGCACTGCGCTCCCTCGACCCGCTGAGCCGGGCGGTGGTGGCGGCCGGCGGCACGATCGTGATCGACCTGCTGGTGGCGCAGGGCATGCTCGCCCTGCACATGTGGTCGGTCCGCGGTGGTGTCGCGGTGGTCGCGGCGCTGAGCGCCGCGCTGTTCCTGCTGCCGCTGCTGCGGCGCTCCCTTGCCCGGGCCGAGAGAAGGCGGACTCCGTAAAGTGGACATCACCGTGTACCGCCCCGGCGAGCTCACCGCCGCCGACCGGGCGGAGTGGACCCGCGTGCAGGACCAGGCCGTGGCCTCGGGCAGCCCGCAACTGGGGAATCCCTTCCTGTCACCGGAGTTCACGCTGGCCGTGGCCCACCACCACCGGGGGGTGCGCGTCGGCGTGGTCCGCGAGGACGGCGTCCCGGTGGCCTTCTTCCCGCACCAGCGCTCGGCGGCCGGCGTGGGCCGGGCCGTCGGGCTCGGGCTGTCGGACTGCCAGGGGCTCGTGCACCGGCCGGGCTTCCAGTGGGACGCGCGGGAGCTGCTGCGCGCCTGCGGCCTGGCCCTGTGGGAGTTCGACCACCTGATGGAGGGCCAGAAGCCCTTCGAGGAGGGCGCGACCGGTACGTACCCCTCGCCCGTCATGGACGTGGAACACGGGTACGAGGCGTATCTCGGCCATCTTCGGGCGCACTCGCCCAAGTTCCTGCGGACCACGCTCGCCAAGGAGCGCAGGCTCGGCCGGGACGCCGGCGAGGTGCGCTACGTCCACGACGAGCGCGACGTGGCCGCGCTGCGGCGCCTGATGGCCTGGAAGTCGGCGCAGTACCGAAGAACCGGGCGCAGCGACCGCTTCGCGCGGCCGTGGATCGTCGAGTTGGTGGAGCACCTCTTCCACACCCGCACCGAGGGCTTCGCCGGGCGGCTGTCGGTGCTGTACGCGGGGGACCGGCCGGTCGCGGCGCACTTCGGGATGCGCACGCCCGCCGTGCTCGCCTGCTGGTTCCCGGCGTACGACACGGAGTTCTCCAAGTTCTCCCCGGGCCTGGTGCTGCACCTGCGGATGGCGGAGGGGGCGGCCGCCGAGGGGGTGGCCCAACTCGACCTGGGGCGGGGGCACAAGGAGTACAAGGAGTCGCTCAAGACGCGGGACCTGACGGTCTCCGAGGGATGGGTGACCCGCCGTCATCCGGTCGCGCTCGGGCACCGCGCCCGGCGTGCGCCGGTGCGCGCGCTGCGCAACGCGGTGACGGCCCGACCCGCGCTGCGGGAGCCGGCGGACCGATTCCTCAAGCGTGTGGGACGGTTGCGCGCCGGCGCACAATAACGGACATTGCCGTACAGGCATGATCAATCAGACGAGTCCATGGCAATTTCTTAAAACGGCATTCACTCTGTCAGGTATTGCCATAGGGTCTCAATCCTCAATATTGTCGTACATCCACCCGCGGCGACCTGTCATGCACAGCGGCTCAAGGGGAGGGCCAGAGAGTCGCGACAGGACAACCGCGGGGCGCGGTAGGGGGGTGCCGTGCTCGGTCACCGTCACACGTGTGCCGAGCCGCGAACCGCGCGGCCGGTCACGCATGCCCGCTCACCCGGCCGGCCTGCGCACGGGACACCGACATGCCCGCCATGCGCGGGGTCCCGGGCGGGGTGAGACCAACCCCCCTTTCGAACCGGACACGCCACAGGGCCGCCCGCGCGGGCGGCCCACCGGACGAGAGGGAAACACGACTCATGAGCTCCTTCCTGCGCCCGGCAGCCACCGGGCAGGCGCAGACCGCCGCAGTCCTGGCGCCGGACCATTTCACGCCGGTCTCCACGCACCTGGCCATCGCTCCGCTGGTCAGCGTGGTCATCCCGGCGATGAACGAGGCGGAGAACCTGCCGCACGTGTTCGCCACCCTGCCGTCCTGGATCCACGAAGTGGTCCTGGTCGACGGCAACTCCACCGACGACACCGTCCGCGTCGCCCGCGAGCTGCGGCCCGACGTGCGGATCGTCCCGCAGACCGGCAAGGGCAAGGGCGACGCGCTGATCGCCGGCTTCACCGCCTGCACCGGCGAGATCATCGTCATGGTCGACGCCGACGGGTCGGCGGACGGCTCCGAGATCGTCTCCTACGTCTCCGCCCTGGTCGCCGGGGCCGACTTCGCCAAGGGCTCCCGCTTCGCCAACGGCGGGGGCACCGACGACATGACGCCCATCCGCAAGCTGGGCAACCGCGTGCTGTGCGCCGCGGTCAACGCCAAGTTCGGGGCCCGTTACACCGATCTGTGCTACGGGTACAACGCCTTCTGGCGGCACTGCCTGGACAAGATCACCCTGGACTGCACGGGCTTCGAGGTGGAGACCCTGATGAACATCAGAGTGGTCACGGCCGGTCTGAAGGTCCAGGAGATCCCCAGTCACGAGTACGTGCGCATCCACGGCGCCAGCAACCTGCGGGCGGTCCGCGACGGGTTACGGGTCCTCAAGGTCATCCTGCGGGAGAAGAGCGAGCGCCGGGCGGGCCGCCGCGAGGAGGCCCGGTGACCCACGAGGACCTCCTCCGGGTGTCCGTGGTCGTCTGCGCGTACACCGAGGACCGCTGGGGGGACATCCTCGCCGCGGTGGCCTCGGTGCACGCGCAACGCCTCCCGGCCCACGAGGTGCTGCTGGTGGTCGACCACAACCCCGTCCTGCTGGCAAGACTGACCGGCCACTACGAGGACACGGCCGTGCGGGTGCTCGCCAACGCCGGCCCCCGCGGCCTGTCCTCGGGCCGCAACACCGGCATCGCCGCGTCGCGGGGCGAGGTCGTCGCCTTCCTCGACGACGACGCCGTCGCCGAACGCGACTGGCTGCACTGGTTCGCCGACGCCTACCGGGACCCGGCCGTCATGGGCGTCGGAGGGCGCACCCGCCCGGTGTGGGCCTCCGGGCGCCGGCCGCGCTGGTTCCCCGAGGAGTTCGACTGGGTGGTCGGCGCCTCCTACCGCGGGCAGCCCGCCGGGCGCGCCCGGGTGCGCAACGTGCTGGGCGGCAACGCCTCGTTCCGGCGGATCGCCTTCGACATCGCCGGGGGCTTCGCCACCGGCATCGGCCGGGACGGCGACCGGCGGCCGCTGGGCTGCGAGGAGACCGAGTTCTGCATCCGGCTCACCCAGGCCAAGCCGGGCAGCCTGCTGCTCATCGACGACCGCGCCGTGATCTGGCACCGCGTCCCCGCCGCCCGGGAGCGCTTCGGCTACTTCCGCACCCGCTGCTACGCCGAGGGCCTGTCCAAGGCCCTGGTCACCCGCAGCGTCGGCACGGACGCCGGGCTCGCGACCGAACGGCGGTACGCCACCCGCGTCCTGCCCGCCGGCGCGGCCCGCGGGCTGCGCGACGCCCTGCGCGGACGTCCGGGCGGCGCGGGCCGGGCCGGCGCCATCGTCGCCGGCGTCGCGACGACGGCGGCGGGCTACGCCGTCGCCCGGTTCCGCACCCGAGGGGAGGCCGGCCCGGCATGAGACCCAGCGCCGCGTCCCCGTCCGACCACAACGCACCGGGAGGTGCCCTCGCATGACCGAGCCGGCCGGGCAGGGGAGCGGCCCCGTGCCGATCCTGATGTACCACGCCGTCACCGACACGCCCGCGCCCGCCACGCGCGGGCTGTCGGTCAGGCCCGGCGCCTTCGCCGGGCAGATGGCGCTGCTCGCCGCGCGGGGCTTCAGCCCGCTCGGCAGCACGGCACTGGCCGACGCGTGGCGCGCGGGGCGGCCGCTGCCGCCCCGCCCCGTGCTGATCACCTTCGACGACGGCTACGAGGGCGTGCACCGGCACGCCCTCCCCGTGCTGAAGGGCCTCGGCTTCCCGGCGACCCTCTTCGTCTCGACCGGCTGGCTGCGCGGGCCGTACGAGGTGCCGGGCGCCGCCCTCGACACCATGCTCGACTGGGAACAGGTGCGCGAACTGCACGCCGCCGGTGTGGAGATCGGCGGCCACAGCCACACCCATCCCCAACTGGACCAGCTCGACGACGAACGCCTGCGGTCCGAGGTGCTGCGCTGCAAGGAGGTCCTGCGCGACGAACTGGGCGCTCCCCCGCTCTCCTTCGCCTACCCGTACGGCTACTCCAGCCGCCGCGTACGGCGTGCCGTGCGCTCCGCGGGGTTCACCTCCGCCCTCGCCGTCGGCAACGCCCTCGCGGACCGCCGGCGCCAGGGGCCGTACGCGCTGGCCCGGGTGACCGTACGCCGGAGCACGGGGACCGAGGAGTTCGAGCGGCTGGTCGAGGGCCGCTCCGTCGCCCGCGACTTCGCCAAGGACCGGGCGCTGACCAAGGGGTACGCCCTGGTCCGCAGAGCCCGGCGGTGCCTGCGGAAGGTGCACGAGACCCGTGTCTGAGACGACGGCCACCACGAGCACGACCACCACGGATCCCGGGGCCACCGCCGCGCCGCCGCCCGCCGCCACGGGCGGCGGCCCCCTCGACAGGGGCGAGGACGGGGGGACGACCGCCCAGCGCGGCGGCAACCAGCTGTTCCGCAACGCGTACGCGCTGATGCTCAACACCGGCGTCTCCGCGGTGCTGGGCCTCGGCTACTGGCTGGTCGCCGCGCGCTACTACACCGAGGACGCGGTCGGCCAGGGCTCGGCGGCGATCGCCGCGATGAAGTTCCTCGCGGGGCTCACCGCCGTGACGCTCACCGGGGCGCTGGCCCGGTTCATCCCCGTCTCGGGGCGCCGTACCGGGCGGCTGATCTTCGGTACGTACGCGGGGAGTTCGGCGGTCGTGGCGCTCGCCGCGGCGGTCTTCCTGCTGACCCTGGACTTCTGGGGCCCCTCGTACCGCTTCCTGCACGGCCCCGTCAACGGGCTCGGCTTCCTCGCGGCGGTCGTCGGCTGGTCGCTGCTGACCCTCCAGGACGGGGTGCTGACCGGGCTGCGCAGCGCGGTGTGGGTGCCGGTGGGCAACACCGTCTTCTCCGCGGCCAAGCTGGCGCTGCTGGTGGGCATCGCCGCGGCCGTGCCGACCGCGGGCGTCTTCGTCTCGTGGGTCGCCGCGATCGCGCTGTCGGTCGTCCCGCTCGGCTGGCTGGTCTTCCGGCGGCTGGTGCCCCGGCACGTCAAGGCGACCGAGGGCACCACGGCCGCGCCCCCGCCGCGCGAGATGCGGCGCTTCGTCGCGGGGGACGCGACCGGCTCCTTCTTCGCCCTCGCCGTGGTCTACCTCGTGCCGGTGATCGTGGCCTCGCAGATCAGCTCCGAGGACAACGCGTACTTCTACATCACGATGACGATCGGCGGCACGATCGACCTGCTGGCGATCAACATGGGCGCCTCGCTGACCGTCGAGGGCGCGCACGACCCGTCGCGGATCGCGGAGAACTGCCGGGCCGCGCTGCGCCGGATGGCCAGGATCATGGTCCCGATCGCCCTGTTCATGGTCGTCTTCGCACCGCAGATACTCGGCGTCTTCGGCGAGGGCTACGCACGCGAGGGTGCGCCGCTGCTGCGGCTGCTGGCGCTCTGCTCGCTGACCCGAGTGCTGATCGAGGTGTACTTCGGCATCCTGCGCGCCCAGAGCCGGACCGGCCTCCTCGCCGTGCTCCAGGGGCTGCTGTGCGTCCTGGTGCTGGGGTTCACCCTCGCGCTGCTGGGCCCGCTGGGCATCACCGGCGCGGGCTGGGCCGAACTGGGCAGCCTCGTCGTCATCGCGCTGGTCTCGCTGGTCGGGCTGCGGCGGCTGGTCTCCGGCACGGCGTCCACCGTCCCCGCGGCGGAGCCGGCCGCAGCCGCGGAGACGGCGGGGGCGACCGAGGCCGCGGACACGGCGGACGCGGCGCGCGCGGCGGAGACGACGGCCGCCGGTGAGGACCTGGAGATCGTCTACGGCACGCGCTGGGCGCGCGCCGCGGCGCTGGACAGCGACACGCTCCAGCTCGGCGTGCGCATGGACTTCGACCACCCGGAGCGGCGCCCCTATGTGACGCCCCCGCAGGGCACCGCCGTGCCGGCACCGGCGTCGAAGCCGGCGTCCGCGTCCGCGACGGCGTCCCGAGCGCTCCCGGCGCTCCCCGCGTCCCCGGCACGGAGGGCCGCGGAGCCCTCCACCGACGGGCCGGGGAGACCGGGCCCGCCCGCGCAGCCGCCTCCGGAGGAGGGGCGGCGCGGGCGCACCCTGCTGCTCGAACTCGGCGTGTGGGGACTGCTGCTGTGCGCGCTCGGGCTGTACTGGCTGCCCCTGCGCGGCATGGACGACAGCTCGCTGGACGCCATGAACGGGCTCGGCCTGGTCTCCGTCCTGCCGCCCGCGACGCTGGCCGGCGCGGCGCTGCTCGTCCTGGCGTTCGTCTGCGGACTGTGGCTGCCCGGCCGGCGGCCATGGCTCCTGACCGCCGTCCTGCTGGCGACCGTGGTGTCGCTGCACGCGGTCCCGGCGGTGCTGGAGGAGCAGCCGCGGTTCGCGACGGCCTGGCAGCACGCGGGCTTCATCGACTACATCGGCCGGACCGGGGACGCGGCGCCCGACATGGACGCCCGGTTCTCGTGGCCCGGCTTCTTCGCGGTGGTCACGCTCGTCGCCTCGGCCTGCGGGGTCACCGACCTCACCGAGGTGCTGCGCTGGTGGCCGCTGGCCGTCCAGTTGCTCTCCCTGGCCCCGCTGGCGCTGCTGCTGCGCGCGGTCCGGGCCGGCCGGCGGGCCAAGTGGTGCGCGGCGTGGCTGTTCGCGCTGTGCGGCTGGGTCGGGCAGGACTACTTCTCCCCGCAGTCCCTCAACCACCTCCTCTACCTGATGTTCGCCGCCGTGCTCCTGGTGTGGTTCCGCGCCGCCGGCCCGCCCGCGGGCAAGCTGATCCCGGGCGAGGCCGACGTGCCGACGGTGGGCCGGGGCGACCGGGCGCTGCTGCTGGCGCTGCTGGTCGGGCTGTTCGCCGCCTCGGTCGTCAGCCACCAGCTGACCCCGTTCGTCATGCTCGGCGTGCTGACCGTGCTGGTCCTCGTCCGCCGTTCCACGCCGGCCGGGCTGCCCCTGTTGTGCGGGGTGCTGCTGGTCGGGTGGATCTGCTTCGTCGCCGAGCCGTACTGGTCGGGTCACTTCGACGAGCTGTTCGGCGGCATGGGCTCGCTGGGCGGCAACGTCTCCTCCAGCGTCTCCGGGCGCATCGAGGGCGGCAGCACCGTACACAAGCTGGTGCTCTACGTGCGGGTGGCGCTGGCGGGCGCCGTCATGGCGCTCGCGGTCCTGGGCTGGCTGCGCCGCCGCTGGGCGGGGTTCACCGACCGGGCGCTGCTGGTGCTGCTGTTCGTGCCCTTCCTCGGCTTCGGCATGCAGTCCTACGGCGGCGAGATGGCACTGCGGGTGTTCCTCTTCGCCCTGCCCGGTGCCTGTGTGCTCGGCGCGCTGGCGATCTTCCCGCGCAGCTCGTCGGACCGGGGGTGGCGCGGGCCGGTCGCGGCGCTGCTCGCCGGCTGGGTGCTCATCGCGGGCTTCCTCGTGGCGCGCTGGGGCAACGAGTCCTTCGAGCGGGTCCGCACGGGCGAGGTCGCGGCCATGGAGTACGTCTACGAGCACGACCGGCCCACCGCGCGGGTGGTCTGGCTCAGCACCGACCCCATGGAGGACGTCACGCCCAGCCTGCCGTGGAACGCCCGCGACATGGAACGCGTGACGTACGTGCCGGTACTCGCCCCGCGCGACCCGGTGCTGGTCGGTCCGCTGGTCGAGGCACTGCGCGACGCCGGGCCCAACTCGTACCTGATGGTGTCGCGCGGGCAGAACACCTACCTGCAGCTGGACGCCGGCTTCTCGGCGACCTGGCCGGACAAGCTGCTGCGCTCCCTCGACGCACGCCCCGAGCTGCGGCCGGTGCTGCGCGACGGGGACGCGACGCTGTACGAGCTGCGGGAGCAGCCCGCCGACTGGCCGGTACCGGAGCCACGGCCCGGCCGCGTCTTCCCGGTCGTGACCTGGAACGCCTGGACGGCGGCGGGCGTGCTGGCCGGGGTGGCGCTGCTGGTGCTGCTCGGCGCCCGCGAACTGGCCCGGGTCACGCTGCCCGAGGCACGGCGGCGGCGCGGCATGCGGATCTCGCTGCTGGCGGCCGCGCCGCTGCTGCTGGTGTTCCTGGCCGCCACGGTCGAGCGGTTCCTCACCCTGCGGTGACCGGCCGGGCCCCCCGCCCGTACCGGCGGGGGGCCACCGGGGTTCGTCGGGTGGCCCCCCGGGGGAACACCCGTCCGAGCCTCCGCGTTGTCGTGGCAGGAGTGAAGGAGGTGGCCCGATGACCGAGGACCAGAACCCCCGGAGGACCGTGGCGGACCCGGCCGTGGAGGACGAGGCCGCGCAGTCGCGGCGCGCCCGCTTCGGGAAGCTGCCGGACCGCATACGCCCGGAGGACACTTTCGTGGAGACCCCGGCCACGGCCCCGCAGCCCGCCAGGGACACCTACAACCCGGACGAGTGGCTGATCCGCACCGTGGGCTGACCGACCGCGGCCCGCCGGAGGTTCGGTGGACCGGCGGGTGCGGGTTCGTCTCGCGCCCTGCGGGCGCACAGCGCCGGCTGCGGTGGGGAGGGTGGGGGCCGCCTTGTTCGCAGTGTGCGGCCCGGTGGTCGGTCGGGGTTCGGGCGCCGGAGCGGGGTGCCTCTCCCTCGGCGGAGGTCTCGTTGCCGTCCGCGGGTGCAGATGGCCGGTGACCACGCCCACCCTTGGTGAGTGGCGCGCCCGCCGTAACCGGCGTCTGCGGGTGCTTCCCCGATCCCGACATCGGGCTCTCTTCCGACGTCCATACCGTCGAAACAGAGCCCGATCTCACGCCGACCGCCCAGGCAGCACCCCGAATCACCCGCAGTCGCGGGTTACGGCGGGCGCGCCCACCACCCACGGATGGCGTGGCAACCGGCCATCTATACCCGCTGACGGCAACGAGACCTGAGGCCACCGGAAACGTGACCCGCTCCGGCGCCTGAACCCCAGCCACCCACCCACCCGCACACTGCCGACAAGCCCCGGACCCCCACCCTCCCCTCCGCAGCCAGCCGCTTTGCGCCCGCAGGGCGCGACACGGCGGGACAGCCGAACAACCAGCCCCGCACCCGGCTCGGCTACCCCCGGCGCAGCCAGCGGACGCCGTACGCGGGGAGGTCGAAGGAACGGCCGTCGACCGTCGCCCGGATGGTACGGCCGAGCGTGTTGACGACCAGGACGGCGCGGTCGTCCGCGAGGACGCGCACGTTGGGCCGGTCGTCCTCCGCGACGGACACGTCACGGAACCGGGTGCCCGGCGGGAAAGCGGCGGCGAAGCGCCGGAGCAGGTCCATCATGGGCAGTTGCTCCCCGCCGCCCGAGGAGAGCTCGGTGCTGGTCCACAGACAGCCGGGGCAGGAACGGCCGCGTTCCTGGGGGTTCCAGTAGAAGGCGGCGTCGGCGCCGCCGCGGGCGAGTTCCATCATCGCGGTGGCCTGCACGGCGGTGCGATGGGGCTCGTCCCAGCCGGCACTGCCGTCGTCGGGCTCCACGTACCACTCGGCCCACCACAGGGGCAGCCCGCCGCTGCGTTCCTCGAGCCAGCGGCCGACCGCCGCGAACTTCTCGGTGGCGGCGAACTCGTCGGGCCGCATGCGGTCGTCGCGGCTGGTGCTGGAGCCGTCGGCGACGATGAAGTCGGCCCCGGCCTTGTGCTCCAGCCAGTAGTCGACGGCGTCCAGGGCCCGCCGGTCCGCGGCGCCCCAGGGGCCCTTGAGGGTCGCGGAGGCGTCCCCGTTGCCGTCGTCGCCCGGGGCGAAGCTGTCCATGACGAGGTAGGGGCCGCCGACGAGGTTGCCGGGGTTCACCTCCTTCAGGGCGCGGTACACCCGGTTGTAGAGGTCGGTGTAGCCCTCGTAGTCCCAGCGCTGCCGGCCGTCGTTCCAGAAGCCCTTGAACTCGTTCCAGACGATGAAGTGCCGCACGTCCGGGTAGCGCCGGGCCACGGTGGCGGCGAGCGCGGCGAAGTCGTCGAAGTGCGCGCGGTCGGGGGCGACCTCGAGCCGCGACCAGTCGGTCGTCCCGGCCTTGCCGCCCTTCATCCAGTCCGGGGCGCAGCACAGCGTGATGACGGGCGTGCCGCCGCTGGCGCGGACCAGGTCGACCCGGTCGTCGAGTTCCCCGAAGTCGTAGGTGCCGGGCGAGGGCTCGGGGTTGTCGGCGCCCCAGCCCATGATCGCCTGGTTCTGCGGCAGCGCACGCTCCGACAGCAGCCGCTCCGCGGACCGCTTGGCCGTGCGGCCGCCGTGGTCCGCGCTGTACTCGGTGTGGGTCAGGCCGAAGCCCAGTCCGGTCGTGGGACTTCCGGTGGGCGCGGTCGACGGACCGTGCACCCCGCCTCCCGCGCCGCCGCTGCCGCGCGCGGTGCTGCCCGCGCCGCCCCCGAGATCGCACATCGCCAACAGGAGTACCAGCGCGGCCACTCCGATGCCCAGGAGCACGGTGACGCCTCGCCGCCCGGCCCCCGGCAACCCCACACGCACGTTCGCATGACGTCCCATCACCCGTCAGGGTAACCGCCGCGATGCCCGGATCGGGCCGGTTTCACCGGCCGTTCAGGGATTCAGGGGTATTCCGCCACTCCGCAAAAACCCGGTGCGAATGCGGACCTTGTGCCGGATCATGTGCGGCATGCCCGACGCAACGCCCCCGCATCGTGCCCTGTCCATCCGTCTCGGCATGAACGACGACGACTCGCCGTCCGACGCCATCGACGCCCTGTTCCTGAGCCGCTTCGTCACCGGCGAGCAGCCCTACTCCTGCGGCACGTCCCTGGACCGGGTCAAGTCGGGGCTGACGCTCCTGCCGGGCGGCGGGTCGGTGCTGCGCTCCGCGCGGGACAAGGACCGCGGCGCGACCCTCGCCGAGGGCGACGGCTGGACGATCCTCGTCTCGCGCTGGCACCGCCGGGCCGACGTGACGGTGACGGCGGTCAGCGAGGAGCTGGCGCGGCGCGTCCTGGCCGAGGCCGTCGAGGACGCCGAGGACCAGCCGGAACCGCAGCCCGACGACGTGACCATGGGCTTCTGGTACGTCGCGCCGCGCCGCGGCCCGCACCGCATCACCCGGCAGATCAGCGCCGCCCCCTGGGACGACGTGCGGGGCAACTACACGGCGCCCGTGGCTGAGGCCATGGACGGGCTGATGAAGCTCACCGCCGACGACGTCAGCGGCCGGCTGCTGCTCCTGCACGGTCCGCCGGGCACCGGCAAGACCTCCGCGCTGCGCACGCTGGCCCGGTCGTGGCGCGACTGGTGCCAGGTGGACTGCGTCCTCGACCCCGAGGTGCTCTTCAACGACGTCGGCTACCTGATGGAGATCGCCATCGGCGAGGACGACTCCGAAGGGCCGGGCCGCTGGCGGCTGCTGCTCCTGGAGGACTGCGACGAGCTCATCCGCGGCCAGGCCAAGCACCAGACCGGGCAGGCCCTGTCGCGGCTGCTCAACCTCACGGACGGCCTGCTCGGCCAGGGCCGCAACGTCCTGGTGGGCATCACCACCAACGAGGACCTGGAGCGTCTGCACCCGGCGGTGGTCCGTCCCGGCCGCTGCCTGGCCCGGATAGAGGTGGGCCCGCTGACCCGCGCCGAGGCGACCGGGTGGCTCGGCACGTCCGAGGGCGTCGGCCGGGACGGTGCCACGCTCGCGGAGCTGTACGCGCTGCGCCGTGCCGCGTCCTCCTCCGGCGGCACCGCGCTTCCCCACCAGACGACCCCGGCCTCCGCCTCCGGAGGCCTCTACCTCTGATGTCCGGGGGTCCCCCCGCCGGGGCGCGGGGGCGGATCCGGACCCGTACCCCGGCGGAACTGCGCCGCGGACGCCGTCCGCGGTCGCACGGCTGCTGGGACCACCTGTACGCGGCGCCGCTGTGGCCGCTGCACGGCGTGAACCTGGGGACGCTGCTGCGCACGTGCGACGCAGTCGGCGCGTGCCTGGTCGTCCCACGCTTCCCCTGGGTGCCGGAGGCGCTCGCCCGCGGCAACACCCTGCGGCGGCCCGCCTGCGTCCACTGGACCGGTGACCCCCTGGGCTGGCTGCAGCGGCAACGCGACCGGGGGGCGCACGTCGTCGGGGTGGAACTCGCCGAGGAGGCCGTACGGCTGGCGGACCTGCCGGCGGCGCGGCGCACCACCGTCGTCGTGCTGGGGCACGAGCAGCACGGCATACCGCCGGAGGCGCTCGACCTGCTCGACCTCGCCGTGGAGATCCCGATGGTGGGCACGGGCGCCAGCCTCAACGTCGCCGTCGCCGGCTCGCTTGCGCTCTACAAGCTGGCCGGGCTGCTGTGACCGGTGGTGGCGCGGGCTACGCCTCGTACGCGGCGCGCAGGGCGTCCCGCACGGCGGTCTCCGCGGCGGCCCGGTCCAGTCCGAGGCGCCGGGCGCGCTGGGCGTAGGCGGACGCGGCGGACGCGGCCTCCCGCGCGGCGGCGTCGCCCGCGGCGGCGACGAAGGTGCCGTTGCGGCCGCGGGTCTCGATCACACCGTCCGCCTCCAGGGCCCGGTAGGCCTTGGCCACGGTGTTGGCCGCCAGCCCGAGGTCGTCGGCGAGGCCGCGGACGGTCGGCAGCCGGTAGCCGACCGGCAGGGCGCCGGAACGGGCCTGGTCGGCGATCTGCTCGCGCAGTTGCTCGTAGGGGGCGGTGGCCGCGTCCGGCCTGACGGTGATCTTGAGGCTCACGGTGTGTCGTCCTCCCGGCGGGACGGATCGGCGCTCTTTGTCGCGGCCATTGTGCTGCACACGCCGTCCGCGAGGACGACGGCACGGCCTGGACCCGCCGGGTCGTGGGCGATGGAGTCGCCCGGCTCGTGCAGGTGCAGCAGGAAGCGCTCGCCCGCGCGGTACGCCTCCAGGCCGGCCCTGCAGTACGCCACCATGTCGTCCGGCAGCGCGTCCAGGGAGAACCAGCCGAGCTCCGAGCACTTGTCCGGCTCCCGGTTGACCGGTTCGTGGGCGTCGCCGTCCGCCGCGAAGAACCAGCCGATGCGCTCGCCGCCGCCGGGGGCGCGGTGCTGCATGACGAGGGCGACGGAGACGTCCTCGGGGCGCAGCACGACGCCCACCTCCTCGTGGGCCTCGCGGATCATGGCGGTCAGGACGTCCTCGCCGTCCTCGACGTGGCCGGAGGGGGCGTGCAGCAGGCCGTCGGCGTAACCGGTGTTGACCCGGCGGCCGAGCAGGACCTCGTCGCCGCGGCGGAGCACGAGGTGGACGTCGACGATCTCCGTGTGCCTGCGGGGCTGCTTGATCCGCACGACCGCGGCGTAGCGCTCGTCGTGGACCGGGCGGCCCCACAGCGCGGTGTCGTGGGCGAGCTGCTCGACCTGGGTGTGCTCGGCCAGCGGCCGGACCATCGCCGCCAGTTCGGCGGCGCGGATGCCCGCGGGCTCGGCCTCCCCCCAGCAGCCCTCGACCAGCACCAGGCGTCCGCCACGGCGCAGCAGCCGGGCCCAGCGGCGCAGCGCCGCCACGGGGTCGGGCAGCGCCCACAGCACGTGGCGGACGAGCACCACGTCGAACCGGCCGTCCGCGACGGGCGGTCCGGCCGCGTCCCCGACCAGAACCCGGGCCCCGGTGCCGGCCAGCTTCGCCCGGGCCAGCGCGGCCATCCGCGGTGAACGGTCGACGCCCGTCACCCGGTGCCCCTGCTCGGCGGCGAGCCGCGCGAGGCTGCCCGTGCCGCAGCCGAGGTCGAGCACGTCCGCCGGGGCGCCGGGCAGCCATCCCCGCAGCCGCGCCGCCCATGCCTCCCGCACCGCGGGGTCCCGCAGACCGTGGTCCGGCTCCTCGTCGAAGCGGTCCGCCACGGTGTCCCAGTACGTGTCCTTGCTCGGTTCGCCCACCCCGTGATCCTTCCACCCGCCACTGACAACGCCGGATGACCGTGGGCCGCCCCCGCCGCCGCAGGCGCGGAGGCCGCCGTCCGGCGCACCGGCAGGACCCGGTGGCGGCCACCCGCATCAGACCCGGGGTCCGTGGGCGGGCGTCGCCGGCCCCGCGACTGCGCGGCGTCAACGACCGCTCCACGGCAGGGGTGTCAGCTCAGGCCGAGGTTCCGGTAGCGGGTGCGGCGGGCCGCCAGGCGGACGGCGCGCGGCCGGGTCCGGAGGGCAGCGAGTTCCGCACCCAGGACCGCGCCCAGGCGGACCAGGAACGCCTCGGGCTCGTCCGCCGCGTCGGGGGCCTCCTCCACCACGCGGTCGACGATGCCGTGCGCGGCCAGGTCCGCCGAGCGCACGCCCTGGCGCCCGGCCACCTCGTACGCGCGCTCCGTCGTCCGGTGGAGGATCGCGGAGGCCCCTTCGGGCGGCAGCGGGGAGAGCCAGGCGTGGCGGGCCGCGACCACCCGGTCCGCGGGCAGAAGCGCGAGCGCGCCCCCGCCGGCGCCCTGCCCGAGCAGGAGGCACAGCGTGGGCGCGGGCACGGTCATCAGGTCGGCGAGGGAACGGGCGATCTCGCCCGCCAGCCCGCCCTCTTCGGCCTCCCGGGAGAGGGCGGCGCCCGCGGTGTCGACGACGGACAGCAGCGGCAGGTCCAGTTCCGCGGCGATGCCCATGCCGCGGCGGGCGACCCGCAGGCCGGCGGGGCCCAGTGCGGGCGGCCGGCCGTCGCCCGTCTCCCGCCGGTCGTGGCCGAGGACGACGCAGGGCGTGCCGCCGATGCGGGCGAGCGCCAGCAGCAGTCCGGGGTCCCGCTCCCCCGCGCCGGTGCCGCTGAGCGGGGTCACGTCCCGGGCGGCCACCGCCAGCAGGGCGCGCAGCCCCGGCCGTTCGGGCCGCCGCGAGCGCCGGATGGACTCCTCGGCGGTGGGAACGGGGACGGGCGCGGCGGGCTCGGGTCCGGCCCCGCCGGGGTCGGGGGCGGCCGACGAGTCGCCGCTCAGCACCCCGAGCACCCGGGCCGCGGCGTCCGCGAGTCCCCCGGAGGGCAGGACCGCGTCGACGATGCCGTTGGCCAGCAGGTTCTCCGCGACCTGGACGCCGGCCGGGAACTCCTCCCCGTACAGGGCCTCGTGGACCCGCGGGCCGAGGAATCCGATGAGCGCACCGGGTTCGGCGGCGGTGACGTGCCCGAGGGAGCCCCAGGACGCGAAGACCCCGCCCGTGGTCGGGTGCCGCAGGTGGACCAGGTACGGCAGACCGGCCGCCTTGTGGTCGGTGATGGCCGCCGCGACCTTGACCATCTGCAGGAACGCGATGGTGCCCTCCTGCATCCGCGTCCCGCCCGAGGCGGGCGAGGCCAGCAGCGGCAGCCGTTCGCGGGTGGCCCGTTCGACGGCCCGTACGAGGCGTTCGCCCGCGGCGACGCCGATCGAGCCGCCCAGGAAGCGGAACTCGCCCGCGACGACGGCGACCCGGCGGCCGCGGATACGCCCCTCGCCGGTGACGACCGACTCGTCGAGCCCCGTGCGCTCCCGGGCCCGGGCGAGGTCGGCGCGGTAGCCGGGGTCGTCGAGGTACCCGGGCAGGGCCGTCACGGGCTCGTCCCAGCCGTGCCAGGTGCCGCGGTCGACGACGGCGTCGATGAGCTCGAGGGCGGCCGCGCGGCGGCGCGTCGGTTCGGTCATGGGGCCACCCTAGGGTGCCCGACGGAGGCGGTGGCCAGGGCCAACACCTCACGGAACACGGGGCGGAGGTCACTCGGACGGCGCAACTCCATCACGGGCCGAAGGTCGTTGTGGGGATGTGGTCACAGTCGATCCCCAGAACGCGCCGGGTGCGCCGTCCGGGAGTGAGGTCCCCCGGACGGTCCCGGCGCCCATCCGCCGCAGCCGTCCGTACCGCCCGCCGGAAGGCCTCCCCCTCGGGGAATGGGTCTTCGTCCCGGGGACGGCGGGATTCTTCGGGCAGAGTTCGGACGCCTACATCGAGCGCGGCGAGGAGCACATTCCCCTCGTGTACTGCTCTTCGGAACTGGAACAGTTCGCCAACGAAATGGTCGGGATCGAGGGTGATTTCACCCGCCGCTGCTCCGGCATCGATCTGGACGGGCGGTATTAGGGCGTGCATTCACCGTATCCCCCGCACACGCCCGGCCCCGACAGGAATTCCTACATGCCGCCTTTGCAGGACCGTTTCCGCTTCGAGAACGACGTGCCGTACGAGGACGACCTCAACGGCCACACCATTTACAGTCCCCGCCAGGCCCCGGACGACACCTCGGGGAACGGCGTCTTCTCGGCCCCTGACTACGACGTCCTGAACGGGGTGTGGACGTCCGAGGAGGAACTGGCCCAGCTCCTCGAACCCCCTTTGCTGGACGACGTGGACGAGGACGACGAGGACGACGTCTTCGCCGCGCCCTCCCCGGAGGCCGCGACCCACGAACTGCCGCTCACCCGGCACCGGCACCGCAGGATCCGCGGGGCGGCGCTGCGGCAGAAGGTGACCAGGACCCAGACGCTCAGCTTCGTCGTCGCGGCGGTCGCCGCCACGATCGTGGCCATGGTGAGCGTGCTCGGCGGGATGGTCGCCCACGACCCGCTGCGGCACATCGCCGCCACCAACGGGGCGTCGGGGCTGGCTGACTGGTGGCCGCTGCTGGTCTACGGCCCCTGGATGGTGGCCTCGCTGTCGATCCTGCGGGCCGCGCTGCACCAGCGCCGCGCACCGCACTCCTGGGCGGTCGTCCTGCTCTTCTCGGCCTTCGCGATCCTGTTCTGCGTCGCCTCCGCCCCCCGGACGATCACCGACTGGACCGTCGCCAGCCTGCCCGCCATCGCCGCGCTGTCCTGCTTCCACCAGCTCGTACGGCAGATCACCCTCACCCACCCGCCGCGCCGCACCTCCCGCAGCCGGCACTCCTCCTGACACGGCGCCCCTCCCCGGCCCGTCGAGCGGGCCGGGGCCGCGGCGGGCCGGCCGGACCGCTCAGCCGGTGCCTCCGGCCGATCCTCCGAACGGCACGAAGGTCTGGCCGATCGGCATGAGCCGGATGAGCCCCCCGCACGCCCACATGTCCGGCAGCGGGGCGGCCGTGAGCGGCCGGGAGTCACCGGGGATCCAGACCCGGGCGCCGTACGGGGGATCCCACCCGCCGGTCGCATGGCACTCGGGACGCCGCTCGTCCGACCAGAGAAGGCCGTACGAGGTCTGCTCCCCCGGCGCGAGCACGACGAGGTCGGCCGCGAGTCCCGGGACCCGGGTGACGGTGACCGACCTGGGTTCCGTCGTGTCGGGCCCCTTGCCGCAGTCGGGGGTCGGATCGTCGGCGCCGTTGCAGACGACCGGTATGCCGTCGCCGAAGACCTCCAGTCCCGCCCAGCCCTGCAGCGAACAGGTGCCGTGGGAGACGTTGTGCAGCACGATCTGCGCAAGGTACTCGCCGACACGACCGCCGGGCTGCGGCTCGGCGGACCGCCCGGCCGTGGCCGTCAGGTCCACCGAGCGGCACTTGGGCGCGGCCTCCTGCGGCGGCGTCTGCCGAGCGGCCGGTCGCGTGCCCGCGTGCGCCGGCCGGGACGCGGTACCTCGCGGGCGTGGGGGCCGCGTGGACTGCCCCGACGGCGGTGGCGTGGACACCGGTGGCACGGACCGCGGCGAGGGAGGAGCAGGGACGGCGCGCGACGGGGCTCCGGCGAGCCCCGAGTCGTCGGCGGGAGGCGGCGTCGCACAGCCCGCCAAGGCGCAGAGCAGCACCACGACGGCCGGGACGCACTTCCTGATGATCCTCACGCCGGGAACCCAACTACATCAGGGGCTTTTTCAGAACAGGCCGGACACGTTGTTCAACGCGCCTTAACTACCCCGCCGTCTCAGCCGGCCGCCCTCGGGGGCGGTGAGGTCGCGGTCCGGGCGCGTCCCGCATCCTCAGCCCCCGCTTAGCGATGCCTTAACGCCGCCATAAAGATCGTCCGCAGGTCCCCCGAACAGGGGTTCCGCCCCTGCGGCGCGGCTAGCGTGCTGGTTCGCCGATGCCCGTCGGCGCCGCGCACGGGGGCGGCGCCGACGGGGTCCCGGCACTCCGCGCACCCCGGGCCACCGCCGAAGGAGAACCCCACCATGACCGCACGCAGAACGGCTGCCCTGGCCGCCGCCCTCGGGATCGGACCGCTCGCGCTGACCGGCCTGGCGGCGGGACCGGCGAACGCCCACGGCACCATGGGCGGCCCGGTCAGCCGGGTGCTGACCTGCTACGCGGAGAACCCCGAGCACCCGTCGTCGGCGGCGTGCCGGGCGGCGGTCGCGGCGGGCGGCACGCAGGCCTTCTACGACTGGAACGGGGTGCGCATCGGCGACGCGGCCGGGCGCCACCGGCAGTTGATACCGGACGGCAGGCTGTGCAGCGCCGGCAACGAGGAGTTCAAGGCGCTGGACCTGGCGCGGGCCGACTGGCCGGCGACGCGGATGGCACCGGGACGGCAGGAGCTGACGTACCGCGTGACGGCCCGCCACAAGGGTGCGTTCGAGCTGTACATGACGAAGGCGGGGTACGACCCGTCGAGGCCGCTGACGTGGTCGGACCTGGACGCGCGGCCCTTCGCGAAGGTCACCGACCCCCAGGTGCGGGACGGCGGTTACGTCCTGCCGGTGGACGTGCCGGCCCGGTCGGGGCGCCAGCTGGTCTACGTGATCTGGCAGCGCTCGGACAGCCCGGAGGCCTTCTACTCCTGCTCGGACGTGGTCTTCGGCGCGGACACCGGCAAGGCCCCGGAGGCACCCGCCGCGCCCGCCACCTCGGCCCCCGCCACGACCGGGGGCGCCCCGGCCGCGGCCACGACCGCCCCCGCGCCCACCGCCTCCGTGCCGGACGACGCGCAGGTCTCCGCCGGGGCGGACCGGTCGACGGTGCGCCACCGCCATCACGCGCAGACCGCCGCGGAGGGCCCCGCGAGCCCGCTCGCGGAGCCGTCCACGACGGCGGAGGCCTCCCCGGCCGGCGCGGACCTCGCGCAGACCGGGAGCAGCAGCACCGGCACGACCTCGCTGATGGCGGCGGGGGCCGCCGCCGTGACGCTCGGTGCGTCGGTGCTGCTGCTGGTCGCCCGCAGGCGCCGGGCGGGGAACGCCGGCTGAGGCGGACCGTCAGCTGAAGACGTCCCCGCAGTCGGTCGCCTTGGCGTGCGCCGGGTCGAGGGCGTTGGCCGTCTCGTGGAACACGATGCGGTCGGTCAGCCCGGCGAGGACGTGCTCGGACAGGTCGAGCGGGCACAGGTCCTGCAGCACCACGTTGCGCACGTCGGGGCCGGACAGGAACTGCGAGGTGTACGGCGTGACGACCTCGTCGTACTTGGTCGCGATCACCGTGTAGCGGACGCCGGGCAGGGTGTCGCCGCCGGCGTTCAGCTGGGTGAGGAAGGCCGATCCGGCCATCTGGTCGGTCAGTCCCTGCGGGGTGAGGTGCTCGATGGCCTCGGCCGCGCCGGGGAAGTAGGGCAGCAGCTTGAGCAGCCCGCCCAGGTCGGTACCGTGGTTGCTGGGCGCGATGCCGACCAGGGCGTTCACCTTGGGGGCACCGCCCAGGAACTTCATGTAGTAGCGCGGCATCATGCCGCCCTGGGAGTGCCCGACGACGTCGACCTTGCCCGCGCCGGTGGCCGCGAGGACCCGGTCGACGTAGTCGGCGAGTTGCCGGGCGGACGCGGCGACGGGGCCGAGTCCGTGGAAGAGGGGCACGCCCGGCAGCTGGCCGTAGTCGAGGGAGTAGACGCAGTAGCCCCGCTTGACCAGGTAGGGCGCGAGCCCGAGCCAGTTGTCGATGGAGTTGCCGAGGGTGCCGTGGACGAGGACGACGGGCCGCGGGTGGGCGGCGGACGGCTTGCAGGACCAGTTGTTCCAGCCGCTGCTCGCGGTGGCGCCGGCGGCGGTGGCCGCGGCGTTGACGGCCGTGGTGGCCTTGGTGCCGGACGCGGGGGCCTTCGCCAGTGCGGCGGTGGTGGTGTCCGCCAGGACGGGGGTGGCGAAGAGGGCGGCGGTGAGAGTCAGCGCGGAGAGGAGCCGGAGCGCTGATCGCGGTCTGATGGGCAGCATCGAGCGATCTCCTCGCAGGTGGGGGAAGGACTGGCTCCCGTGCAGCCTGTGATCCGGATCACCAGAGTGCTGAGCTTCCGTCAATTTACGAGTGAGTAACAAACGTCGCCAGCTACCGGTCGGTAAAGAATTCATCACGTCGGCTTCACGTCGATGTGATAAAGGGGCGTCAGGCGGCACCCGACAGCGCCGCGGGCATCAGCGCCCGCGGGCCGAAACGGGCCCGCGCCCGGTCCGCGACCGCCTCGATACGGCGCGCCTTCTCGTCCCCCGGGTCCAGGCTGAGCTGCAGCGTCGCGAGTCCGGCGTCCGTCAGCCCCTCGGCGCGCAGCGCGAGTCCGCGCACCCGGGCCCGCTGCAGCCCCAGCCCCTCGTAGAGCCGGTACGCGGCCTCGGCGAGTGCGGTGCCGTGGCCGCTCGGCTCGGGCAGCGCGCGGGTGCGGGTGGTCGTGGAGCGGTCGGCGTAGCGGACGGTGAGGGTCAGTGAGCGCGCGACCCGGCCCGACGCACGCAGCGAGGAGCCCAGTTCCTCGGTGAGCGACAGCAGGGCACGGCGGTGCCGCACCGGGTCCAGCTCGTCGTGGCCGAAGCGGCGTTCGGCCCCGGCCGAGCGGGCGGGGGCGTTCGGGACGACCGGGGCCGGGTCGATGCCGCGGGCCCGCTCGTGCGTCCTGCGGCCCGCCACGGCGCCCAGGATCCGCTGCAGGGTGCCCAGGGGCGCGGCCGCCACCCGTCCCACCGTGTCCAGGCCGTACGTGGCCAACTGCCGTGCCGTCGCCGGGCCGACGCCGTGCAGCGCCGCCACCGGGCGCTCGGCGAGGAAGGCCGCGACGGCGGCGGGGTCGGTGGGAGCGACGCGCACCGCGCCCTCCGGTCCGTCCTGTGCCGCCATCCGGGCGAGCAGCGGGTTCGGGCCGACGCCGATCGTGCAGTCCACGCCGTGGAGCGCGAGCAGCCGCACCCGCAGCAGCGTGGCCAGTTCCGCGGCGTCGCGCCCGAAGTAGCGCAGCGCCCCGCGGACGTCGGCGAGCGCGGCGTCGGGCGGCAGTGCCTGGACGACGGGGGTGAAGCCGCCGAGCAGCGCGAGCAGCGGCTCGTACCGCTCCTCGGCGGCGTGGAAGTGCACGTACAGCACGTGCGGCGCGGGCGGGGTCCCCGGCGGCTGCGGGCTCCGCCCGGCCCGCGGGCCCCGCGTCAGGTCGGCGCTCATCGTCCCGCGCTCCCCGGGCTGGAGTGCCACAGCTTGCGGCCGGTCGGGACGCCCTCGCCCGCGGGCCGCAGATCGGCCCAGGGGTGCATCTCGTAACCGGTGGACATGCGGACCCGGCGGCCCGCGGGCGGGGGCGCCGGGAGGCCGGCGGGTTCGCCCGGGGTCTCGGCCAGGCGCGCCGCGACCGCCTCCAGGCCGCCCTCCTTGCGCAGTTCGACCAGTTCGGCCAGGTTCCAGGCGGCGGCGCCGACGACGGACAGGCTCTGCGGGCCGCGGCGCTGGACCACCCCGCGGACCAGCAGCAGCCAGGAGTGGAAGACGGTGTGGGCGCAGGCCTCGTGGCTGTCGTCGAAGAAG
Source organism: Streptomyces sp. NPDC005722 (assembly GCF_040630935.1). NCBI lineage: Bacteria > Bacillati > Actinomycetota > Actinomycetes > Kitasatosporales > Streptomycetaceae > Streptomyces > Streptomyces sp. NPDC005722. The sequence goes on from NZ_JBEXYN010000034.1 coordinate 27,622, forward strand.
GCGAGGTCGACCAGGCCGGTGCCGTCGTCGAGGGTGGTGAAGACGACCCGGCGCCCGGAGCGGATGGGCGGCGTCTGGGTGGCCGCCTTGGCCCCGGCGACCAGCACGGTCTCGCCGTGCCGCACCTCGCGCAGCCGGTTCGCCGGGATCGCGCCCAGCTCCTCCAGGAAGGCGAGGTGGTCGTCCATCAGGTGGCGGGAGGCGTCCATGCCGAGGACGCCGAGTTCGGCGCCGAGCCGTTCGCCGTCGTCCATGTCGGGCAGGCCGACCGGCGCGAACGACGGCTCGCCCGCCCCTCCGGTCAGGGTGAGCTGGCCGTCGTAGGCGGAGGCCCGGCCCTGCCGGTGCACCTCGGCGACCTGGAGCAGCATGTCGCGGCGGTTGCCCCCGAAGGAGTCCAGCGCGCCGACCTGGACGAGGCGTTCGGCGGCGGCACGGCCCGGGCGGGCGCGCTCCCACAGGTCCTGGAGGGAGGAGTAGGGCTGTCCGGCGGTGATCCTGGCGACCTCGGCCTCGCTGATGCCGTGCACCTCGGAGAGCGCGAGCCGCAGCCCCCACACCTCCTCGGCCCCCTCGCCCTCCTCGCCGGGCACCGGCTCGATCCGGTAGGCCGCGCCCGACCGGTTGACGTCCAGCGGCAGCACCGGCACCCCGCGCCGCCGGGCGTCCGCGAGCAGCAGCCGCTTGGGGTACATCCCGGGGTCGTGGGTGAGCACCCCGGCGTAGAAGGCCGCCGGGTGGTGCGCCTTGAGCCAGGCGGACTGGTAGGTCGGCACGGCGAAGGCGACGGCGTGCGCCTTGCAGAAGCCGTACGCGCCGAAGGCCGAGACGATCTCCCAGGTGTGCCGGATGACCTCGCGGGAGTAGCCGCGCTCCCGGGCCTCGTCCGCGAACCAGGCCCGCAGCCGCCCCTGCCGGGCCTCGTCCGACAGCGCGCGCCGGGCCTCGTCGGCGAACCCCCGGTCGCAGCCGGTCATGACCCGCATGATGTCGATGAGCTGCTCGTGGAAGACGACGACCCCGTGGGTCTCGCGCAGCACGGGCTCCAGGTCGGGGTGCGGGTAGTGGACGGGCGTGCGGCCGTGCCGGGCCTCGATGAAGGGCCGCACCATGTCGGCGGCGACCGGCCCGGGGCGGAAGAGGGAGATGTCCACGACCAGGTCGTGGAAGGTGGCCGGCTGCAGCCGCCCCACCAGGTCGCGCTGGCCGGGGGACTCGATCTGGAAGCAGCCCAGCGTCTCGGCGGAGCGGACCAGTTCGTACGTGGCGGGATCGCCCTGCGGGATGCGGTCCAGGTCGATCCGGCCGCCGCCGGTCCGTTCCACCTCGTCCAGGGTGTGCGCCATCGCGGACTGCATGCGCACCCCGAGCACGTCGAGCTTGAGCAGCCCGAGGTCCTCGACGTCGTCCTTGTCGAACTGCGACATGGGGAAGCCCTCGCCGCTGGTCGGCATCACCGGCGTACGGTCCAGCAGCCCGGCGTCCGAGAGCAGCACCCCGCAGGGGTGCATGGCGACCCCGCGCGGCAGTGCGTCCAGCGCCTCGACCAGCTCCCACAGCCGGCCGTGGTCCTCCCCGGCCACCTGCCGCAGCTCGGGCAGTTCGGCGAGGGCGGCCCGCGCGTCGCGGGCCCGGATGTGCGGGAAGGCCTTGGCCAGCCGGTCGGTCTGCTCCGGGTCCATCCCGAGGGCCGCGCCCACGTCGCGGACCGCGTGCCGGACGCGGTAGGTCTCGGGCATGGCGACGGTGGCGACCCGCTCGCCGCCGAAGCGGTCCAGGATGCGCCGGTAGACCTCCAGCCGGCGGGCGGACTCCACGTCGATGTCGATGTCGGGCAGGGAGGCGCGCCGGCCGGACAGGAAGCGCTCCATGAGCAGGTCGTGCTCGACGGGGTCGGCGGCGGCGATGCCCAGCAGGTGGTTGACGAGCGAGCCGGCGCCCGAGCCGCGCGCCGCGACCCGGATGCCCATCTCCCGCACGTCGGCGACCACCTGGCCGACGGTGAGGAAGTACGAGGCGAACCCGAGCCGCTCGATGATCCGCAGTTCGTGGTCGAGCCGCGTCCAGTACGCCGGGTCCCGGTCGTGGCCCTCGCGGACCATCCCGGCGGCGCAGTGGGAGCGCAGCACGCGGTCGGCGGTGCGGGCGCCCGCGCCGACGACCTCCGGCTCGGGGAAGTGCACCTGCCCGAGCCCCAGGTCCTCCTCGGGGTCGACGGCGCAGCCCGCGGCGGTCTCCTCGGTGGACCGCAGCAGCCGGCGGGCGTCGCCGCGGGTGAACCCGGCCGCCTCCATGACCCGTTCGGCGGTGCGCGCCATGTCCCCGGAGTCCTTCAGCCAGCGCTCGCCGCTGTCCAGGCTCCCGGTGTCGCGCACGTCGACGGGCACCAGGCGGCGCGCCGAGTCCAGGACGTCGGCCACCTCCCCCTGCCCGGGGTCGGCGTAGCGGACGGCGTTGCTCAGCACCGGGACGACGCCCTGCTCGACGGCGAAGCCGACGGTGCGGGCGGCGAGCCGCAGCGAGCCGTACCCGGTGCCGGTGCGGCCGTGGTGCACGGCCTCCAGGCGCAGCGCGTCCCCGTACACCTCGCGCCAGGGGCGCAGCAGCCGGGCGGCCCGGTCGGGGCGTCCGGCCGCCAGCGCGCGGCCGACCTCGGAGTCCGCGCCGAGCAGCACGTACAGCCCCTCCCGTCCCAGGTCCTCCCAGCCGATGCCGCCGTCGGTGTGGGCGGCGCTGACCAGCCGGCACAGCGTGCCCCAGCCGCGGCGGTCGCGGGCGAGGAACACCGCCCGGTCGGTCGCCTCCGGCACGAAGGCCCCGCCGCGCACCGGGGTGCGCCGCCGGGCGGCCGGCGGGGCGGTCCGGGAGCCGGTCCGGGAGCCGGTCTGCGGGGCGGCGCCCCCTCCGGCGTACGCCGCCGGCACCGCCAGGGAGGCGCCGAACAGCGGCCGCACCCCGGCCCGTACGCACGCCTTGGCGAAGCGCACCACACCGGCCACGGTGTCCCGGTCGGTCAGTGCCAGCGCGTCCATCCCCCGTTCGGCGGCTCGCTCGGCGAGCTGCTCGGGGTGCGAGGCCCCGTACCGCAGCGAGAAGCCGGAGACGGTGTGCAGGTGCGTGAATCCCGCCATACGCACCTCCGACCGCTCGCGTCTCCCCCCTTCCGAACCCTCTGCCACCCACCATAGACCACTTGTCGAACACATGTACGAAGACGCGCCGGATCCCTGTCCTCCGCCACCCTCCGCGTGGTTTCATGCACACGACGTCACCGACGCTCGCACCCCGACGGGGAGTCGCCATGCCGATGCTGCTGGTCAAGGGCTCTTTCCAGATAAAGAACACCGAACCGGACGGGGACACCGTCGGCTTCACCCCCACCCGCCACCCCGACTGGAACCGGGTCAGGGGCGGGCTCGGGCTCGACCTCACCAACTCCTGCCGGGGCAAGCTGCGCCTGGACGCCGTCGACGCGCTGGAGACCCACTACGGACCCACCTCCGCCCCGGCCCACCAGCCGCTGCCCTTCGCCCACGCGGCCCGGGACGAGCTGCTGCGCTGGCTCGGCTTCACCGCCGTGGAGCGCGGGCCCGGCGACGAGCGCGTCGTCGCGTCCGCCCCCGAGAGCGTCCCCGGCTGGATCCTGACCGGCGGGGTGGACGTGCACGGCCGCTGCGTCGCCCTGGCCGGCCGCGGCCCGCTGCCGGAGGGCACGAAGAGCGGGCAGGAGGTCACCGTCGGCGTGCCGCTGCTGCGCGAGACCGTCAACCACCACCTGATCACCGAGGGCCTGGCCTACCCCACCTTCTACAGCAACCTCTACGAGGACCTGCGCCAGGAGCTGACCGAGGTCGCCCGGCAGGCCCGGGACGCGGGCAAGGGGCTGTGGCCCGGCGACGTGAGCACCACCGGGGCGAAGATCACCGGGCTCTCCTCGCTCACCGACGACGCGGTGCTCGTCCCCAAGCTCTTCCGGCGGCTCTCCGACTACCTCGCACTCGGCGAGCCCTCCCTCGCCGCCTTCCGCGCCTTCCTGGCCGGGGCGGCGGACAGCTACCGGATCCTGTCCTCGGACACCCCCCGCACGCAGGTGCGGGGACTGCACCGGGTCGTCGAGGTGACCGGCGACCACACCGTGCGGATGACCGTCCCGATCGAGGACCTGGTCTTCACCGAGGCCTGACGACCGGGGCGAACCCGGCCGCCCACCGCAGCAGTTCCTCGTCCTCGCCGGGGCGTCCGACGGCCTGCAGACCGAACGGCAGGCCGTTCGCGGCGAACCCGGCGGGCAGGCTCACCGCGGGGAAGCCGGCGTTGCTCCACGGCAGGCACATCACCGAGTCGCCGGTGCTGCCCAGCCCGAAGGGGGCGGGGCCGGTGGCGGACGGCGCCAGCCAGACGTCGACCTCCCCCATGGCCGCCAGCAGCCGCTCGCGGAAGACCCGGCGCTCGCCCGCGGCCCGCTCGTAGTCGTCGCGGCCGACGGCGTGGCCCTCGCGGATGGCGGCGACCGTCTGCTCGCGGTATAGGTGGCCGTACCGGGGGAACCAGTCGGCGTGCGTACGGGCCGCCTCGTAGCGGTTCATGACGTACAACTGCCGTACGACCGCGTCGAACTCGCCCGGGCCCGCCATCACCGGCACCTCGCGGACCGTCCAGCCCGCCGCCTCCAGCCGCTTGACCTGGGCCGCGAAGGCATCCCGGGCCTCCGCCCCGGCCCGGTCCAGGTAGGGGCCGACGGGGACGCCGAGCACCGGCCGGCCCTCGCCGGCCGCCGGCGGCTCCCGCCAGTCGTCGCACAGGACGGACGCGCCGCGCGCCGCCGTGGCCACGTCGACGGCGAGCACGCCGACCGTGTCGAAGCTCGGGGCGTTGGCGATCACCCCGTCCACCGGTACGCGTCCGAAGGTCGGCTTGAAGCCCACCACCCCGCAGTAGGCCGCGGGCCGGACCACCGAGCCGACGGTCTGCGTCCCGACCGCCAGCGGCACCATGCCCGCCGCCACCGCGGCCGCCGAACCGCTGCTCGAACCACCCGGCGTGTGGGCGGTGTTGTGCGGATTGCGGGTCGGCCCGGGGGCGGTCACCGCGAACTCGGCCGTCACCGTCTTCCCCGCGACCAGCGCCCCGGCCGCCCGCAGCCGGTCCACCAGCGGTGCCTGCGGCCCGGCCAGCGCCTCCGGCGGCACCGCGGACCCGGCCCTGGTCTCCATCCCGTCGATCCGGACGATGTCCTTGACGCCCACCATCATCCCGGACAGCGCACCCGCCGGCGCCGCGGCCGCCTCCGCCGCCAGCCGGCCCCGCCGGTCCGGTTCCCGTACGAACGCCTTGATCCGGGCGTCGAGCCGGTCGATGCGGTCACAAGTCCGTGCCACCAGATCCGTCACGGCCGCCACGCTACGCCGAAAAGCCCCGGCCTTCCCCGGACACGGCGTCATCGCCCCGCCCCGCGGGCCCCCGCGGGCCGGGACGGGCGGCCCGGCCCGGAAGGGGGCGAGCGTACGCGCCCTCCCGGGCGCCCCAAACACCGCGTCGGTGCGAGATTCGTCACGTCCCGATGTCACGTGGATGCTCCCTCGCCCCACCCGTCAACCCGTGTCACGCGCGCGTCACCCCAGTGGCTACTCAGGGGTTGCGAAGGCAAGGGGACGGCACGATTTACTGACCGCCATGACGGCGACCGACATCCTCTCCAGACCCGTGGCGCACCCCGGCCGGCTGCGCATGGTGAGCCGCCTGCGCCGCCTCGCGGCCGCCGGCCTGGTGGAGCCGCCGTGCGGCGCACGGCCCCCGCGGTACCCGGAGGACGAGGACGCCGAGGTCTGGGACGACTTCCGGCACCGGCTCGCGGCGCTGCTGGTCGGCCTGCACGAGGAGGCGAAGGCGCCGCGCCCGGCGCACCGGGCCGCCGTGCACGTCGGCGCGACGGTCATGGCCTTCCCCCTGCACCGCCGGTTCCACTGACCCCCTGATCCCGGCCCGGCACCCGGTGCGGCTCCCCCGGCCGCGCACGGCCGGGCCCCGGACTCCGCCGCAGCCCGGGGCCCGCCGGAACACGTGGGCGTCAGCCGAGTTGCGCCCCGACCGCGGCCAGCGCCGTGGTCACCGGCTGGAAGAAGGTCTCCCCGCCCGCCTGGCAGTCCCCACTGCCGCCGGAGGTGAGGCCGATCGCGCTGCCGTCACGGGTGAACAGTGCGCCCCCGCTGTCGCCCGGCTCCGCGCAGACGTCGGTCTGGATCAGCCCGGTGACGGTGCCCTCCGGGTAGTTGACCGTCGCGTCGAGCCCGAGGACCGTGCCCCCGTGCAGCCCCGTGGTGCTGCCCATCCGGAACACCTCCTGGCCCACGGCCGCCTCCGCGGCCCCGCCCACCGCCAGGGCCCGGCCGTTGCCGAGGTTCACCTGGCTGGGCGCCTGGGTGCCCGGGTCGTCGTACGTCACGAGGGCGAAGTCGCCGTCCCCCGGGAAGACCGCCTGCCGCACGGTCGCGACGGGCGCCCCGCCCTGGCTGTCCGACCAGTTCGGGAAGGCGACCCCGCAGTGGCCCGCGGTGAGGAAGGCCGGAGCGCCGTCCTTGACGACGTTGAAGCCCAGCGAACAGCGCGCCCCGTCGGCGAAGACGGCGTCCCCGCCGGCCAGCAGGGGCTTGAACTCGCCCGCGGACTTCCGGATCCGGGCCATGCCGCCGCCCAGGGACCGCACGGTGGACTCCAGGGTGTCCCACTTGCCGCCGGTGACGGTGCGGTCCGCGGTGACCAGGATCCGGTTGGTCCGGGGGTCGACGGCCCAGGCGGTGCCGGGGATCGTGGCGCGCTGCTTCAAGGTCCGCGCGGCGGAGGTCAGTTCGGCGGCGCTGTTCTCGACCGTCCGCGTCTCGGCGCCGGCCCGCTGTGCCTGTGCGATCACGTCGCCGTGGTCCCCGGCGACCACGTTCACCACGAGCCGCCCGCTCGCCTTGTCGTAGTACGCCCCGGCGACGGACGGGCCGAACTCCGCGCCCAGCCGGGAGGCGAGTTCCGCGGCGGACGCGGCGCTGAACTTCTTCGGCGCGGCGGCCTCACGTTCCTGCGACGCAGACTGCGAGGCGTTGGCGTTGGGCAGCAGTACGGCCGCTGCCGCGATGGCGGCGGCACCGGCCGTGACGAACACGATCTTCCTCTTGGCTATCTGTTTGTGCTTCAACTCGTGACCTCCTGTGGGGGGATACAGGCCGGATCGTCGGGCTCAGGGGGAAGCGTCGTTCGTCCCACATACGCAGGCCCGCCCCGTTGCGTTCACCACCGCCGATCCGCTCGCGTCCGCGGTCGCGGTTGTGGTGGAATCCGCCCGATGAGCACTTTCGACCCCTCCCCCGTGGCGCTGGAGTACCGCGCCGCCTACGACCGGCAGTTGCGCGCCCGTGTGCCCGCCGACCTCTCGCGGTTCCGCTCGGTGGAACGCGACGGCCCGCTGCTGCGCAAGACCTACGAGCACGGGGAGACGGGGTTCCTGGACTACCGCGACCTCGGCGGACTGGACGGCCCCGGGCTGGACGCCCTGATCGCCCGGCAGCGGGACCACTACGCGGCGCTGGGCATGCCGGTGGAGTGGAAGTACCACGCCCACGACCTGCCGCCGGGGCTGCCCGACCGGCTGGTCGCGGCCGGCTTCGTGCCGGAGGAACCGGAGACGGTACTTGTCGGTGAGGCGGCGGCGCTGACGGCCGCGCCGGTGCTGCCGGCGGGTCTCGCGCTGCGGGAGGTCACGTCACGGGCGGACTTCGAGCGCGTCAGGGAGATGGAGGAGGCGGTCTGGGGCGTCCCCCACGACTGGCTGCCGGGGATGCTGGAGAGCGAGGTGTCGGGGCCCGGCGACCCCTGCACCGTGGTCGTCGCCGAGACCTCCGACGGCACGGTGGTCTGCGCCGGCTGGGCCCGCTTCCACGAGGGCACCGACTTCGTGTCGCTGTGGGGCGGCTCCACCCTGCCGCAGTGGCGGGGGCGGGGCGCCTACCGGGCGACGGTGGCGCACCGGGCCCGGCTGGCGGTCGCCGCGGGGCACCGTTTCGTGCAGGTCGACGCCTCCCCGGACATCGCCCCGATCCTGGCCCGGCTGGGGCTGCTGCCGGTGGCGGTGACGGTGCCGTACGTGTGGCGGCCGGACGTGCCGCCCGCGGGCGACGGGGTCAGCTGACGTCGGGGGGCCGCTGCGGCCGGACGGTGTCCAGCAGCGGGTCCGCCGAAAGCGTCTCGCGCAGGTCGGCGGGGAGCTCCTCGGCGGGCTCCTCCAGCGGAACGCCGGACTCCGGCGGGTCGGCTTCGGCCCGTGGCGCGGGCCCGCGCGGGGCCGCCGCGCGGGGGGCCGGCGCGGGCTGCGCTTCGACCGCGGGGTACGGGCCCGGCTGGGCGCGTTCGAGGAAGCGCAGCAGCTCCACCGGGAAGGGCAGCACGAGCGTGGAGTTCTTCTCCGCGGCGACGGCGACGACCGTCTGCAGCAGGCGCAGCTGGAGCGCGGCGGGGGTGTCGCTCATGACCGCCGCGGCGTCGGCGAGCTTCTTGGAGGCCTGGAACTCGGCGTCCGCGTTGATGATCCGCGCCCGGCGCTCCCGCTCGGACTCGGCCTGGCGGGCCATCGAGCGCTTCATCGTCTCCGGCAGCGAGACGTCCTTGATCTCGACCCGGTCGATCTGCACGCCCCAGCCGATCGCCGGGCTGTCGATCATCAGCTCCAGCCCCTGGTTGAGCTTCTCGCGGTTGGAGAGCAGGTCATCGAGGTCGCTCTTGCCGATGATCGACCGCAGCGAGGTCTGCGCCATCTGCGAGACGGCGAACCGGTAGTCCTCGACGTTGATGATCGCGTCGGTGGCGTTGACGACCTTGAAGTACACCACCGCGTCCACCCTGACCGTGACGTTGTCGCGGGTGATGCCCTCCTGGGCGGGCACCGGCATCGTCACGATCTGCAGGTTCACCTTCCGCATCCGGTCGACGACCGGCACGATCATGGTGAATCCGGGCGTGCGCACCCCGCCCCTGACCCGGCCGAGCCGGAACACCACGCCCCGCTCGAACTGCTGCACCACACGGGCCCCGGCGACGAAGTACAGCGCTCCCGCCGAGAGCACGGCGGCTATCAACTCGACGACCATCACGGCCCCCTGGGGTCCGGAATCGCAGTACTTCCACGGTACCTCGCGGGTAACCCGCCGGATACGGTCCGGGATGCCCCGTTACGGTGCCCGGTCGCCGGCCGGGCGCGCCCCCGGCGGCGCCCTACCGCGGCGCGCCCGGCTCGCCCGCCGCCCGGGCGAGCCGGTCCGCGACGACCCGCAGCCGTTCCACCAGCTCAGGGGGCTCCCGCACCTCGAAGTCGACGCCGATCATGCCGATGTAGACGGCGAGCGCGTCCAGGGAGTCGGAACCCGTGCGCAGCACGCAGCTGTCCGGCCCGGTGGACTCCACGGTCGCGTAGCCGGCGTACTCCGCCACCGCCTCGGCGGGGGCGTGCACGGCGACGACCGCCTGGTGGCGGTAGGCCCGCGAGGTGACGCCGCGGGCGACGTACGTCGCGGCGTCCGCCGGAGGCCGCCGGGGCGCGAAGCGGGGGCCGGTCGGGGACTTGGGTTCCATCCGGTCCACCCGGAAGGTGCGCCAGTCCTGCCGGTCGGTGTCCCAGGCGAGCAGGTACCAGCGGCGGCCGTGGTGGACCAGGCCGTGCGGCTCGACGGTGCGGCGGCTGGCGGTGCCGCCGTGCGCCCGGTAGTCGAAGCGCAGCCGTTCGTGGTCGCGGCAGGCGGTGCCGATCGTGGTCAGCACGTCCTGGGCGACGGCGCTCCGCAGGACGGCGGGCCGGGCGACCGCGACGGCCTCCATGGCCTGCGCCCGGTGGCGCAGCCGGGAGGGCAGCACCTGCTCCAGCTTGGCCAGGGCGCGCAGCGAGGTCTCCTCGATGCCCTCGACGGTGCCGCCGGCGCCGGTGCGCAGGCACAGCGCGACCGCGATCGCCTCCTCGTCGTCGAGCAGCAGCGGGGGCAGCGCGGCACCCGCGCCCAGCCGGTAGCCGCCGGCGGTGCCAGGGGTGGCGTGCACCGGGTAGCCCAGGGCGCGCAAGCGCTCCACGTCGCGGCGCACCGTCCGGGCGGTGACCTCGAGGCGCTCGGCGAGTTCGGGCCCCGGCCAGTCGCGCCGGGACTGGAGCAGGGACAGCAGGCGCAGCAGACGGGCGGAGGTTTCCAGCACGGCATCAGTCTGGCAGTCGTCGCGGACGGTTCCTGACCGCGTTCCGCCCTACCGTCACGTCCATGGAGACGATCCCCGAGGGCACCGTCCTCGACCGCCGGACGCTCAACCGCTCCCTTCTCGCGCGGCAGTCGCTGCTGGGCCGGGAGCGCACCGGCGTCGCGGAGACGGTCGAGCGGCTGGTGGGGCTGCAGGCGCAGGAGCCGCAGGACCCGTACGTGGCGCTGTGGTCCCGGGTCGAGGACTTCGCGCCCCGCGAGCTGTCCGCGCTGCTGGAGGACCGGCGGGCGGTGCGGATGTCGCTGCTGCGGTGGACGGTGCATCTGGTGACGGCGCGGGACTGCACGGCGCTGCGCCCGGTGGTGCAGGACGTGATCGAACGCCGCCTGCTCGGGCAGTTCCGGCGGCAGCTGGCGGGGCTGGACCTGGCGGAGGTGGCCGCGGCGGGCCGGGCGCTGCTCTCGGCCGGCCCACTGCCGGCGAGCCGGCTCGGGGACGCCCTGCGCGAGCGCTGGCCGGACCGGGAGCGGCTGCCGCTCAGCCTGGCCGTCACGGCCCGCGTTCCGACGGTGCAGCCGCCGCCGCGCGGCCTGTGGCGCACCTCGGGCGCGGCCCTGCAGACCCCGGCCGACCGCTGGCTGGGCCGGGACTTCGACCTCGCGGACGGCGCCGCGCCCGACGCGGCCGTCCTGCGCTACCTCGCCGCCTTCGGGCCCGCCTCGCCCCGGGACGTCGCCGTCTGGTCGGGGCTGACCGGGCTCGGCGCGGTCGTCGACCGGCTCCGCCCGCGGCTGCGGGTCTACCGCGACGAGAAGGGCACCACGTTGTACGACGTCCCGGGAGCGCCCTTCCCCGACCCCGGGACACCGGCGCCGCCGCGCTTCCTGCCGCAGTACGACAACATCGCCCTCTCGCACGCCGACCGGGCACGGATCATGCCGCGCGACCCCCGGACCGACCTGCCGCTGCCCGGCAGCGGCAGCAACCGCGGCTTCTTCCTGCACGACGGCTTCGTCCACGGGCTGTGGCGGATCCAGGCCGCCCGCGACGCCGCCGTGCTCCACGTCCGGCCGTACGCGCCGCTGGGCGCCCGGGCCCGGGAGGCGGTCGCGGCGGAGGGCGGGCGGCTGCTGGCGTTCGCGGTGCCGGAGGCCGCCGCCCGGGAGGTGCGCTTCGCGGGGTGACCGCGGAGCGTTTCCCGGGCGGCGGCGGGGCCGGCTCAGTACACGCTGACCCCGTACGCCGTGAGGACCTCGGGCAGCGGCTGGAAGAAGGTGGTGCCGCCCTCGGTGCAGTCGCCGCTGCCGCCGGAGAGCAGCCCCAGTGCCTTGGTCCCGTCGTACAACGGCCCGCCGGAGTCCCCGGGTTCGGCGCAGAGGTCGGTGCGGATGAGGTCGCGGACGATGTCGCCGTCGCCGTAGTTGACGGTGTAGCCGAGCCCGGTGACGGTGCCGCTGCGGACGCCCGTCGTGGAGCCGTCCCGTCTCACCGCCTCCCCGACCCGGGCCCGCGCGGCCTTCTTGATGTCCTGGCGGCCGGCCTTGCCGGGCCGGGCGACGGAGCCGGTGTAGCGGACCAGGGCGTAGTCGTCGTACGGGAAGCTGAAGGCGGTGGTGGTGCCCAGTGTCCTGGTCCGGCCGGGATCGGCGTACCAGGTCGTGGCGGCGCGTCCGCAGTGACCCGCGGTCAGGAAGTAGTAGGTGCCCGCGGCGCGGACGTTGAAGCCGACCGAGCAGCGGAAGCCGCCGCCGTGGACGGCGTCGCCGCCGGCGACCATGCGCTTGAAGGAGCCGCCCACGCGCTCGAAGCGGACCGCGCCGCCGTGGCGTCCGGCGGCCCGCCGCAGCGCGCTGAGCCCGCTGCGCGAGACGGTGTCGTCGGTGGCGATGACCAGCGCGCCGCTCCGCGGGTCGACCGCCCAGGCGCTGCCCGCGACGTCCGCCGACTCGGCCGCCAGCCCCGCCGCGGCCAGTTGCGCGGCCGAGGCGGTGCGGGCGGCGGTCGCGGCGGTGGCGGCCCGTGCGTCCGGCACGGCGACCGCGGTCGCGGCCAGCAGGCCGAGCAGCGCCGCTCCGGGCAGTGCGGCGCCTCTGGCGAGGCCGCGGCGCGGAGTGGTGCGCTTGTTCCTCATATGTTCCCCCCTACGAGGTTATGCGGTGCCTCGCGGAGTATTGCGACGATCAGCCCTGTCGGACAAGAGGGCCATACGGGACGTGCCCGGCGGCCGTGGGGCCGCCGGGCACGTCCGTGACGGAAGGGAGGGCGTGGACCTCCCGGAAGGTCAGAAGACGCTGACGCCGTAGACGCTGAGCGCCTCCGTCACCGGCTGGAAGAAGGTCGTGCCGCCGACGCTGCAGTTGCCGCTGCCGCCGGAGGTCAGACCCAGCGCGATGCCGCCGGAGGTGTACAGCGCGCCTCCGGAGTCGCCACCCTCGGCGCACACGTTGGTGCGGATCATCTGGTAGACCACGTCGCCGCCGCCGTAGTTGACGGTGGCGTTGAGGCCGGTGACCGAACCGCTGTGGATGCCGGTCGTGGAGCCGTCACGCAGGACGGCCTGGCCCACGAAGGCGTTGCCGGCGCTGGTGATGTCGGTGTTGCCGGCCGTGCCGCTCTTGGTCACGGAGGTGTTGCTGTACCGGACCAGCGCGTAGTCGTTGGTCGGGAAGCTGTAGCTGACGTTGGAGCCCAGCACGGTGGACTGGCTGGAGTTGGAGTACCAGGTGGACGCGACCTCACCGCAGTGCCCGGCGGTCAGGAAGTAGTTGGTGCTGCCGCTGCGCACGTTGAAGCCGAGCGAGCAGCGGTAGCCGCCGCCGTAGATGGCGTCGCCGCCGGCGATCAGCCGCTTGAAGGTGCCGGCCGTACGGCGGAAGGTGACCGCGTCGCCGTAGGAGGCCGTGGCCTCCTGCAGCTTGGCGAGTTCGGCACCGGAGACCGTGCTGTCGGCGGTGACCTCCAGCCGGTTGGACTTCGGGTCGACGACCCACGAGGTGCCCGCGACGTCCGCGGCGAGGGTGGCCTTGCCGGCCTTCTCCAACTGGGCGGTGCTGTGCGCCACGAACTTCGGGACCGCGCCGGCCGCGCTGACGGCCTGGGCCGCCTTGTCGCTGGTGACGTTGACGACCATGGCCTTGGCCTTGGCGTCGTAGTACGAACCGGCGGTGGAGGCGGTGCCGAGGGACGTGGTGAGCGCGGCCGCGGCCTCGGGGGAGGCCTTGGGCGCGGGGGCGGCCTGGGCGGCGGGCAGGGTGAGCGCGGTGGCCGCCAGCAGACCGGACGCCACGGCGATCAGCCGAGCGCGTCTCGGGACGGGGGTGTGGGTGGTGCGCTTGATCCTCACGCGTTTTCCTCCTGTGGGGGAACGGAAGTTGACCCGCGTAGCGCGGGCCGGTGAGGCGCAGCCAGGACGCCGCCGTACTGTGGGGGTGGCGTGCCCCTGACAAGTGCTGCGCACACGGGAGTATTCAGAGTCACGCACAAGCGCACAAGGGCAGCTTTCGGCCGCGGCACACCCCCCGAACTCCGCGGCGGCGCCCCGGGGGCGTGCCGGGGTGACGGTGTATCACCTGATGGGACCGCCGCCCCCGCCACCCGGGCGCCACCGCCCCACCCCACCCCCGGTTTGGCGCGAACGGGCGGCTCCGCCCCGCCCCTTCCGCGGAACGCCGCACGCAACCCCGCTGTGCGGCCGCCCCGTACCCAGCCCCGCCACCGCGGGATCCCCCCACCGCGCAAGGCCCGTTGAACCGCCTCACCCGCCCGGCGAGCGCACGAGACCGGACACCCACGCCGGGAACGGGCCGCACGCCCCCTCAGCAGTCGCAGCCGCAGCAGTCGCAGTCACAGCAACAGCCGTCACCGCAGCCGCAGTCGCAGGAGGAGCAGTCGCAGTTGGAGCACCAGCCCTCGCGCCGCTTGCCGCTCCAGGGGTCTTCGTAGTGGTCCCGGCAGCAGATCTGGCAGGTGCAGCAGAGCCCCGCGAACACCGCGCACCCGGCGAGCAGGCCGCGGCGGGGGCCCTGCTGGTGCGGGGGGCCGGGGGTCAGCCAGGGCGACTGCACCGGCTGCCCGGGCCCGCCCGGGCCCGGGTGGTGGGCGCACGAGGCGCCGAACGCGCGGTCCACGGAGCGGCGCAGCTCATGGGCGAGCAGGAGGTGGGCGAGCGCGCCGTCGGCGAACTCGACGTCCCGCAGCGCCAGCCGGACCCCGTGCACGGCGTCGTCACACAGCCGGCGCGCCTCGTCCAGGCTCGCGCCGGTGGCGGTCAGCGGGTTCCACGCGCCCGCCGCGGCGTCGGCCTCCAGGTCCTCCACGGCGTCCAGCAGGTGGGCGAGGCGGCCGAAGAGGCGCCCCGCCTCCTCCAGCGGGGCGCGGTTGGCCGGGCGCCCGGCGAGCACCGCCGTGTGGCCGAACGCGGCGGCGGTGGCCGTCTCGGTGGGCTCGGTGACGGTCAGCAGGGACGTGCCGGGACCGGCGGCCGCCTCGACGGCCGTCTGCCGGCCGACGGCGTCCAGCAGCACCGCGGTGTCGAACCCGAGCCCCGAACCGGTCACGGCGCCCGCCCGGTCCCAGCGCCGGGCCACCGTGCGCGCCGCCGCGGCGACCGGACGGCGCGCCAGCAGCCCGTCGCCGTCCGCCATGTGGTCGCGCACCTTCGCGGAGGCCAGCACCAGCGAGACCGTCGCCGCCAGCCGCGCGCCCTCCCCCTGGGCGACCGGCGCCGTCCGCATCGCGCGCAGCGGGCACGGCCCGGCGGTGCGGCGGGCGTCCCGCGCCCGCCCGGCCTGGGCCTCGACCAGCACCGAGACGATGAGCCCGTCGTAATTCGTGGCGACCCTGGCCAGTTGCCCGTGATCGTCCCTCAGGGCGAGGCAGAGGCCGCACAGATGGGCCGTCCACGATATGGCCAGCTTCTCCGGCAGACGGTGTCTGCACGGTCTGACGATTCCGAACATCGCAATCCCCCGTACGTCATTCGCAGCAATGGAGCACGTCATCGGCTGGTCGTTCGGTACGCCACCCGTTCGGCTGTCCGGCGGTGCGGCATCACTCTACCGAGCGGGACCCTTTCCGATGATCCGTCAGGATCCGTATTCCGTGGGGTGACTGGGGGCCACTAGTGCGATTTATGCACCAGGTCTGTCACGAATCCACCCCACGGTGGGTATCCGCTTGGCGCATCATCCGCATCATGGACGACCATAGGGGTGCGGACGGCAAACTGAACCGCGTGCGAGAGGAGGCGTCCATGGGATCGGTACGACGGGCGAGCGCCTGGCTGGGACTCGTCGACGACAACAGCGCCGAGGAGTACTACGACGAGGACTACGCCGATTACGGCGACGGCGCCGAGACGTCCTCCCCCGACTCCTGGGTCACCGACCCCCGCGTGCGCGTGGCGTCCGACTCGGCCGAGGAGCAGGGACGCCGGATCGCGACGGTCACCCCGGACGGCTTCCGGGACGCCCGCGGCATCGGCGAGCTGTTCCGGGACGGCGTCCCGGTCATCGTCAACCTGACGGCCATGGACCCCGCCGACGCCAAGCGCGTCGTCGACTTCGCGGCCGGACTCACCTTCGGCCTGCGCGGTTCCATCGACCGCGTGGCGAACCGCGTCTTCCTGCTGACCCCGCCCGACTACCTGGTCGTCAACGCCGACAGCAAGCGCGGGGGCGACGGCTTCTTCAACCAGAACTGACCGCGGGGGGACGGCGCCGGGTCCCGGGACCCGGCGCCGTCCTCGCGGCTACCGGAAGGCGTCGATCCCGGTGAGCGCCTTGCCGAGCACGAGCTGGTGCATCTCGACGGTGCCCTCGTAGGTCAGCACGGACTCCAGGTTGGTCGCGTGCCGCATGACGGGGTACTCCAGCGAGATCCCGTTCGCGCCCAGCACGGTCCGGGCCGTGCGGCAGATCTCGATCGCCTCGCGCACGTTGTTGAGCTTGCCGAAGCTGACCTGTTCGGGACGGAGCGTGCCCGCGTCCATGCGCCGCCCGAGGTGGTGCGCGAGGAGGACGCCCTTGTGCAGTTCGAGCGCCATGTCGGCGAGCTTGGCCTGGGTCAGCTGGAAGCCGCCGATGGGCCGGCCGAACTGCTCACGGGTGCGGGAGTACTCCAGGGCGGCCTCGAAGCTGCTGCGCGCGGCGCCCATGGCGCCCCAGACGATGCCGTAGCGGGCGTGGTTCAGGCAGCTGAGCGGGCCGCGCAGGCCGGTGACCCCGGGCAGGACCGCGTCGGCGGGCAGGCGGACGTCGTCCATGACCAGCTCGCTGGTGACGGAGGCGCGCAGCGACCACTTGTGCTTGATCTCGGGGGCGGAGAACCCGGGGGCGTCGGTGGGCACGGCGAAACCGCGGATGCCCTCGTCGGTCTGGGCCCACACCACGGCGACGCCGGCGACCGAGCCGTTGGTGATCCACATCTTGCGGCCGTTCAGGATCCAGTCGGAGCCGTCCCGCTTGGCGTGGGTGCGCATGCCCGCCGGGTCGGAGCCGTGGTCGGGCTCGGTGAGCCCGAAGCAGCCGATGACCTCGCCGGCCGCCATCCGCGGCAGCCACCGCTGCTTCTGCTCCTCGGAGCCGTAGCGGTGGATCGCGTACATCGCCAGCGAGCCCTGGACGGAGACGAGCGAGCGGATGCCGGAGTCGGCCGCCTCCAGCTCCAGGCAGGCCAGGCCGTACTGGACGGCGGTGGCACCCGCGCAGCCGTAGCCGGTGAGCGACATGCCCAGCGCGCCGATCGAGCCGAGTTCCCGGGCCAGCTCGCGGATCCCGGGCAGCTCCCCGCGCTCGTACCACTCGGCCACGTGCGGCAGCACGCGGTCGGCGGCCCAGACCCGGACGGTGTCCCGTACGGCGCGGTCCTCGTCGTCCAGCAGGTCGTCGATGCCGAGCGGGTCGTACGGGTCGAACTGCGGCCTTCCAGCGGACATCGTCGTCCTCTCCGGTGATCACTGCGCTTCGCCGACGAAGCTACTTCCGCGGCGGGGGCGGGTAAAGCCCCCGGCGGTGTGCTCAGCGCGACACGTCGGCGCCGGCCAGGGCGTGCTCGCGCGGGGAGGGGATGCCGGGCGTGGCGGCCCGCTGGGCCGCCGTTCCGCACTCCATCCGGCGGGGCAGCCGCAGCGCGGCGACCGCGCCGAGCAGCAGCAGCCCGGCGCTGACCACCAGGGTGAGGTGCATCCCGTGCACGAAGGCGTGCCGTGCGGCGTGCCGCAGGGAGGCCCCGGCGGAGCCGCCGAGGTGGTCGGAGACCTCGTAGGCCTCGCCGAGCGACTTCCCGGCCGAGGCGCCGGCCTCGGCGGGCACGCCGGGGACCCGGGCGACGCCGGGGGCGTAGGCGGCGTTCATGACACTGCCCAGCAGCGCGATGCCGAGTCCGGCGCCCATCTGGTAGGACGTCTCGCCGATCGCGGCGGCGCCGCCCGCCTGCTCGGCGGGGGCGTCGCTGAGCATGGACTCGTACGCGCCGAAGAGCGTGGTCTCCAGCCCGAAGCCGAGCAGGACGAAGCCCGTGGCCAGCACTCCCGGCCGGTCGTGCTGGCCCATCAGGGTGAGCACGAGCACCGCGCACGCGGTGAGGACGAAGCCGGAGCTGACCATGACACGCGGCCCGAGGCCGCCGAGCATCCGGGAGCCGAGCAGGCCGGCGCCCATGGCGGCGAGGGTGAGCGGCAGCAGCCGCAGCCCGGTCTGCAGGGGGCTCAGGCCGAGGACCAGCTGCAGGTACTGGACGGCGATCAGTTCCAGGCCGACGAGGGCGAGCAGCGCCAGCACGATGCAGCCCACGGAGGTGCCGAAGGCGGGCCTGGTGAACATGCGTATGTCGATGAGCGGGTGCTCGCGCCGCCGCTGCCGGCGCACGGACAGCACCAGCAGACCCAGGCCAACGAGCAGCGGGACCAGCACGGAGGGCCCGTACGGGGCCGCGCCGCCGCCGATCCGCTTGACGCCGAGGATGGCGCCGAGGATGCCCAGCGCGGCCATCACCGCGCCCAGGACGTCCCAGGGCCCGTCCAGCTCCCCGCGGGACTCCGGCAGCAGCCAGCGGGCCACCGGAAGGATGACGGCCATCAGCGGGATGTTGATCAGGAAGACCGAGCCCCACCAGAAGTGCTCGACGAGGAAACCGCCGAGGACCGGCCCGACGGCGGCGCCGACGGCCGCGACGGCGCTCCACACGCCGATGGCGACGGCCCGCTCACGGCGGTCGGGGAAGACCTGCCGGAGGATCGACAGCGTCGCCGGCATGATCATCGCACCGCCGACGCCGAGCAGGGCGCGGGCCGCGATCAGCACGTGCGGGTCGGGCGCGAAGGCGGCCACCGCCGAGGCGGCCGCGAAGATCGCGTAGCCGAGCAGCAGGATCCGGCGTCTTCCGACCCGGTCCCCGAGGGTGCCGAAGAGGATCAGCAAGGACGCGGCGACCAGCGGATAGGCGTCGACGATCCACAGCAGCTCGATCGCGCCGGGGCGCAGGTCCTCGCTCACCGCGGGAACGGCGACGTGCAGCACGGTCGCGTCGAGGGCGACGAGCAGCAGGCTGACGCAGAGGACGATCAGCACGGTCCAGCGGTTGACCGGTCGATCGTGCCGTGGGACGGCGGCCCGCGCGGGAAAGCCGGCCGAGGACGTCCCTGTCATGTACGTACCTCCCAGCGGTGCTCTCGCGGTGTCCCTGGGCAGGACGAGGGGGACGGTCCCGGGGGAACCCAGTGACGAGGGCGAGTGAAGTCGTCAGACTACGCGAGTCCGCGCCGATGGTGGGTGGCGCAGGTCACGTTGCCCCGTGGCCGTCGTCACGTGACGGTCATCCGCCGGCGACCTGCCGGACGTTTCCGGTGCCGGCGGGCCGTCCGCCGGGGTGTCCACGCGGTCTCGTGTACCCGTCCGTTCCCGTCGCACGCAGCACGGTCCGGGGGCGCGCGAGCCAACGCGCACGCCCTTCCCATGCGTTCACGCACCCGCCGACGGGGAATCCGCCCCGACCGCCCGCCCGCCTCCGGCCCGCGGCGGCCGGTCCGGACGGCACGGGGGCGGCCCGGGGGCGGCCCGGGCCAAGGCCGGGCGAACTCCAGGAGAAGTGACGGCCAATCAAAGATAAACAAGGCATAAGAAAATCGAACGCACTATTTCACAAGACCCTCCGGAAGCACTTCGAAACATAAAATCAAGGAGTTCCCGCATTCGGCTCAATGCGCACGTCAGCGCTACGGCCAATGGGTGGAGTGAGACGGAGTCCACATCACATCGTCATTACGAACCCGTCCCTCCGGCCGAACTCCGCCATCACACGCTGTAACGTCGATTGAGTGCGTACCGATGACAAGCTTCGCCTCATGGAGGAGCCCGAGACGGCCCAGGCGCCCCCGGGTATGAGCCGGACACGCGTACTGCTGTTCGGCTCGACGCTCGTGGCCTACGTGGCCATCGTCGTAGCCGTCCTGACCACGTCAAAGCTCGTGACCCTGGACTGGCAGGTCATGATGTGGCGGCCGTACAAGCAATGGCCGCAGATCCACGCCTTCCTGGACTACTTCGTGGTCCTGGGCCAGCGCGGCCCGACGGCCGTGATCGTGGCCTCCTGGCTGGGCTGGCGCGCCTGCCGCCACCGCACCCTGCACCCGCTGCTCGTGCTGGGCACGTCGCTGCTGCTGCTGAACGTCACCGTGGGTTCGGTGAAGTACGGCCTCGGCAGGCTCGGCCCGCACTACGCGACCAGCGCCGGATCGGCCGAACTCTTCGCCGGCGGCGATATATTTCCCTCCGGTCACACCGCGAACGCGGTGGTGACCTGGGGGGTCCTGGCCTATCTGGCCACCACCCCGTGGGTCCGCCGGGTCACCTCCGTGATCGCGGCGCTGCTGGCGCTGGGCGTCGGCATGACCACCATCTACCTCGGCACCCACTGGGTCAGCGACGTCCTGCTCGGCTGGGCGGCCGGCCTGCTGATCCTGCTGGCACTGCCCTGGTTCGAGCCCCTGATGGCCTCCGCCGAGCAGCGGATGACCGCCGCCTGGGCGCGCCGCCGCCGCACCGCGCCGGCTCCGGCCGCGGCCCCCGTAGCGAACGCGTCGATGGCCTCCGCGCAGCTCGCCGACAACCCTGACGGCCCACTCGAGCCCGTCGTTCTCAGCGGCCGCGCGACGGCGCCCACCCCGGGGGTGGCGCACCACCCGGCCCGCCCGCACACCAACCGGCACGAGCGCACCCCCGTCACCCCGGCCGGCAGCCGCCGCCCGCCCACGGACCGGCCGGGCCGCCCGGCTCCCGTCGGCCAGGCCGGCGTGGCCCGCGGCCGCAACGCCACCGGCTGACCGCCCGCGGGGCCGGTACGCACACTCAACCCCGCCCGCGCCGCGTACGAAGGCCCCGGCCGCCCCTCACAGGGGCGGCCGGGGCCTTCGCCGTGGTGCGGGGCGGTACGGGGGACCTCAGCCGCTCCAGCAGCGGGTCACCCGGCCGCCCTCGACGGTGAAGTTGAGCCGGCCCACCCGGTACTCCATGGTGATGACGGCGCCCGGCGGCAGGGCGCGCACCGCGCTCCAGCCGCGCTCGGTGGCCCGGCGCTCGGCCTCGTCGGCGGGGAGGCCGACGTAGGTCTCCGGTTCGTCCTGCGGTTGCCGTGCGGCGGTCGGATCGGTTGCCATGTGAGCAACCGTAGGCGCACACGAGCCGTGACGGAAGGCGCGGCCGGCTTGATCGTCACACTTCTGTCACAGAATCCCGGGCAGCGTTTGGCGTGCACCGTTCACTCTTTGGGGGCGACTTTTCCAATCGGCCGCCGAATTCGCGGTCCGGACCGCGGAAAACCGGCCGGACCGGTCCCGGCGGAATTCCGGGAAACGATCCACACACTTCCCTCACATCACATCCCCAGCGACGACAGCTCGTCGTCCGTCAGCAGCCGGGACCGAATCAGAAACCGGTTGCCCGTGGGTGCTTCGAGCGAGAAGCCGCTGCCGCGCCCCGGCACCACGTCGATCGTCAGATGCGTGTGGCTCCAGTAGGCGAACTGGTCGCGCGACATCCACACGGGCACCGGGTCGACGCCCGGGACGTCGAGGTCGCCGAGGTGCACGTCGGAGTCCCCGGTGAGGAACTCGCCCAGCAGGTAGCACATGGGCGAACTGCCGTCGCAGCAGCCGCCGGACTGGTGGAACATCAACGGGCCGTGCTGGTCGGCGAGCAGCCGCAGCAGCCCCGCGGCCTCCTCGGTGACGTCGACCCGGCGGGCCCTCGGTGCGGTTGAGGTCATGGGGTCAGAGTGCTCCCGCCGGGCGCCGCCCGCCAGACCCCCGCAGGACATGCCGGCGGGCGGAGCCCACGGTCGACTCCGCCTCGCGTTCCGGCAGGCCGGTGCTGACGGCCGCTCCGACCATCTCCGCGGCGACCCGGTCGCCGTGCCCGTTCTCGAACGCCCGGCAGGCGGCCCAGAAGAGCCGCTCGTTGCGCTCCCCCACCGGCGAGCCGAGGACGAAGCGGATCAGCGGCTCGGCCGTGCCGCCACCCCCACCACCGCCGGCACCGCCCGCCGCGGCCCGCACGGCCCGGCGCTGCGGGGTCGCCAGCAGCAGCCGCAGCAGTCTCCTGGGCACGGCGGCCGGCGGCATCGAGGCCGTCGGCGGGTCCCAGCGGTAGAAGCCGGCCGTGGTGACCGAGCCGGGCCCCACGAGGTAGCCGCCGCTGCCGCGCACGTCGATCCCGTTGCCGAGCCGGCGCACGGAGTTGGGCACGATCACCTCGGCCGGCCCGCGCAGCCACAGGTGCCGGCCGCCGCTCGGGGTGATCACCGTGCGCGTCCACGGCACGGCGAAGCCCCACCGGGCGGCCAGGTCCACCAGGTCGGTCACGCCGTCGACGCCGTCCTTGCGGTCCAGGTCGAGGCCGATCAGGTAGTGCGGCGCGCGCCCGCAGGCGATCCCGTACCCGCCGGCCCAGGGAGCGGCGGCGAACAGCTCGGCTATCCGGGCGGGCTCGGTGGCGGCGTCGTGCACACCGTGGCCGAGCCGTCCGCACTGGCCGCGGCACATCCCGCGGCCGGTCTCCCCCCGGTGGGGTGAACGGACCGCCGGGAGTTTGGTCCGCGACAGCGGGATGACCGGGAAGCCGCGCCGCGCGGCGGCGAGCGCGCACTCCAGCGCGCGGTCGTGGTCCGGATGCGTCACGGGGTGCCCCCTCGATGCGCTACGGCATGGCCTCTTTATCGTACTTTCGTTCGACCGCCCACTCAATGGCGCGCCGAACAGCCCCTACGAGCCGCCGGCCCGCCCGGCACCGGGTGCCTGACGAGCCCTCACGCGCCCTCTCCCGCCCGGGCCGGTCACCCCCCATGGTGACGCTCCGGACCGACACCCGTCGACGACGCGGCACGGCCGTCCCGTCCCGGTCCGTCGCATGACGGGCCGTCTGCCCGAGACTGTACGGAGGATCGAGTACGCAGGACCGCGGGTACCGGCAGGATCTCCTACCGCGAGGGAACGCTCCGATGGGGACGTACGCAGCACGGACCACGACCGGACGGCCGAAGGCACCCCGGCGGCCCGGGCGGCTGATGGTGGACTGGCTGACCACCACCGACCACAAGAAGATCGGCCACCTCTACCTGATCACGTCCTTCGGCTTCTTCCTCGCCGCCGGGTTCATGGCCCTGCTGATGCGCGCCGAACTCGCCCGCCCCGGTCTGCAGCTGATGACGAACGACCGCTACAACCAGTTGTTCACCGTCCACGGCACGATCATGCTGCTGCTCTTCGCCACCCCGACCTTCGCCGGGTTCGCCAACGAGATCATGCCCTTGCAGATCGGTTCGCCGGACGTCGCCTTCCCCCGGCTGAACATGCTGTCGTACTGGCTCTTCCTCTTCGGCGGCCTGATCGTGCTGGGCAGTTTCCTGACGCCGACCGGCGGCGCCTCCTTCGGCTGGTTCGCCTACGCGCCGCTGAACAGCCTGACCCGTTCGCCGGGGATCGGCGCCGACATGTGGATCATGGGGCTGGCGCTGTCGGGCTTCGGCACCATCCTCGGCGCGGTCAACTTCGTCACGACGATCCTGGGGATGCGCGCCCCCGGCATGACCATGTTCCGGATGCCGATCTTCACCTGGAACGTGCTCTTCACCTCGGTGCTGGTGCTGATGGCCTTCCCGGTGCTGGCGGCGACGCTGCTGGTGCTGGAGGCGGACCGGCGCTTCGGCTCGGTCGTCTTCGAGCCGGGGAACGGCGGGGCGCTGCTGTGGCAGCACCTGTTCTGGTTCTTCGGCCACCCGGAGGTGTACATCATCGCGCTGCCGTTCTTCGGCATCGTCACCGAGGTCATCCCGGTCTTCTCGCGCAAGCCGGTCTTCGGCTACACGACGCTGGTCGGCGCGACGATGGCCATCACCGGCCTGTCGATGGTGGTGTGGGCGCACCACATGTTCGTCACCGGCGCCGTCCTGCTGCCGTTCTTCTCGCTGCTGTCGTTCCTCATCGCGGTGCCGACCGGGGTGAAGTTCTTCAACTGGATCGGCACGATGCTGCACGGCTCGCTGTCCTTCGAGACCCCGATGCTGTGGTCCGTCGGCTTCCTGGTGAGCTTCCTGTTCGGCGGCCTCACCGGGGTGATCCTCGCCTCGCCTCCGCTGGACTTCCAGGTCAGCGACTCGTACTTCGTGGTGGCCCACTTCCACTACGTGGTCTTCGGGACGGTGGTGTTCGCGATGTTCGCCGGCTTCCACTTCTGGTGGCCGAAGTTCACCGGGAAGATGCTCGACGAGCGGCTGGGGATGATCCACTTCTGGACGCTCTTCGTCGGCTTCCACACCACCTTCCTCGTCCAGCACTGGCTGGGCGTGGCGGGCATGCCCCGGCGGTACGCCGACTACCTGGCGGCGGACGGCTTCACGGTGCTCAACACGATCTCGACGATCGGGGCGTTCCTGCTGGGTCTGTCCACCCTGCCGTTCCTCTACAACGTGTGGTGCACCGCCCGGTACGGCCGGCGGGTGGAGGTCGACGACCCCTGGGGCTTCGGCCGTTCACTGGAATGGGCGACCTCGTGTCCGCCGCCGCGGCACAACTTCGCGACGCTGCCGCGGATCCGCTCCGAGTCCCCCGCCTTCGACCTGCACCACCCGGAGGTCGCCGCCCTCGACCAGGCACGGTCCACCGGCCGCCGCGACGCCGTCGACCCCGGAGCCGGGGCCGGGGAGAACGGCTGAGCGGGGCGGGGCGCCACGACGCCGTACCGCCCCGCCCCGTCCGGCCCGGCCCGCGCTGACCCGCGGCCAGGACCCCGCCATCCCGCTATCCCGCGGACCGGCCCCGCGCCGGGGACCCGGCCTTGCGCCCGCTCCCGCGGAGCTTCTTGCGGAGCCTGCGGGCCCGCCGCTTGGCCGCGCGGGCGAGGTCCTTGCCCGAGTAGACGACACCCACGCCCAGGCCACCGACGTGGCGGCCGACCGCGCGCAGCCGGCCCACGGCGCCCACCCGCCGGGCGAGGAGTACCTCCAGCAGCCGTTCGAAGTGGCCCGCGATCTCCGCGGGGTCGTACCTGGCGCCCTTCTCCAGGGCCGCCCGGCCCATGCGGTGGCGCAGCTCGTCGTCGTTGATCAGCCGGAGCATCGCCGCGGCCAGCGCGTCCACGTCCCGCGGGGGCACCAGCAGGCCGTCCACCCCGTCGCTGATGATCTCGCCGGGACCGAGCGGGCAGTCGGTGCTCACCACCGGCAGACCGACGCGCATCGCCTCGACGATGGTCATGCCGAACGACTCCATGCTGGAGGAGACCGCGAGCATCGACCCCTTGGCCATCTCCGGCTCGATCGGCGAGGAGGTGCCCATCATGGTCACCCGGTCCCCGATGTCCAGGCGCGCGATGAGCCGCTCCAGCTTCTCCCTCTGCGCACCCGAGCCGTACAGTCTCAGACCCCAGTCCGGGCGTTCCGCCGCGACCTTGACGAAGGCCCTGATGAGGTCCTCGTAGCGCTTGACCGGGGCCAGCCGGCCGGCCGCCACGACGTACTTGGCGTCCAGCGTGCTGGGCGCGACGCCCGGGTCGGGGACGCTGTTCGGCAGGGGGACCAGCAGCACGCCGGGCAGCCGCAGCCTGCGCCGGTAGGCGGCGGCGTCGGCCTCGGTGGTCGTGGTGACCGCGTCCAGCCGTGGGTACAACCGGCGCAGCGTGAGGATGAGCGGTACGCGGTGGGTCTCCAGGGTCAGGTGCTCCTGCGCGATCCGCACCACGTGCCGCGGGGCCTGCAGGGCGATGTGGACGTTCAGCCCGGGGCGCGTGCCGACGACGACGTCGGCGTCGAGTGACGCAAGGTGTGCCGCGATCCGCTGGTCGGTGAGTGCGTTGTACTGCTCGTACCGGTTCTCGCCGGAGGGGAAGACCTTGGCCGGCCGGCCGTACAGCGGGTCGTCGAGGTCGCACGTCCTGCTGGTCCGGCGCAAGTCCACCAGGTGACGCAGGCCGACGCGCGCATCGAGGGTGAAGACAGGCTCGTCACGGTGGCGGAACACTGACACGATCTCGACCTCGTACCGCTCGGCCAAGGCACTTGCCAGGTTGTACGTCGTGCGGATGGTGCCCCCGACTCCGTATGCGTTGTGGATCAGTATGGAAATGCGCATGCGTCTCCGCGTTCTCCTGCTCGCCACGACCGGTGTCCCCCCTCGTACTGGCAAGACCGCCTCGGGAACCAACAGGTTGCCCCCGTCCGCCTACCCGGTTCCCCGTCATGTCCCCGTTGTTTCCTCGTTGTGACATTCACGTGAGGTCCCGAGGCATCCTCCCCGGATGCCGCACCACGCGGTACGGAGGCCCTACCGCGGCGCGGTGATCGCGCTCCACGCCGCCTTCCGCGGACGGCTCAGGCCCCCAGGCCGGCGTCCGCGGTATCACCCCACCGGGCTAAGGGCGCACCGGGTGACGGTGGACGGCGGAGGCCACGGGCACGGGGTCGGTGGGACATGGAGCAGCGCACGGCGGGGCTCGGGGAAGCGCTCACAGCGTGCCCGCCGGTCTCACTTCGGCAGGCGCAGCAGCGTCCCGGGGGTGAGCGGGCGGGCCGGATCGGAGCCGACGACGTCCTGGTTGAGCCGGTACAGCTCCGCCGCGCCGCCGCTGACGTCGAAGCGCCGGGCCACGGACTCCAGGGTCTCGCCGGACTGGACGGCGTGCGCACGGCCGGCCAGCCGCAGGCGCTGCGCACAGGTCGGCCAGGCCTCCCAGCCCTGGTCGCGGAGGATCTCCTCGGCGACGGTCACCTGCTGGTCGGGGGTGGCGCGGTCGGGCCGGGACGCCAGGTCGAGGCCACCGTGTTCGGCCCAGGTGGGCTGGAAGATCTGCAGCCCGCCGTAGAAGCCGTTGCCGGTGTTGGTCTTCCAGCGGTTGCTGCTCTCGCAGTTCGCGAGCTCCACCCAGACGGGGGCGTGCCCGTCGGCCCGCGCGACGCCGGTGGCGAGTGCCGCCGAGGTGGCGAGGGCCGCCGAGGTGGCGAGCAGGGCGAGCGCGGTCACCGCGGGACGGCGGGGGCGGAACATGCGGGCCAGGCTAGGCGCGGCGCGGCGGGCGTCGTCGCCCGCCGCGCCGTGGGCGCGGCCCGGGCCCACCCGGTCGGCGCACGGCCGCCGGGTGGTCCGGGGTGCGCGGGAGGTCAGACCGACAGCCGCTGACCCGGCAGGATCAGGTTGGGGTCGGCGCCGATCACGGACCGGTTGACGGCGTACAGCTTCTTCCAGGTCGTCCCGTGGGCGGCCGCGATGCCGCTCAGGGTGTCGCCGCTGCGGACGCTGTAGTCACCGTGCCCCGCCGGCCGGCTCCGGCCGCGGTCGGCGTGGTCGCCGGTACCTCGCGACTGCTTCGCCGGCGCCGGGGCGGTGTGCCGCTCCGTCCTGGGCGCTGTCGGGGCGCTGCCGCGGGCGGGCGCGCTCCCCTGGGCGCCGGCGCGGGCGGAGCAGGTGGGCCAGGCGCCCCAGCCCTGCGCGCGCTGCACCTTGGTGGCGACGGCGATCTGCTGCTCACGACTCGCCCGGTCGGCGGTGGCCGCGTACGCGGTGCCGCCGTAGGCGCGCCAGGTACCGGCCGAGAACTGGAGTCCTCCGTAGTACCCGTTGCCGGTGTTGATGTGCCAGTTCCCGCCGCTCTCGCAACTCGCGATGCGGTCCCAGACCCCGTTGCCGGCGGCCTTCGCGGGCCCCGCGGCGGCCATCAGGGCCAGCGGGGTCAGGACGGTGACGCCGGCTGCGACTGCGGACCGGCGGTACTTGGCTGATACGGCCATGGAATCCCTCTCCACGGACCCGGGGTTCCCCCATGGCGCCGTACTCCTGGTACGGCACCCGACGGACGGGTCCCCGCGCATCCGGCGCGGTCCCCGCCCCCTTCGCCCGCCGACCGCCGACCGCCGGCCGTCCTGGCCGCGGTCGCCCTCCGTACGGGCCCTCCCGGGTGGTGCTCCCTGCACACGGCGGGCCAATTTAGGCAGGCTCGCGCTCCGTCACCAAGCAAATCCCTTACGTCGCAGGCCACTTGAGGGTTACCGGGAGTAAAGACCTATTCCGGACACCGGATTGATGGTGCTTTTTACGGCATGTCCGCACAGCGCATATGCGCCATGTGACCCGTCTCATAGGCGCGGAGGCTTCCGGGGGTGAAAGGTGGGACGAGGAGTGACCGGCTCCGCACCTCCGCTCACCCTCCGCACGCGGACGCACGAGCACGCACCAAGTAGGCCGTGACTCCCGCCACAGATCGGCCGTTGTCACTATGTGCCGGGCGAGGCCCGGCAAAGGAGCCCGTAGCCGTACATTTCCAAGGAGGCTTCAGTGCCGCCCATGCTCGACGTCAGCGACGAGGTACGAGCCGAGATCGGCGATGAGGAGGCGGCACGCCTGCTGGCCGGCGACAGCGCGCCCGGCACGTACGACTGCACCTCCTGCCGCACCCCCGGGGACACCGCCACGGAGCGCACCAGCACGGTGCTGTTCGTCGGCGACGAGACCGCCGTGCTCGCCTTCGCCCACGCGACCTGCATCCCCTCCCAGGTCGTACCGGTGTCGGAGGAGCAACTGCAGGGCGCGGTGCAGAGCATCGCCGGCGAGGAGGTGGCCGGTGCCGCGGCGCCGGCCGTGCCCCGCCAGGCGGTGCTCGGCATCACCTGCGGCCTCGTCCTGGTCAAGGAGGAGGTGTGCCCGGCCCTGGTCATCGAACCGACCGGCCCGATCGCCCGCCCCGGCGACAACGGCCCGGAGGACGACTTCCTGCCGATCCTCATCGAGCAGGGCTTCCTCCCCGTCAACGACCTGTCCACGCCGCCCTCCCCGCTGCCCGGCTGGTCCGTGCTGCTGGCCATGGGGCAACTGCACGCCATCCTGCAGCCCGGCTCCGCCGGCGCGTGGTGGCAGGCGCACCAGCCGCTCGCGGTGAGCGAGGGCTGGCGCCAGGCGGTGCACAAGACCAACGAGGTGTACGTGTACGCCGCCCCGCACGGCACGATCGGCCAGCAGCCCCGCGAGGACCTGCTGCGCGACGCCCTCGAGCGCGCCTGCGGGCGCGGGCTCCTCGTCGCGGCGACGATGCCCCTCTCCGGCACCTGATCGTCCCAGCTCCGGCCCAAGGCGCGTACGGCTGTCCGTACGCGCCTTTGGCCTATGGCAGTGCATATGCGTGATTCATCCGTACGACCCGCATCCCCGCAGTTGAGCCGCTCGTTGCCACGACGTGCACACCTTTGACGCTTCCTCACGAGCCCAGTACCGGAGCCCCATTCCTCCCATGCGCACCGCGCAGGAGGCGTCCGTGAGTGAGGGCACGCCGATCTACGACGCGCTCTACTCCGAGTACCGCAGGCTGTTCCGCACCCTCCCGGGCGACCGCACCGGTGAGGAGGACCTGCAGTTCAACGCGTTCGGCGACCGCGGTGGCCCCAACTCCCCGTACCGGGCCGGCCGCCACCGCGGCGACCTCCCCGCCCTCCCCCCGGGCCTCGCCGAGAACCGCATGCACGGCGGCCTCTGACCCGCCCCGCACGAACCGCCCGCCCGACCGCCCCTCCAGGAGGCGACCCGGCGGGCGGCGCCATGTCCGGCCCCGGCGGGCCCACTTGCCGCGGCCGGGCTCCGCGCGCCGCCGGACCCACGACGAACCGCCCGCCCGGTCGTCCCCGAGGGGAGCGACCGGGCGGGCGGCGGAACACCGTGCCCTCGCGGGGACTACTTCTTGCGGCCGCGCTTCTCCCGCACCCGCACCGACACCTGGATCGGCGTCCCCGCGAACCCGAACTCCTCACGCAGCCGGCGCTCGATGAAGCGGCGGTAGCCGGCCTCCAGGAAGCCGGAGGCGAAGAGCACGAAGCGCGGGGGCTTGGTGCCGGCCTGGGTGCCGAAGAGGATGCGGGGCTGCTTGCCGCCGCGGATCGGGTGCGGGTGGGCGGCGACGAGCTCGCCCAGGAAGGCGTTGAGCCGGCCGGTGGGGACCCGGGTCTCCCAGCCGGCCAGGGCGGTCTCGATGGCCGGGACCAGCTTCTCCATGTGGCGGCCGGTGCGGGCGGAGACGTTCACCCGCGGCGCCCACTGGACCTGCACCAGGTCCTTCTCGATCTCGCGCTCGAGGTAGTAGCGCCGCTCCTCGTCCAGCAGGTCCCACTTGTTGTAGGCGATGACGATGGCGCGGCCCGCCTCGACGGCCAGCGAGATGATGCGGGTGTCCTGCTCGGCCAGCGTCTCGCCCGCGTCGATCAGGACGACCGCGACCTCGGCCTTCTCCAGGGCGGCCGCGGTGCGCAGCGAGGCGTAGTAGTCCGCGCCCTCCTGCAGGTGGACGCGGCGGCGGATGCCCGCGGTGTCCACGAACTTCCAGGTCTTGCCGCCGAGGTCGATGAGCTCGTCGACCGGGTCGCGGGTCGTGCCGGCCTGCTCGTTGACGACGACGCGCTCCTCCCCGGCCACCTTGTTCAGCAGCGAGGACTTGCCGACGTTCGGGCGGCCGATCAGCGCGACCCGGCGCGGGCCGCCGATGGCGTTGGCGAAGGACTGCATCGGCGCCTCGGGAAGCGCCTCCAGCATCGCGTCCAGCAGGTCGCCCGTGCCGCGGCCGTGCAGCGACGAGACGGGGAAGGGCTCGCCCAGGCCGAGGTTCCACAGCATGGCGGCGTCCGCCTCGCCCGAGGGGCCGTCGACCTTGTTGGCGGCCAGCACGACCGGCTTGCCGGCCTTGCGGAGCAGCCTGACGACGGCCTCGTCGGTGTCGGTCGCGCCCACCGTGGCGTCCACCACGAAGACGACGGCGTCGGCGGCATCGATCGCGAACTCGGCCTGCGCGGCCACGGAGGCGTCGATGCCGAGGACGTCCTGCTCCCAGCCGCCGGTGTCGACGATCTTGAAGCGGCGGCCGTTCCAGTCCGCCTCGTACGTGACGCGGTCACGGGTGACGCCGGGGCGGTCCTCGACGACCGCCTCCCGGCGGCCGATGATCCGGTTCACCAGAGTCGACTTGCCGACGTTCGGACGGCCGACGACCGCGACGACCGGCAGCGGGCCGTGACCCGCCGCGGCGAGGTCGCCCGCGACCTCGTCGAGGTCGAAGCCCTCCTCGGCGGCGAGCTCCATGAACTCGGCGTACTCGGCGTCGCCGAGCGCGCCGACTTCGCCGTACTCGTTCTCGATGTCCATGAAAGCTTCTCCGTCGATCGTCAAATGTGCGGGCGCTTGCACGCCCCAGTGTGGATCAGGCCGCCGCTAGGAGGCGCGGCCCGTGGTACGCCGGGCGTACTCGAGGTGGCCGGACAGGTGCTTCTGGATGCGCACGGTGGCGGCGTCCAGCGCGGTACGCGTACGGCGGCCGCTGCCGTCGCCGGCGTCGAAGGGGTCGCCGAAGACGACGTCGACCCGGCTGCGCACCGGCGGCAGACCGCGGATCAGCCGTCCCGGCCGGGACGTGCCGAGGACCGCGACCGGCACTATGGGCGCGCCGGAGCGCACCGCGAAGTACGCCAGGCCCGCCCGCAGGTCGGCGAAGTCGCCCTCGCCGCGGGTGCCCTCGGGGAAGATCCCGAGCACCCCGCCGCGCTCCAGCACGCCGAGCGCGCTGGTCACCGCGGTGCGGTCGGTGCTGTGGCGGTCCACCGGGAGCTGGCCGATCCCACGCAGGAACGGGTCCAGCGGCCCGACGAACGCCTCCTTCTTGATCAGGAAGTGCACCGGGCGCGGGCAGGTGCCCATGAGCACCGGCCCGTCCACGTAGTGCGAGTGGTTCACGGCCAGGATCACCGGGCCCGCGGCCGGCAGCCGCCAGGCGCCGAGCACCCGGGGCCGCCAGAGGCTGTGGATGATCCCGATGCCGAGGCGGCGGCCGACCGCCACGCCCTTCGGCCCCGGAACCGCGGAGGTGTCGCTCACGAAGCGGCCCGCTTCTCCTCGATCAGGGTGACGACGCACTCGATGACCTGGTCGAGGGTGAGCTCGCTGGTGTCGACCTCGAGGGCGTCGTCCGCCTTCGCCAGCGGGGAGGTCTTGCGGCCGGAGTCGGCCGCGTCGCGCCGTACCAGGGCCTCCCGGGTCGCCACGAGGTCGACCTGGGCACCGCCGGTGGCCGTCAGTTCGCCGCCGCGGCGGGCGGCGCGGGCCTCAGGGGAGGCGGTGAGGAAGATCTTGACGGTGGCGTCCGGCAGCACCGTGGTGCCGATGTCCCGGCCCTCGACGACGATGCCGGCCGGCGCGGCGGCGGCCGCGTCACGCTGCAGCCCGACCAGGCGGGAGCGCACCTCGGGCACCGCGCTGACGGCGCTGACCGCCGCGGTGACCTCCTGGGTGCGGATCGGGCCGGAGGCGTCCAGGCCGTCCACCGTGATCGTGGGCTCCACCGGGTCGGACCCGGACACGATCACGGGCTTCTCGGCGGCGGTCGCCACGGCGGAGGCGTCGTCGATGTCGACGCCGTTGCTCAGCATCCACCAGGTCATCGCCCGGTACTGCGCCCCGGTGTCCAGGTAGCTCAGGCCGAGCTTGGCCGCGACCGCCTTCGAAGTGCTGGACTTGCCAGTGCCCGAGGGGCCGTCGATCGCGACGATCACCGGATTCGACACAGTCGGGGGACCTTCCTTGTGCGTGGAGCAGGTACACGGCTGGCGCAATGCCATCCCCACAAGGTTACCGGCCCACCCATTCGGCTCCGTACCACGATTTCCCGGCCCCCGGCCGGGCGCCCCGCCGCCGCACCGAGGACCACCCGCTCCGGGGCCCGCGGGGCCGCCGGCGGCGCACGCTCGGACCCGCGTGACGCCAGGTCCTCTGACGGCCGCACCGGACCGCGTCCGCGATTCCCCGGGCCCGGAGGGGCCCCCGGGGGTCAGGCCCGCAGGGACCAGCCGCGGTCCCGCAGGGCGACGGACAGGCGTGCCGCCGCGGCCGGCTCGACCATCAGCTGCACCAGACCCGCCTGCTGCCCGGTCGAGTGCTCGATCCGCACGTCCTCGATGTTGACCCCGGCCGCACCCGCGTCCGCGAAGAGCCGCGCCAGTTCTCCCGGCTGGTCGCCGATGAGGACGGCGACGACCTCGTACGCCTTGGGGGCGGAGCCGTGCTTCCCGGGGACCTTGGCCCGGCCGGCGTTGCCGCGGCGCAGGAGGTCCTCGATGCCGGCGGCGCCGTCGCGGCGCTTGGCGTCGTCCGCGGACTGCAGGGCCCGCAGGGACTCGACGGTCTCCGTCAGGTCGGCGGCGAGGTCGGCGAGGACGTCGGCCACCGGGCCGGGGTTGGCCGACAGGATGTCGATCCACATGCCGGGCTCGGAGCCCGCGACCCGGGTGACGTCGCGGATGCCCTGGCCGCACAGGCGCACCGTGCTGTCCTCGGCGTGCTGCAGGCGCGCCGCGACCATGCTGGAGACGAGCTGCGGGGTGTGCGAGACGAGGGCGACGGCACGGTCGTGGGCGTCGGCGTCCATGACGACCGGGACGGCGCGGCAGAGCGCGACCAGCTCCAGGGCGAGGTTGAGCACCTCGGTCTCGGTGACCGGCGTCGGGGTGAGCACCCAGGGGCTCCCCTCGAACAGGTCGGCCGTGGCGGCCAGCGGGCCGGAGCGCTCGCGGCCGGACATGGGGTGGGTGCCGATGTACGAGGTGAGGTCGCAGCCGAGCGCCTCCAGGTCACGGCGCGGTCCGGACTTCACACTGGCGACGTCGAGGTAGCCGCGGGCCAGTCCGCGCCGCTGGGCGTCGGCGACCGTCGCGGCCACGTGGGCCGGCGGCACGGCGATGACCGCCAGGTCGACCCGGCCGGACGGGGGCTCGTCGGTGCCCGCGCCGAGCGCGGCGGCGGTCCGCACCACTGCGGGGTCGTGGTCCTCCAGATGGACCACCACGCCGCGCGCGGCGAGCGCGAGGGCGGCGGAGGTGCCGATGAGGCCGGTGCCGATGACGAGGGCGGTCCTCACTGGGCGATGTCCTTGCGGAGGGCGGCGGCGGCGCCGAGGTAGACGTGGGAGATCTCGCCCTTGGACAGCCCGGACTCGACGTGGGCGAGGATGCGCACGACCCGGGGCATGGCGCCGGCGATGTCGAGCTCCTGCGCGCAGATCAGCGGCACGTCGGTGATGCCGAGCTTGCGCGCGGCGACCGCCGGGAAGTCGCTGTGCAGGTCCGGGGTGGCGGTGAACCAGACGCTGATCAGGTCGTCCACCGCGATGCCGTTGCGCTCCAGGATGGCGGTGAGCAGCCCGGCGACCTGCTCGTGCATGTGCTCCGCCTCGTCCCGCTCCAGCTGGACGGCTCCGCGGACCGCTCGTACCGCCACGTCATCGCTCCCTGTGTTGCTGCGCGCACGTACCTGGTCAGCGTAGTCGTGGTGGACGGGGTGCGGCGGACACGCCCGCCCTGCGAGACGCACGGGGTGCCGCGGTACACCATGAAGCATGATCTTCCACCTGGTTCCGCTGGACGACTGGCTGCGCGACCCGGACCGTCCGTACGCGCCCTCGTCGCTCGCCGAGGACGGGTTCGTGCACTGCGCGCCCGACGAGGAGGTGGCGCTCGCCGTCGCCGACGCCTTCTACCGGGACACCCCGGGCCCGCTGATGGTGCTGCTGATCGACGAGGAGGCCCTGGAGGCCCGTGTGCTGTGGGAGGACGCCGATCCGGTGCCGCCGCCCGGGGTGCCCGCGGAGACCCGCTTCCCGCACGTGTACGGGCGCGTCAACCGCAGCGCGGTGGTCGGGATGCTGGAGGTGCGGCGGGACGCGGAGGGCCGCGCGGTGGCGCTGGCGGTGTGGTCGTAAGCGCTGCTTTGTCCTGACACGCCCCTGGACGGCGGGGCGGCGGTCCGGTTCGATGGTGGCCTGACCGCGCGGCCTCGGGGGAGGCGGACATGCAGCGTTCCGGACCGCTCCACACGCTCCTGGCGGGGCTGGTGCTCGCCCTGGTCATGCTGTCGCTCAACGCGACGACGGAACCGCCGCCGGCGGGCGCGGACGCCCCGCCGCCCTCGGCGGCCACTCCGGCGACCTCCCCGGCCCCCTCCGCGCCGCCCACGCCCACCCCCTCCACGGCTACGACGACGGCCGCCCCGCGCCCCGACGCGGACTACGCGGGCCGCACCGGCGACGGCGTGGCGGGCGTCGCGATCGCGTTGCGCGACGGGAAGGCCGTCGCGTACGTCTGCGACGGGCGCACCAAGGAGGCGTGGCTGCGCGGCGAGGTACGGGACGACGGCCGGATGCGCCTGACCGGTGACCGGGGCGCGCGCCTGGAGGGCACCGTGGAGGGCGGCCGCGTCACCGGCGAGGTGCGGCTGACCGGGCTGGAGCAGCCCTTCACCGCGGGGCACGCGGTCAAGCCGTCCGGTCTGTACCGGGCGACCGCCTCCGTGCGCGGCGCACGGGTCGTCGGCGGCTGGATCGTGCTGCCGAACGGCAAGCAGGTGGGGATCGTCTCGCGCGACGGCCGGCCGTCCGCCGCCCCCGCCATCGACCCTGCCACAGGCGCCGTGACCGTCGACGGCACGCAGCTCACCGCACGGCCCATCCCCTGACCGTCCGCCCGCAGGCAGGCAGGAGCGCCCCATGAACGTGGACCCGAACGCCGCCACCACGTCCTTCCCCGCACCGCCGCCGCGGCCCCGGCAGCGGGCCGCCGTGTTCCTCGTCCCCGCGCTCGCCGCCGCGGCGGTCGCCGTCGCCCTGGGCGCGTACGGCAGGGTCCACGACCCCGCGGGCACCGCCTTCAACCTGGCCGGCTTCTCCAGCACGGGCGCGGTCAAGGCGTGGCTCGCGACGGCCGCCTTCGCCCTCGCCCTGGTGCAGGCGGCCTCGGCGCTGGTGATGTACGGCAAGGTGCCCGGCGTCCGCGCCCCCTCCTGGACCGGCGGGCTGCACCGCTGGTCGGGCCGGGCCGCGTTCCTGCTGACCGTCCCGGTCGCCGTGCACTGCCTGTACGCGTTGGGCTATCAGACGTACAGCGGCCGCGTGTTGTGGCACTCGCTGGTCGGGTGCTTCTTTTTCGGGACATTCACCGCAAAGATGCTCCTGCTGCGGGCCGAGCGACTGCCGGACCGGCTGCTGCCGTTCGTCGGCGGGCTGGTCTTCACGGCGCTGACGGTGCTGTGGCTGACGTCCGCGTTGTGGTTCTTCCGAACGGTCGGGGTGACGACATGAAACGACGCATCGTGCTGCTGTCGACGGCGGCGCTTGCGGGATGCAGCAAGTACGGCGAGGAGAGCGCGCCGCAGGCCGCGGCGACCTCGGCGCCACCGGCCTCGGAGCCCGCCTCCGCGCCGGCCGCGGCGCCCGCGTCGCCGCCGGGTTCGGCACCGGGTTCGGCATCGGCCTCACCGGCCGCGACCCCGGGCGAGGTGCTGGTGAAGACGGCCGACGTGCCCGTGGGCGGCGGCACGGTGCTCACGGACAAGAAGATCGTGGTGACCCAGCCCGAGGCCGGCGAGTTCAAGGCCTTCTCGGCCGTCTGCACCCACCAGGGCTGTCTGGTGAACAGCGTCGCCGACGGCACCATCAACTGCCCCTGCCACGGCAGCAAGTTCCGTATCACCGACGCCTCGGTGGTCGCCGGGCCGGCCCCGAAGCCGCTGCCCGCCGAGTCGATCGTCGAAAAAGACGGCGAGATCATCCTCGCCTAGCCCGTAGCATCCCGGTCCATGCGCGACCACGACCTCGTACGCCACCACACCGTCTACGCCTGTGTGATGGGCTCGCGCGCCTTCGGACTGGCCACGGACGGCAGCGACACGGACCGCCGCGGGGTGTACGTCGCGCCCACCCCGCTCTTCTGGCGGTTCGACAAGCCGCCCCGCCACGTGGACGGTCCGGAGCGCGAGCAGTTCTCCTGGGAGCTGGAGCGGTTCTGCGAGCTCGCGCTGCGCGCCAACCCCAACATCCTGGAGTGCCTGCACTCCCCCCTGGTCGAGCACGTGGACGACACCGGCAGGGAACTGCTCGCCCTGCGCGGTGCCTTCCTGTCCCGGCACGTCCACGAGAGCTTCGCCCGCTACGCCACGGGCCAGCTGCGGAAGCTGGAGGCCGACGTCCGCACGCACGGCGCGCCCCGCTGGAAGCACGCCATGCACCTGCTGCGGCTGCTGATCAGCGCCCGCGACCTGCTGCGCACCGGCGAGCTGCGCATCGAGGTCGGCGAGCACCGCGAGCGGCTGCTGGCGGTCAAGCGGGGCGAGGTGGGGTGGTCCCGGACGGAGGCCTGGATGCGCCGGCTGTACGAGGAGGCGGCCGCCGCCGCCTCGCGCAGCCCGCTCCCGGACGAGCCGGACCGGGCCCGCGTCGAGGACTTCCTGTTCCGGGTCCGGCGGGCGTCAGCCGCCGTCGCCGTCCCACAGGGCGCCGAAGGCCAGTAGTTCGTCCCGGTGCTCGAGGTGCTCCAGCCAGGCCTCCGGCCAGGCCGCCAGGCCGTGGTGCGCACCCGCGAAGGCGCCCGTCAGGCAGGCGATGGAATCGGAGTCACCGGAGGAGCACGCCGCCCGGCGCACCGCGGTGACGGGCTCGTCCGGGAAGAGCAGGAAGCACAGCAGGCCGGTCGCCAGGGCCTCCTCGGCGATCCATCCGGCGCCGGTCGCCAGGCACGGATCGGCCTCGCGGTCGGGCGCCGCGAGCGCCGCGTCGAGGCGGTCGAGCACCTCGACGCACTCGTCCCAGCCACGGCGGACGAAGGCCAACGGGCCGTGGTCGTGGGCGCGCAGCCACAGGTCCCCGAGCCACCACTCGTGGTAGGTGTCGCGCTGCTGCGCCGCGTAGCCGCGCAGCAGGCCGGTCAGTTCCGCCGGCTCCGCGCCTCCCGCGAGCAGGTGGACGGCGTGCGCGGTGAGGTCGGAGGCCGCGAGCGCCGTGGGGTGGCCGTGGGTGAGCGCGGACTGCAACTGCGCCGCCCCGGCCCGGTCGTCGGGGCGCAGCCCGGGGACGAGCCCGATCGGGGCGACCCGCATGTTCGCGCCGCAGCCCTTGGAGCCCGTCTGGCTGGCCTCCTGCCAGGGCCGGTCCGGGTGGTCCAGCTTCGCGCAGGCGACCAGGCAGGTGCGGCCGGGGGCGCGGTTGTTGTCGGGCGAGTGGTACCAGTCGACGTACTCCTCGCGCACCGGGCGGGCCAGCCGGGACGGCGTGAGGGGGCCGCGTTCCGTCGCCGTGCGCAGCCCGCGCGCGAGGGCGAGGGTCATCTGCGTGTCGTCGGTGACGAAGGCCGGGCGGGGCAGTTCCATCTCCCGCCACGGGCCGCACTTGGCCAGGATCGACGGGACGTCGTTTAACTCCGTGGGGAAGCCGAGCGCGTCGCCGATCGCCAGCCCCGCCATCGCCCCCGATGCGGCGCGTCTCATACGGCGGCCACCCGGGTGCGGACGACCAGGTCGTGGAGGGCGTCGTAGGCCGTCGGCTCGCCGGGCAGCCGGGTGTCGCGCTGCGCGTCGTCCAGGAGCGTGTGGAGGGCGTCGACGTCGGCGCGGACGCGCCGCGGGTCGAGGTCCATGGCCAGGCCGTGCTCGGCGACGGCCTTCTCGTGGATGAGTTCGCGGACGTAGCCGGGGGCGGGGACGTGCTCCAGCAGCGTCGGCAGGTGCGCCTCGACGGCGCCCGTGCGCATCAGGTGGATGCCGGTCAGCAGCACCCTGAAGGTGTAGAGCAGCGGCTTGAGTTCGCCGGTCTTCTCGTACAGCTCCCACTGGGTACGGGCGAAGCCCCGGTAGTGGTGGGCGTGCCGGCCGGTGATGACGCCGGGCGCGAGGTCGACCAACTGGGCGTGGACGCCGCTGGTGTGCACCACGAGCGGGGACAGCAGCTGCTCCAGCACGTAGCCGTTGCGCCGCAGCATGAGCCGGGCGAACTTCAGCAGGTCGTGGGTGACCAGGTCGAGTTCGAGGCCGTCCTGCTCCCGCATGCGGGTCTGGGTCTCCTCGCCCTCCCGCAGCCCTATCAGGTCGGCCAGCGGGAGGAGGTGGACACCGCGCAGGTCCACGTCCGAGTCACGGGACGGGAAGCCGTACAGGTGCGCACCGGAGACGGTGGCGAACAGCAACGGGTGTCCCTGCTGGGCGAGGTCCGGGGTGAGTTCGGGCAGCCCGGCCGCGCGCAGGCGTTCGGCGTGGATGGTCATGGCGCCATCCTTCCCGGAACGGCACCTTCCGGGAAAGTCCTTATCCCGGGAGCAGCCGCACACCGGCCGGAGGCCGGCCGGTCGCCTGGCCCGGGACGCCGGTCCGCCACGGGAGGCGGACCGGGCCCGTACCGTCGGGGTGCGGACGGCTCAGAGGTCGACCTCGCGCATCAGCATGCCCACCTCGGTGTTGGTGAGCCGCCGCAGCCAGCCCGACTTCTGGTCGCCGAGCGCGATCGGACCGAAGCTGGTGCGGACCAGCTTGTCGACCGGGAAGCCCGCCTCGGCGAGCATGCGGCGCACGATGTGCTTGCGGCCCTCGTGCAGGGTGACCTCGACCAGGTAGTTCTTGCCGGTCTGCTGCACGACGCGGAAGCTGTCGGCGCGGGCGTAGCCGTCCTCCAGCTGGATGCCGTTCTTCAGCTGCTTGCCGATGTCGCGCGGCAGCACACCGTTGATCGCGGCGAGGTAGGTCTTCTGCACGCCGTAGCGGGGGTGGGTGAGACGGTGGGCCAGCTCGCCGT
Organism: Streptomyces sp. NPDC005722; assembly: GCF_040630935.1. Taxonomy (NCBI): domain Bacteria; kingdom Bacillati; phylum Actinomycetota; class Actinomycetes; order Kitasatosporales; family Streptomycetaceae; genus Streptomyces; species Streptomyces sp. NPDC005722. Next base: position 66,948 of record NZ_JBEXYN010000034.1, read on the forward strand.
GGTTGGTGAGCAGGATGATGCCCTCGGTCTCGGTGTCCAGCCGCCCCACGTGGAAGAGCCGGGTCTCGCGGTTGGTGACGTAGTCCCCGAGGCACTGGCGGCCCTCGGGGTCCTCCATCGTGGAGACGACGCCGGCCGGCTTGTTCAGGGCGAAGAACAGGTACGACTGCGTGGCGACGGTCAGCCCGTCGACGCGCACCTCGTCCTTGTCGGGGTCCACCCGCAGGCCCTGCTCGGTGACGATCTTGCCGTTCACCTCGACGCGGCGCTGCTCGATCAGCTCCTCGCACGCGCGGCGCGAGCCCATGCCCGCCCTCGCCAGCACCTTCTGCAGGCGTTCGCCCTCCTGCTCCGCGCCGGGGAAGGTCTTGGGCAGGTTCAGCTTGGGCTTGCTGTGCCGCTCGCGGTTGCGCTCCTCGATCTGGGCGTCCAGCTCGCGCGGGCGCGCGGGCGCGGACTTGCGGGGCTTGCCGGACGCGCCGCCCGGCTTGCCGCCGGTGCCGCGCTTGGCGGCTCCCCCCGCTCCGCCGGAGCCCCCGGAGCCGCCGGAGCCGCCGCCGACGTCGTAGCGGCGCTCCTCCGGACGGGGCCGGCCCGCGCGCTTCTGCTGGTCGTCGCGCTGTCCCCCGGTCCTCGACCGGGAGCCGCCCCCATCGGCACCCCGGGAATTCCGGTTGCCGCCACTGTTCCTGCCGCTGCCGCTACTGCTTCGCATCAACTATCCGTCGTCGAGTCCGGGTCGAATGAGGGGACACCCTCCAGGGAGTCCGCCTCGACGGCGTCCGCCTCCGGGAGGAACGGGGCGAGCTCGGGCAGCTCGTCCAGGCCGCGCAGGCCCATCCGCTCCAGGAAGTAGTTCGTCGTCCTGTACAGGATCGCACCTGTCTCGGCTTCCGTCCCACACTCCTCCACCAGACCCCGCTGAAGGAGGGTGCGCATCACGCCGTCGCAGTTGACCCCGCGCACCGCGGAGACCCGCGAACGGCTGACCGGCTGCCGGTACGCGACGACCGCCAGCGTCTCCAGCGCGGCCTGGGTGAGCCGGGCCTGCTGGCCGTCCAGGACGAACTTCTCCACGGCCGCGGCGTACGCGGGCCGGGTGTAGAAGCGCCAGCCGCCGGCGATCAGCCGCAGGTCGAAGCCGCGGCCCTGGGCGGCGTACTCCTCCGCGAGGTCGTGCAGGGCGGTGGCGATCTCCCGGCGCGGGCGCTCCAGCACCTTGGACAGGGTCTCCTCGGTGACGGGCTCGTCCACGACCATCAGGACGGCCTCCAGGGCGGGCCGCAGCTCCAGCTCCGCCACGGACAGCAAGCCCGCGGGCGCACCGCCGGCCGTCCCTTCGGTCCCCTCGACCGTCCCGGGCGCCTCGGACGCCGGCTCGGTCACTCCGGTCACCTCCGTCACGTCAGCCATCCTTCCCGTCCTTCGCGGCGGCGGGCGCCTGGTCGAATTCGTCGGTGACCAGCGGCTGGTCCGGCGCCGCCGCGCCGCCCGTCCAGCGGACCTGGAGCGTACCGAGGGCCTCCTCCTGGTCGAGCGCCACCGCCTTCTCCCGGTAGAGCTCCAGCAGGGCCAGGAAGCGCGCCACGACCGTCAGGGTGTCGGGGGCGTCGAAGGTGAGCTCCTGGAAGCTCGCCTCGCCGCGCTCCCGCAGCATCGCGACGACGTGCTCGGCCTGCTCGCGGACGCTCACCAGCGGCGCGTGGATGTGGTCCACGTACACCTGCGGCTTCGGCTTCGGCTGCATCGCCTTGACGGCGAGCTGCGCGAAGCGCTCCGGCCCGATGCTCAGCACCACCTCGGGCAGCAGTTCGGCGTGCTGCGGCTCGAGCCCCACGGTGCGGGGGTGGTGCAGCGCCTCGGCCTCCAGGCGCTCGGCGAAGATCGCGGCGATCCGCTTGTACGCGCGGTACTGCAGCAGCCGGGCGAAGAGCAGGTCCCGGGCCTCCAGCAGGGCGAGGTCCTCCTCGTCCTCCACCTCGGCGGCGGGCAGCAGGCGGGCGGCCTTCAGGTCCAGCAGGGTGGCCGCGACGACCAGGAACTCCGTGGTCTGGTCCAGGTCCCAGTCGGGTCCCATGGCGCGGATGTACGTCATGAACTCGTCCGTCACCTTGGAGAGGGCGACCTCGGTGACGTCGAGCTTGTGCTTGGAGATCAGCTGCAGCAGCAGGTCGAAGGGGCCTTCGAAGTTCGCCAGCCGGACGGTGAAGCGGCCGTCGTTCGCGGCCCCGCCGTCCTCGTCCCCGGGCTCGTCCCCGGGCTCGTCCTCGTCGGCCGGCTCGTTCTCGTCCGCCGGCTCGTCGGTGGCGGGCGGCTCCCCGGCCTCCGGTGCGGGCGGCGGGTCGGCGACGAGCAAAGGTGCCACGGGTTCCGGGGCGGTCTCCGCCACGGCTTCGGCGACGGCGGGCGGCGGCACCGGGGACGCGGTGTGGCCGGGATCACCTGCCCGGTCGCCCGCGCCCGGGCCGTCCACGCCCTCCTCGGCCGCGGCAGGCGGCGGCACGGGGCTCGCGCCGGGGCCGCGGCCGAGGAGGCGGCGGGAGCGCTGCGGGCTGGCGGTGTCGTCGGGGGGCATGGGGGGTCCAGGTGGTGCTGACGGGGCCGTACGGAGGACGGCACCGTATCGCGCGGAGCGTGTCAGCGGCCGCGCAGGCGGCGTACGAGGATGCTCGCGTCGCCGCGGGACTCGAGGTCGGCCAGGACCACCGCGACCGCCTCGCGGACGATCCGCCCGCGGTCGACGGCGAGCCCGTGCTCCCCGCGCAGGACGAGGCGGGCGTGCTCGAGGTCCATCAGCTCCTCGGCGGAGACGTAGACGGTGATCTTCTCGTCGTGGCGCTCGCGCCCGCTGGGCCGTCTGGGAGCCCGTCCGGACTTGCGGCGCGGCTGCGGGGGCTGGGGCGGCTGCGGGACCGCCTGGGGGCCCGTGGAGCCCGTTCCGGGGGCCGGCAGGCCGCCGCGCCGTACGGGCGGACCGGACGGACCCGCCTGTTCCGGGACGGAGCGGGCCGCGGGGGCCGGCGGGGCGCCGAGGTCGGCGGCGGTGTCCCGTCCACCGTGCTCGGCCGCCTCGGAGGGCGTCGCGGACTCGCTGACCGGCGCCTCCTCCGCCGCCGGCTCCTCGGCGGGGGCCGGCACCTGCCGCAGCGGGCGTTCGCCGGGGGCCGCGGGGTCCGCGCCCGGGCCGCCGCCCGGACCCGCGCCGGGAGTCTCGCCGTTGGCGTGCTGCCGCGGCGCCGGGGACTGGAGCCCCCGTCCCCCCGTCGTGCGGAACAGTTCGTCGGCCCCCGGGAGACTCACTCGGCGTGACACCGGGCGAGCACCTCCCTGGCGAGCTGACGATAGGCGGCGGCGCCCACCGAGTTGGAGGCGTAGGTGGTGATCGGCTCACCGGCGACCGTGGTCTCCGGGAAGCGGACGGTCCGTCCGATGACGGTGTGGTAGACGTGGTCGTCGAAGGCCTCGACGACGCGCGCCAGCACCTCGCGGCTGTGCACGGTCCGCGAGTCGTACATCGTGGCGAGGATGCCGTCCAGCTCCAGCTCGGGGTTGAGCCGTTCCCTGACCTTCTCGATGGTCTCGGTGAGCAGCGCGACTCCGCGCAGCGCGAAGAACTCGCACTCCAGCGGGACGATCACCTGGTGGGCCGCGGTCAGGGCGTTGACCGTCAGCAGGCCGAGCGACGGCTGGCAGTCGATGATGACGTAGTCGTAGTCGGGCAGCAGCGGCTTCAACGCGCGTTGCAGCGACGACTCCCGGGCCACCTCGCTGACCAACTGGACTTCCGCGGCGGACAGGTCGATGTTGCTGGGCAGCAGGTCCATGCCGGGCACCGCGGTCTTCAGCAGCACCTCGTCGGCCGAGAGCCCGCGCTCCATCAGCAAGTTGTAGACCGTGACGTCCAGTTCCATCGGGTTGACGCCGAGGCCGACGGAGAGCGCGCCCTGCGGGTCGAAGTCGACCAGGAGGACGCGGCGGCCGTACTCGGCGAGCGCGGCACCCAGGTTGATGGTCGAGGTCGTCTTGCCGACGCCGCCCTTCTGGTTGCACATCGCGATGATCTTCGCCGGGCCGTGGTCCGTCAGCGGGCCGGGGATCGGGAAGTACGGCAACGGGCGGCCGGTGGGGCCCACGCGCTCACGGCGCTGGCGTGCCGCGTCGGGTGCGAGGGTGGCCGCGTACTCGGGGTCGGGTTCGTACTCCGCGTCGGGGTCGTAGAACTGACCGTCCTGCAGCTCTTCTTCGTATTGGGCCATGGGGTTCGCGTAGCGCGTCTCGTTGTCTGTGCCGGCCCTGCGCGCCTCGAACGTCCGGACGGCCACGGAGGCCACCGGTCCGAGTCGTGCGGAACCGTCGGTCTGCACGGTCATTCCTGGCTGACCACCCCCGGGAGCAAATGTCGACTCATTCACAAGTCGTCTTACCTCCTTGGTGACCAGGAAACTTCTCAATAGGTCAGCGTTGCAGCATGCCGACGGTTGGCGACTCTATGGCGTGTCGGTGGTTCACAGCAACACAATCCACCGGACACGGCACGATGTGTCGGCAACCGAACGTCTCGCTGTCAAGGGTGTAACGGCGACGCCGGGGATGTTTCGCGGGGGGACGAATCGGCAAAACAGTATGGTTCCACGCGAACGGCCGGGCCTTGGGACTCAAGACCCGGCCGTGCGTACCGGATTGGCGACAAGTTGACGCCAACGCGAAAAATCGATCAATCGATGAGGCGGCCGTCAGCCGAGGACGGTGCCGAGGTCCACCGCGTCCAGGCCGTGCGCCTCGGCGACCGGGCCGTAGACGACCTGGCCCTCGTGGGTGTTGAGGCCCTTGGCGAGCGCGGCGTCCCGGCGCAGCGCCTCGCGCCAGCCGCGGTTGGCGAGTTCGACGATGTAGGGCAGCGTCGCGTTGGTGAGCGCGTAGGTGGAGGTGTTCGGCACCGCGCCCGGCATGTTGGCGACGCAGTAGAAGACCGAGTCGTGCACCGCGAAGGTCGGCTCGGCGTGCGTGGTGGGACGGGAGTCCTCGAAGCAGCCGCCCTGGTCGATGGCGATGTCGACGAGCACCGAGCCCGGCTTCATGCGCGAGACCAGCTCGTTGGTGACGAGCTTGGGGGCCTTGGCACCCGGGATGAGGACCGCGCCGATGACGAGGTCGGCCTCGAGGACGGCCTTCTCCAGCTCGAAGGCGTTGGAGACGATGGTCTGCACCTTGGTGCCGAAGATCTTGTCGGCCTCGCGCAGCTTGTTGATGTCCCGGTCGAGCAGGGTGACGTGGAAGCCCATGCCGACGGCGATCTGCGTGGCGTTCCAGCCGGAGACGCCGCCGCCGATGACGACGGCCTTGGCCGGGGCCACACCCGGGACGCCGCCGGGGAGCACGCCGCGGCCGCCGGCCGAGCGCATCAGGTGGTACGCGCCGACCTGCGGGGCGAGCCGGCCGGCCACCTCGGACATCGGGGCGAGCAGCGGCAGCTGGCGGTTGGCGAGCTCGACGGTCTCGTAGGCGATCGCGGTGGTGCCGGACTCCAGCAGCGCGTCGGTGCACTCGCGGGACGCGGCCAGGTGCAGGTAGGTGAAGAGGGTCTGGTCCTTGCGGAGCCGGTGGTACTCCTCCGCGATGGGCTCCTTGACCTTCAGTACCAGGTCGGCGACGGCCCACACCTCGTCGGCGGTCGGGAGGATCGTCGCGCCGGCGGAGACGTACTCCCCGTCCGGGATGGACGAGCCGACGCCGGCGTCCTGCTCGACGAACACCTCGTGGCCGCCGCGGACGAGCTCGTGCACGCCGGCGGGGGTGATGGCCACGCGGAACTCGTTGTTCTTGACCTCGCGGGGGATGCCGACCTTCACGTCGATCACGGTCCTGTTCACGGGAGTGGAGGGTTTCTAGCAGGTCTCCGGACATGTCGCCCGATGACGGGGTACGTCGGACCTGACCGCGATGTTCTGCGGTGCGACCAAGTGTAGTGAAGGAAGAGTCACTGTCCAGCCTTACAAAGTGACTACTTTCAGCGAAGGCATTGGCAGTTTCGTAGGTACAGCTCGCTCTCGGCGCGATCTGAGGGGCCCCAGCGGGCCCTCGGCCCCGGAAACAGGGGCCCTCAGTCCTCCTCCGGCTGCGGAATCTCCTCGGCCGGCAGCAGCCGCCGCGCGGCGGCCCGCTGCAACCGGGCGCCCGCGGGGTCCCCCAGCCGCTCCAGGGTGTCGGCCATCCGCAGCAGCACCGCGCCCTCCAGTCGCCGCTCCTTGGCCTGCCGGGCCCAGTACAGGGCGTCACGGCAGGTCCGCAGCGCGTCCTCCGGGTGCCCCGCGTACTCCTGGACCCGGGCCACCTCGCTGAGCGCCCGGGCCTGCGCGGGCAGGTCCTTCAGCCGCCGGTGCGCGGCGGCGGCGGCACGCCACTCGCGCAGCGCGTTGCCGTAGTGGCCCGCGTAGGTGAACAGGGCGCCGAGCCGGGCGTGCAGCCGCGCCTGGTGGACGAGCTCGCCGCGGGCCTGCCGCAGGGCCAGCGCCCGGCCGTACCAGTCGGAGGCCCGCTGCGGGTCGTCCAGCTCCAGGTAGGTCCCGGCGATGGCCTCCAGCGCGCGGCCCTCGGCATCCCCGTCGTACGCCTCCCGGGAGGCGACCAGCGCGGCCCGGTAGCGGTCGAGGGCGTCCAGCGGGCGGACCGCCTCGACGTCCAGGTCGCCGATGTTCAGCAGGGCCGCCGCCTTCTCCCGGTGCAGTCCGCGCCGCTCGGCGACGTCCAGCACCAGGTGGTGGAGCCGGTAGCGCTCCGGCGCCGTCGCGCCGCCGTCGGGGTCCGCGGCCAGGGCGCGTACGAGAGCGGCCATCAGGCGGCGGGCCAGGGTGTCCAGGTCGCCGTCCGCGACCGCCAGCCGCGCGGCGGCCAACAGGACCGGCAGCCGCATCCGCAGCCACCCCGCCGCGACCGGACGGCCGGGGAAGCGCAGGGACTTGGGCAGCCCGTCGGGCTCCTCCTCGCCCTCCAGGCACATCCGGCACGCGTGCAGCAGCCGTACCGTGCGTTCCAGCATCCGGGCACGGGCGAGCTGCACCTCGGACGGTTTCTCCGTGCCCTCCAGCAGCGCCCGCAGCGGCGGGGTGAGCCAGCCCGGCACCCGGTACTGCGCCGGCAGCTCGCCGAAGACCGGCTCGGGGTGCAGCAGCCCGCAGGCGGCCAGGTCCGCCAGCGTGGCCTGCGCGGCCTCGACCGAGCAGCCGCCCAGCGCGGAGGCGGTGTGCGCGTCGGTCAGGCCCGAGGGGGCGAGCGCGAGCAGCCGCAGCATCCGGGACACGGCGGGCGAGAGCGCCCCGTACACGAAACGGAAGGCGCGCAGCAGCTCCGGCGCGGGAGTGGCACGCGGGGTGGACGCCGCGGCGGCGCTCCCCTTCTCCTTCGCCGCCCCGGTCCCGTCGGCCTCCCGTGCGCCGCCGGCCGCCTTCGCCGCGGGCTCGCCCGGAGCGCCCGCCCGGCGCAGCACCCGTGCCTGCCCGTCCGCGGCCAGACCGCGCAACGCCTCCGGCAGCGGGCCGCTGCCCGTGCGGTGCCCGACGTCCGCGCGGAGCGTGCCGTTGCCGCGGGTGGCCGCGCCGCCGTCGGACGCCGCGTTCGCGGCCACCGGCTCGCCGGCGTCGGCGTGCAGCCTGCGGGTGGCCTCGGCGACGGGCGTGCGGGGCTGCGCGGCGAGCCAGGCGGCGACGAGCCGCAGCGCCCCGGGGTGCCCGCCGCACTCCTGGACCAGGCCCTCCGCGGCCCGCGGGTCGTTGGTGATCCGCACCCGCCCGACCGCCTCGGTCAGCAGGTCCACGCAGGCCGCCGGGTCGAGCCCGCCCAGGGTGCACGGGCGTACGTCGTGGACGCCGGGCAGCGGCCCCTCGGCCGTGGCCACCAGCAGGTTCCCCGAGCCCCTGGGCAACAGGTCGAGCAGCTGCCGGGAGTCGACGACGTCGTCCAGGACGAGGACGGCCTTGCGCCCGTTCAGGGCGGTGCGCAGCGCGGCGAGCAATTCCTCGGGCTCCGCGGCCGGCTCGGCCTCCACGTCCATCGCGCGCAGCAGGTCGCGGGCGGACTGCTCGGGCGGCACCGGACGGCCGTCGTTCTCGCTGAGCCGTACGTAGAACTGACCGCCGGGGTAGCGGTCGGCCACCTCGTGGGCGAGCCGCACGGCCAGCGCCGTGCGTCCCGAGCCCGGCCGGCCGGCCACGAGCAGGACACGACTGCCGTCGGGCGTCTGGCCGCGCAGGGCGGCCAGGCCCGGCCGGTCGATGTCGGCGCGCAGTTCCTCGAGCTCGCGGCGGCGGCCGACGAAACCCGGCAGGCCGGGGGGCAGCGTGCCGTGTGCCGGGGTCTGTGACGCCGGCTCCCACGGGCCGTCGTCAGAGGCCGCCGCCGATGCGTCGGCGTCCAGCACGTGATCCGCCACGGGCCCACTCCCGTTCTCCTACGAACGGCAAGAGCCTAGTTCACGGCGGGGGTCCAACCCCCGTACGCGACGCGGCGGATCCGGCCAATGATCACCCTCTCGGACGATCGGATGGTCAGACCGAACCGATCACGCGGAGAACGGTCGCGCGGGCCACTCGGCCTCGGCCGGGCGCAGCGCCTCCAGGCCGTCCCCGGCCCGGGCGGCCTGCAACGACAGCACTCCGACCACGAGGCAGTTGTTGTGCAGCTCGCCCGCGAGGACCCCGCGGACCAGCTCCTGCACCGGCACGCGCGCGGACTCCATGTCGGCCTCTTCCTCCGACACCTCGAAGCGCTCGCCCTCCACCTCGGACAGGCCCCGGGCCAGGAAGATCCGCACGGCCTCGTCGCAGCCGCCGGGCGTGGTGTACACGTCCGTGAGCACCCGCCAGTCCTCGGCCTTGACGTGCGCCTCCTCGTACAGCTCGCGCTGGGCGGCGTGCAGCGGGTTCTCGCCGGGGACGTCGAGGAGCCCGGCGGGGATCTCCCACAGCTTCATCCGCACGGGGTGGCGGTACTGCTTGAGGACCAGGACCCGGTCCTGGTCGTCGAGGGCGAGCACGGCCACCGAGCCCGGGTGGACCTGGTAGTCGCGCCGGGCGACGCTGCCGTCGGGCATGACGACGTCGTCGGTGCGGACGCCGGTCTTCTTCCCGGTGAAGGGGGTGGCGGTGGCGGTGACCCGCCACTCCTCGGGGGTGTCCTTCAGCATGGTGCCCTCCGTACGCGGTGCAGGGGGCGGCCCGTTCGCCGGCCCGCCCCCGCAACCGTACCGATCAACCCTTGAGGCGCTCGACGGCGGCCGCGACCAGTCCCGCGAACAGGGGGTGCGGACGGGTCGGGCGGGACTTGAGCTCGGGGTGCGCCTGGGTGGCCACCAGGTACGGGTGCACGTCGCGGGGGTACTCGACGTACTCGACCAGGGTGTTGTCCGGGGAGGTGCCGGAGAACAGCAGGCCGGCCTTCTTCTCCAGCTCGCCGCGGTAGGCGTTGTTCACCTCGTAGCGGTGGCGGTGCCGCTCCTCGACGTAGGGCTCGCCGCCGTAGACCTCGCGGACGATGGAGCCCTCGGCGAGCTTCGCCGGGTACAGGCCCAGCCGCATGGTGCCGCCGAGGTCACCCTGGCCGGCCACGATGTCGAGCTGCTCGGCCATGGTGGAGATCACCGGGTGCGCGGTGGCGGGGTCGAACTCGGTCGAGTTGGCGTCCGGGATGCCGGCCAGGCCGCGGGCCGCCTCGATGACCACGCACTGCAGGCCCAGGCACAGGCCGAGCAGCGGGATGCGGTTCTCCCGGGCGTAGGTGATCGCCGAGACCTTGCCCTCCACGCCGCGGTCGCCGAAGCCGCCGGGGATGCAGACCGCGTCCACGTCGCCGAGCTGACGGGCGGCACCCGCCGGGGTCTTGCACTCGTCCGAGGTCACCCACTTGATGTTGACCTTGGCGTTGTTGGCGAAGCCGCCGGCGCGCAGCGCCTCGGTCACCGACAGGTAGGCGTCGGGCAGGTCGATGTACTTGCCGACGAGCGCGACCTTCACCTCGTGCTCGGGCTGGTGGACCCGGCCCAGCAGGTCGTCCCACTCCGTCCAGTCGACGTCGCGGAACGGCAGGTTCAGCTTGCGGACGACGTAGGCGTCCAGGCCCTCGGTGTGCAGCACCTTGGGGATGTCGTAGATCGACGGGGCGTCGATGGCGGCGACCACCGCCTCCTCGTCCACGTCGCACATCAGCGAGATCTTGCGCTTGATGGACGTCGGCACGTCGCGGTCGGCGCGCAGCACGATCGCGTCGGGCTGGATGCCGATGCTGCGCAGCGCCGCCACCGAGTGCTGCGTCGGCTTGGTCTTCAGCTCGCCGGAGGGGCCGATGTACGGCAGCAGCGAGATGTGCATCACGAAGACGTTGTCCCGGCCCACCTCGTGCCGGACCTGGCGGACGGACTCCAGGAAGGGCAGCGACTCGATGTCGCCCACGGTGCCGCCGACCTCGGTGATCACCACGTCCACGTCCTCGGTCGCCATGCGCCGGATGCGGGACTTGATCTCGTTGGTGATGTGCGGGATGACCTGCACGGTGTCGCCCAGGTACTCGCCGCGCCGCTCCTTGGCGATCACCGAGGAGTAGATCTGGCCGGTGGTGACGTTGGCCGAGCCGGCGAGGTTCACGTCCAGGAAGCGCTCGTAGTGGCCGATGTCCAGGTCGGTCTCGGCGCCGTCGTCCGTGACGAACACCTCACCGTGCTGGAAGGGGTTCATCGTGCCCGGGTCCACGTTGAGGTACGGGTCGAGCTTCTGCATGGTGACGCGCAGACCCCGGGCCTTCAGCAGGGCGCCGAGGCTGGAGGCGGTCAGGCCCTTGCCGAGCGAGGAGGCGACACCCCCCGTGACGAAGAGGTGCTTGGTCGTCGTGGATTTGGGCGGCAGTGCCAACAGGGGGCTCCCGTGGTCGCGAGGTGGTGGTCGGGACGGCACCATGGTGGTGAAGAGGGGTGTCGTCGCGGCGGTTCAGTGGTTCAGCCCACCGGCCCACGGGCTACCAGGGTATCAGTGACGCGCACCAGACGGTGCGGGCGGCTCTCTGACGAAAAACGAGGCCACCGGGACTTTGGTACGACAAAATGCACCCGACCGGCCCAGCGGGTGCGGTCGTCGCTTCCGCACAGCCCGCGTTGACGTCGTATCCTGCTCGGACACATCGATTCGATGCGAGTGAACCGGCACGGCACTACCCCGCCCGCTCCCGGGAAAGAGCTCGTCGACAGATCCACAGACCGCAATCACCGCCCCAGTCCCACGGGGCGCCGCCGTCGTTCGACTGGGAGACCTACGTGGCCGGGCGTATCGAGGATTACGCACTCATCGGCGATATGCAGACCGCCGCCCTGGTGTGCCGGGACGGCACGGTCGACTGGCTGTGCCTGCCCCGCTTCGACTCCCCCGCGATCTTCGCGGGCCTGCTCGGCACGGAGGAGCACGGGTACTGGCGGCTCGGTCCCGCCCACGCGAACGGCACCCGGCCCCCGGCCGCAACCCGGCGCCGCTACCGCGGCGACTCCCTGGTGCTGGAGTCCGAGTGGGACACCCCCCGCGGCACGGTCCGTGTAATCGACTTCATGCCGCCGCGTGACGGCGCCCCCCAGCTGATCAGGATCGTCGAGGGCGTCAGCGGCCGGGTGCCGATGCGGTCCGCGCTGCGCATGCGCTTCAGCTACGGCTGGGTCGTGCCCTGGGTGCACAAGGTGGGCGAGCGCACGGTCGCCGTCGCCGGCCCCGACTCCGTCTGGCACGACACCGACGTCGAGACGTACGGCAAGGACCTCACCACCTACGCGGACTTCACGGTGTCGCCCGGCGACCGCATCGCCTTCACCATCAGCTGGCAGCCCTCGCACAAGGAGCCGCCCCCGCTGGCCGAGCCCGAGGCCTCGCTGGAGGCCACCGAGGACTTCTGGCGCGAGTGGGTCGCCCAGTGCACCTACCACGGCCCCTACCGGGACGCCGTGGTCCGCTCCCTGATCACGCTCAAGGCCCTGACGTACGGGCCGACCGGCGGCATCGTCGCCGCCCCCACCACCTCCCTCCCGGAGGACATCGGCGGCGTCCGCAACTGGGACTACCGCTTCACCTGGCTCCGCGACGCGGCGATCACCCTGTCCTCCCTGCTGCGCACCGGCTACCGGGACGAGGCCCGCGCCTGGCGCGAGTGGCTGCTGCGCGCGGTCGCCGGCGACCCCGAGAACCTGCAGATCATGTACGGCATCGCCGGCGAGCGCGAGCTCGGCGAGACCGAGCTGGACTGGCTGCCCGGCTACGAGGGTTCGATCCCGGTCCGGGTCGGCAACGGCGCGGCCCACCAGCTGCAGCTCGACGTCTACGGCGAGGTCACCGAGGCCCTGCACCTGGCGCACATGACGGGCCTGGCCCGCAACGACTACGCCTCCCTCCTGCAGATCCGGCTCATCCAGTACCTGGAGGACCACTGGGACGAGCCGGACGAGGGCATCTGGGAGGTCCGCGGCCCACGCCGGCACTTCGTCCACTCCAAGGTCATGGCCTGGGTCGCCGTCGACCGCACCGTCAAGCTCATCGAGTCCGGCGAGGTCGACGGGCCGCTGGAGCGCTGGCGCGAACTGCGCGACGAGATCCACCGCGACGTGTGCGACAAGGGCTACGACAAGGAACGCAACACCTTCACGCAGTCCTACGGCTCGCGCGAGCTGGACGCCTCCCTGCTGCTCATCCCCCAGGTGGGCTTCCTGCCGCCGGACGACAAGCGCGTGATCGGCACCATCGAGGCGATCCAGCGGGAGCTGTCCACCGAGGACGGCTTCGTGCTGCGCTACCCGACCGACGCCCCTCCCGGCGGCGAGAACCTCGACGGCCTCCCCGGTGACGAGGGCGCCTTCCTCGCGTGCTCGTTCTGGCTCGCCGACGACCTCGCCATGATCGGCCGGGTCGACGAGGCCCGCAGGCTCTTCGAGAAGCTGCTCGCGCTCCGCAACGACCTCGGCCTGCTCGCCGAGGAGTGGGACCCGCGACTGCAGCGGCAGGTCGGCAACTTCCCGCAGGCGTTCAGCCATGTGCCGCTGATCGACACGGCGCTGCGCCTCACCGCGAGCGGCGCGTACGGCGGCTGACGGCGGGGCCGCCGCCCCCGGCGGCCCTCAGCGGGAGGTCAACTCGTCGTAGATGCTGAGCACTTGGGCGACCGTGTCATCCTCGGTCGGCCAGGTGGCGGCCTGCGTGGGACCGGCGGCGGCGAGCCCCGCACGCCGCGCCGGGTCCGCCAGCAGACGCGTGACGGTGTCGGCGAGCGTCTTCGGATTGCCGTACGGCACCAGTACCGCGGCCTCGCCGACGAGTTCGGCCGTACCGCCGACGGAGGTCGCCACCAGCGGCGCCCCCGCGTGCAGCGCCTCCTGCGCGGTCAGCGAGCGCGCCTCCCACCGCGACGGCAGCACCACCACGTCGGCGGCGGCGAGGAGTTCGGGCACGTCGTCACGGCGGCCGAGCAGCCGCACCGGCAGTTCCTCGGCGTCGATCCGCTCCTGCAGCTCCGTACGCAGCGAGCCCTCGCCCGCGACGATCAGCAGGGGCGCCGGCTCCAGCCCCGCCCAGCCGTGGGCCGCGTCCAGCAGCAGGTGGTAGCCCTTGCGCGGCTCCAGGCGGCCCACCGCGAGCAGCAACGGACGCTCCCCCACGGCGAATTCGTCCCGGGACTTCTGCCGGCGCCGCTCCGCCTCCGCCGCCGCCTCCGCGGACGGCGCGACCCTCGGCGGAGCCGGCACCCCGATCGGCCCGAGCCGGGCGTCGCGGGCCCCCACCGAACGGGCCCGGTCCACCAGGTCCGAGGAGGCGCCCAGCACCACCGCCGCCGCACGCGCCACCCGGCGCTCCAGCAGCCGCAGCACCCGGCCGCGCGCGCCCTCGGCCAGCACCGCGCCGTGCCAGGTCACCACCAGCGGCGTACGACGCCCGCTCAGCGCCATCGTGGCCAGCAGCCCGGCCCGCAGCCCATGCGCGTGCACCACGTCCGCTCCGGCGCACGCCGCCCGCAGGGCCGTCACCACGGCCGCGTCCGCCCTCGGCTGCGAGCGCCGCGTGATCTCGACCGGGGCGAACCTCGCGCCCGCCGCGCCGAATCCGTACCGCTCCTCGGCCTCGCCCGGCCCGCAGACGGTCACCTGCACACCGCGCGCCACCAAACCGCCCGCCACGGAGGCGACATGGGCCCGCGCCGTCTCGCCCAGCACGTGGACGGCGTGCAGCTGCCCGTGCAAGGGGCTCGGTGAACTGCTCACGCGGGGTAGGACTCCTGACTGGGCATCGTGGGAAGGGCGGCGGGTCCGCTCCCTCAAGGATGCCAGGCCGATAGGCCATCCAGGGAGCGATGCCCCGCCCCCACCCGGCCACACGTACGCGGGACCACCCTTACGAGTGCCCCCGGCTCCCCCATCACGCCGACCCCGCCCCCGTAAGCCGGGGTACCCGCCGTCGGCCGCGGCATCCGCGCGCGCCGGGGCGGCGCCTCCGGCGCACCCGCCCACGCAGACACCCGGAACCCCCTCCGCGCACGGCGGCCACCCACCCGCCACCGCGCACCCCAGGACGGCGAGGCCCAACGCGTACCGGCCACTGGACCGACCGGCAACGGTGACACCCGGAACCCCCTCCGGCAGCCCCCCGGACGACGAGACGGGCACCCCGTCACACCGGGGACGGCGGCCGCCCACCCGTCGCCGACCACGGAGCCGCACCGCGGCCCGCGCACGCGGTGACCGGGCGCGCGCCACCGGGAAACAGACGCAGGGCACAACGCGGCGTACCCCGTCCTGGGGCGCCTCAGCGCGCTTCGCGGGCCGCCGCCAGCAGTTCCTCCGCGTGGGCGCGGCCGAGTTCCGAGTCCTCCAGGCCGGCGAGCATCCGCGACAGCTCGCGCACCCGTTCCTCGCCCTCCAGCACGCGCACCCCGCTCCGCGTCACCGACCCGTCGTTGGTCTTCTCCACCAGCAACTGCCGGTCCGCGAACGCGGCCACCTGGGGCAGGTGCGTGACGACCACGACCTGCGCGCTGCGCGCCAGCTTCGCCAGGCGCCGGCCGACCTCGACCGCCGCCTTGCCGCCGACGCCCGCGTCGACCTCGTCGAACAGGTACGTCGGCACCGGGTCCGACCCGGCGAAGACGACCTCCACGGCGAGCATCACGCGGGACAGCTCACCGCCGGACGCGCCCTTGGCGATGGGCCGCGGCGGGGCGCCGGGGTGCGGCGCGAGCTGCAGCTCGACCTCGTCCGCGCCGGTCGCGCCGAAGGCCACCCGGCGGCCGCCGACCTCGATGCCCTCCTCGTCCGCCGTCTGCCGGAGGGCGACGCTGACGCGGGCGTGCGGCATGGCGAGCTGCGCGAGTTCCGCCGTGACGGCCGCGGCGAAGCGTTCCGCCGCCTCCGTCCGCGCGTCGGTGAGGGCCTGGGCGAGGTCGCCGAGCTCGGCGCGCAGCGCGTCGCGTTCGGCCGTGAGCTCATCGATCCGCTCGTCGTCGCCGTCCAGCTCGCCGAGCCGGGCCGCGCCCTGCTCGGCCCAGGCCAGGACGGCGTCGATCGTCTCCCCGTACTTGCGGGTGAGGTGGGCGAGGACGGCCCGCCGCTCCTCCACCACCGCGAGGCGCCGCGGATCGGCGTCGAGGTCGTCGGCGTACCCGGCGAGTTCCCCGGCGACGTCGCCGAAGAGGATGCCGATCTCGCCGATCCGGTCCGCGAGCGCGGCCAGCGCCGGGTCGTGGGAGCGGACCGCGTCGAGCGCGCGCTGGGCGCCCGCGACGAGCATGCCCGCGTCGACGCCCTCGGGGTCCTCGGGGTTCCCCGCGAGCGCGGCGTGCGCCAGAGTCGCGGCCGAGGCGAGCGCCTCGGCGTGGCCCAGCCGCTCCGCCTCCGCGGCCAGGTCGGCGTCCTCGCCGGGCAGCGGCTCGGCGGCGGCGACCTCCTCCAGGCCGAAGCGCAGCAGGTCCGCCTCCTGGGCCCGCTCGCGGGCCCGCGTGGTCAGCTCGTCCAGCTCGCCCGCGACCTCGCGCACCCGCCGGTAGGCGGCCGCGTACTTGGCCAGCGGCACGGCCACGGCGTCGCCCGCGTACCGGTCCAGCGCCTCGCGCTGGCGGGCCGGCCGCAGCAGGCCCTGCTGGTCGGTCTGGCCGTGGACGGCGACCAGCTCGTCCGCAAGCTCGCCCAGCAGCCCCACGGGGACCGAGCGCCCGCCCACGAAGGCCCTGGAACGCCCCTCCGCCGAGACGGTACGGCTGAGCAGCAGTGCGCCGTCGTCCAGCTCGGCGCCGGCCTCCTCGGCCCGCACCGCGGCGGGCGCACCCGCGTCCAGCGTGATCCGTCCTTCGACGGACGCCGATTTCGTCCCGATCCGGACCAGGCCGGGATCGGCACGGCCGCCCAGCAGCAGCCCGAGGCTCGTGACGACCATGGTCTTGCCCGCGCCGGTCTCACCGGTCACCGCGGTGAAGCCGGGCGACAGCTCCACCACGGCGTCCTCGATGACTCCCAGCGACCGGATCCGCATCTCCTCCAACACGGATACGACCATACGAGGTTTGCGGGCCGCCGCGCGACGGGCCTCACCCCTGAGGGGAAACTCAGTGCGGCGCGCCCCGCCAGCCCGCCACCGGCAGCGCGAACTTCGCGACCAGCCGATCGGTGAAGGAGGCGTGGTGGAGCCGTGCCAGCCGGACCGGCACCGCCCCCCTCCGGACCTCCACGCGGGCCCCGGCCGGCAGGTCCACCGAGCGCCGCCCGTCGCACCACAGCACGCCGTGCGGGGTCTTCGGCTGCACCTCCACCGCCAGCACCGAACGCGGCGAGGTCACCAGCGGCTTCGCGAAGAGCGCGTGCGCGCTGATCGGCACCATCAGCAGCGCCTCGACCTCGGGCCAGACCACCGGCCCGCCGGCCGAGAAGGCGTACGCGGTCGACCCCGTCGGGGTCGCCATCACCACCCCGTCGCCGCCGAAGCGGGAGACCGGGCGGCCGTCGACCTCCGTCACGACCTCCAGCAGCCGCTCGCGCGCCTGCTTCTCCACCGACGCCTCGTTCAGCGCCCAGTCGGTGTGGACGACCCGGCCGTCGTTGCGCACCAGGACGTCGATCGTCATGCGCTCCTCGACCTCGTAGTCGCGGGTGACCACCCGGTCGACGACCTTGTCCAGGTCGTCGCGCTCGGCCTCCGCGAGGAAGCCGACCCGGCCCAGGTTGACCCCGAGCATCGGCACCCCGGAGGCGCGGGCGAACTCCGCGCCGCGCAGCAGCGTGCCGTCACCGCCCAGGACGACGATCAGCTCGCAGTCCGCGACGGTGTCCGGTCCGATCTCCTGCACCCGCTGCACCGCGCCGTTCCCCGGCAGCGTCAGCTCCTCGGCCTCCTCGGCCAGCACCCGGACGCCGATGCCGCAGCGCCTGAGTCCCTGGACCACCCGCTCGGCGCTGCGGATGGCCGCCGGCCGCCCGGTGTGCGCCAGCAGGAAGACGGTGCGTCCGGACGTCCCGTGCACCTCGTGCGTCTCGTTCGTCTCGCTCAACGGGGCCCCTCCGCCACAGCGCGGTCGACATCCGCCGGGTCCAGTTCGGGCGCCCCGGCGCGCAGCCACAGAAAGTACTCCACATTCCCCGACGGTCCCGGCAACGGGCTCGCGGTCACGCCCAGCACCCCCAGTCCCAGTCCGGCCGCCTGCCCGGCGACCTGTCGTACGGCCTCTGCGCGCAGTTCGGGGCTGCGGACGACCCCGCCGCTGCCCAGTCGCTCCTTGCCCACCTCGAACTGCGGCTTGACCATCAGGACCAGGTCCGCGTCGGGCGCGGCGCAGCGTACGAGGGCGGGCAGGACGAGCCCGAGCGGAATGAAGGACAGGTCGCCGACGACAAGGTCCACCGGCTCGTCGTCGATCTGCTCGAGCGTCAACTCGCGCACGTTGGTACGGTCCTTCACGGTGACGCGTTCATCGCTCTGCAGCGACCACGCGAGCTGCCCGTAGCCGACGTCGACGGCGACGACGCGCGCCGCGCCACCGCGCAGCAGGACGTCGGTGAAACCGCCCGTGGAGGCCCCGGCGTCCAGCGCGCGGCGCCCCTCCACGAGCAGCCCACGGGGCACGAACGCCGCCAGCGCGCCGGCCAGCTTGTGGCCGCCGCGGGAGACGTAGTCCGGGTCCGCTTCGTCCTTGGTCACGACGAGCGCGGCGCTGGTCTCCACCTGCGTCGCGGACTTCGTCGCGGTCGTCCCGCCCACGGTCACCCGGCCGGCGGCGATCAGCTGCCCGGCGTGTTCCCGCGAGCGGGCGAGGTTCCGGCGCACCAGCTCGGCGTCGAGTCGGCGTCGTGCCACGTGAGGTTCAGCTCCTGTTGTCGTCGTCGAGTCTCGTGAGCGTGTCGCGCAGCCCACGGTGTACATCCTCGTACACCTCGACGTGGTCCTCGGTGGGAAGCAGGTCGGCGTCCTGCAGGCGGACAAGGACGGCGTCCACCTCGGTATTCCCCGTCGCCTCCAGCACGACCCCCAGCGGACGCGGCCCCGTTCCGGCGGCCTCCGCGAGGGCCGCCGGCGCGGGCCCGGCCCCGGCCTCCGGTCCGGGCGCGGGTGCCACGCCCTCGGGCCCCGTCTCAGTCACGGCCCTTCGCCTCCTGCGTGCGGGGGGCCGCCGTCTTCTTCGCGGTCGCGGCCTTCTTCGCGGGGGTGGCCTTCTTGGCCGGGGCTGCGTTCTTGGCGGCCGCCGTCTTCTTGGCCGGGGTGGCCTTCTTGGCGGCCGCCGTCTTCTTCCCGGGCGTGGCCGCGGTCGTGCTCTTCACGGCCGCGGCGGTCTTCTTCGCCGTGGACGCCCCGCCGGAAGCGGTCGCGGTCCTCTTCGACGGGGCCGCCTTCTTCGCCGGGGCCGTCTTCCTCGCGGCAGGCGCCTCCTTCTTCGCCGCGGACGCCTTCGCCGGAGCGGCGTTCTTCCGGGCGACGGGCACAGCAGGCGCGGCCTCGGCCGCCTCCGGAGCCGCAGGAGTCGCGGGGGCCTCAGGCGTCGCGGGCGCCTTCCCCGGGGCCGCGTTCTTACGGGCGACCGGCGCGGGCGCGGCCGCGTACCCGTCGACCGGCACGTGCTCCACCGGCGGCTGCGGCGGCACGTACAGACCGGGGTCCGGCTCCTCGTCCGCCAGGTCCGCCAGGTCCGGCTCCCGGTCGCCGTCCTCCAGGTTGCGGATGCGGCGCTCCAGGGCCTCCAGGACGACACCGACCTTGGTGACCTCGTCCGCCAGCCGGCCGACCCGGCTCATCGTCTTGTCGATCTCCTCGCGGATGAGCCCCACGAGCAGGTCGCGGTTGGCCCGTCCCGACGCCATCAGCTCGTCCGCGAGCGACTGCACCTCGGGCGGGATGCGCTCGCCGATGCTCCGCTGGACCGCGTCGACGTCTATCCCGGTCTGGTCGAGCAGTTCCCTCGCCGCTCCGACCGCCCGTCGCCGGGTGGCCTCGGTCAGGCCGCCCGCGATCTGCAGACAGGTCCGCAACGCGTCCCGCATACGCCTCACTCCTCGCCTTCGCCAGTTCCCAGACTTCGTCGGTCACGACGCTACCGCCTATGGCGCCGCATCTCCCCGACGGTGGGCTGCGGTACCGTCGATCAGCACCAGCACCACCCGACGTCCGAACGGGAGACGCACCACCCATGGCGACCATCGAGGAGTGCCGCAGCGCGCTCGAGCGGCTGTCCGAGAACCTCGCCAGGACCGAGGGGGACCTGCGCAGCGCGGCCGCGCTCGACCGGTCGCTCAGCTGCCGCATCACCGACCTCGACGTCACCTTCGTGGGACGTCTGGTGGACGGCAGCATCCAGGACGTGGTCACCGTGCAGGGCCCGCCGGCCGAACGCGCCGAGATAAGGCTCACCATGGCCGGTGACGACCTCGTCGCGCTCGTCGACGGCAGGCTGCACTTCGCGAAGGCCTGGGGCAGCGGCCGGGTCAAGCTGGAGGCGGGCTTCCGCGACCTGCTGCGGCTGCGCAAGCTCCTCTAGGGCCTGCCTAGAGCCCCAGCCGGTCCAGCGCCTTCCCGGCGTCCAGGTCGCAGGAGCCGTCCCCGGCCCGGGTCCAGGCCGCCGCGCACAGCGCCCGCAGCCCGTCCATGGGTTCGCCCGAGCGCTCGCCGTCGCCCTCGCCGGCACGGTCGAGGAGCAGCGCCCCGTCGCGCACCGAGGCGGTCCAGCCCCCGCAGCGGTACGCGCCCCCGCCGGCGTCCGTGACCTCGGGCTGCGGGGTGAGCAGCCCGCGCAGGTCCGCGTCCACGTAGGTGGGCCGGTGCTGCGGCGGGGCCGCGAGCAGCAGGGCCGGCGTGGTGACCCCGGTCAGCACCAGCAGCGAGTCGACGCCGCCCGCGTGGGCGCCCTCGATGTCCGTGTCGAGGCGGTCGCCGACCACCAGCGGCCGCCGCGCACCGGTCCTGATGACCGTCTCGCGGTGCATGGGCGGCAACGGCTTGCCCGCGACCTGCGGGTCCCCGCCGGTCGCGATCCGCACGACCTCGACGAGCGCGCCGTTCCCCGGTGCCGTGCCGCGCGCGGTCGGGATCGTCAGATCGGTGTTGGACGCGAACCACGGCACCCCGCGGTTGACCGCGTACGCCGCTTCGGCGAGCTGCCCCCAGCCCACCTCGGGCGAGTAGCCCTGCACCACCGCGGCAGGGTCGTCGTCGGCCGAGTCGACCGGCTGGAGCCCGCGTTCGCGCAGCGCCTCCACGAGCCCCTCACCGCCGATCGCGAGCACCCGCGCCCCCGCCGGGACCTGATCCGCGATCAGTCGCGCCACCGCCTGCGCGGAGGTGATGACCTCTCCGGCCTCGGCCGCCACGCCGAGCCGCGTCAGGTGCTCGGCGACGGTCCGCGGCGTGCGGGCCGCGTTGTTGGTGACGTACGCCAGCCGCATGCCGTGCGCCCGCGCCGCGCCGAGCGACTCGACGGCGTGCGCGATCGCGTCACCACCCGCATAGACCACTCCGTCGAGGTCGAGCAGGGCCGTGTCGTACGCCTGGTCAAGCGGGCTTTCGCTGCCGGCCGGGCCGGTCCGGTGGTTCATCGGGCGGTCGCTCCTCGTATGTCGTCGATCACTCGGCACACTTCGCGGACATGACCCGCGTAGCATGCCCGGATGAACGATTCCGGACCCGCTGTACGGGGCCTGCGGCTGGCGCCGTTCCGCGCGCTCCGCTACGTCCCCGAGCGGGTCGGCAGCCTGGCCGCGGTCACCTCGCCACCGTACGACGTCGTCGTCCGGCCCGAGGGACAGCGGCACCTGGAGACAGCCGACCCGCACAACGTCGTGCGGCTCATCCTGCCCACCGCCGAGCCCCCGGACGGCCGGCACCGCAAGGCCGCCTGGGCGCTGTTCCAATGGCAGGAGGAGGGCGTCCTGGCCCTCGACCCCAAGCCCGCCCTGTACGTGTACGAGCAGCGCGAGGGCGACCAGGTGCAGCGCGGCCTGATCGGCGCCCTGCGGCTGACCCCGCCCGAGGAGCGGATCGTGCTGCCGCACGAGGACGTGATGCCGGGCCCGGTCGCCGACCGCGCGGCCCTCATGCGCGCCACCGCCGCCAACCTCGAGCCGCTGCTGCTGGCGTACCAGGGCAACGACGGCGAGGCGGCCGAGGTCGTCGAACGCGCCGTCGCGGAGCCGCCCTTGCTCGCGACGACGACCGAGGACGGCATACAGCACCGGCTGTGGGCGATCACCGACCCGCGGGCGATCGCGGCGGTCGACGCCGACCTGTCCCGGCACCAGGCCGTCATCGCCGACGGCCACCACCGCTGGGCCACCTACCTGCTGCTGCAGGCCGAGCACGAGGCCCCGAGCCCGTGGGACTACGGCCTGGTGCTGCTGGTCGACACCACCCGCTACCCGCTGCGGGTCCGCGCCATCCACCGCGTGCTGCCGCAACTGCCGGTCGCACGGGCCGTCGAGGCCGCCCGCGGCTCCTTCCGCGTACGGGAGCTGCCCGGCCCCCTGCCGGAGGCCCTGGCCGCCCTGGCGGCCGCCGCAGCCGAGGGCAACGCGTTCCTGCTCACCGGCGACGGCCGCTTCCACCTCCTGGACCGCCCGGACCCCGGTGCCCTCGACCGGGCCATCCCGCGCGACCGGCCCGACGCGTGGCGGCAGCTGGACGCCACCGTGCTGCACAGCCTGCTCCTGGACCGGATCTGGGAAGTGCCCGACGCCCCCGAGCACATCCACTACATCCACGACACGGAGGCCGCGGTCGAGCGGGCCGAGCAGTTCGGCGGCACGGCCGTGCTCATCCACCCGGTGCGCGAGAGCGTCGTCCACGACCTCGCCAGGCAGGGCGTGACGATGCCGCGCAAGTCGACCTCGTTCGGCCCGAAGCCGGCGACCGGCCTGGTGCTGCGCAGCCTGGAACTCGACGGCACCTGCGACTGATCCCGGCCCCGGACACCACGAAGGGCGGCATCCGCATGACGCGGATGCCGCCCTTCGTTCCGGCGATCAGCCCTCAGAGCGCTCGGAGGGCGACTTGAACGGGTCGTCGAGGAACGCCGTCGGGTCCGCCTCGTCGGTCAGGTCGACGTCCGGCTCGCCGGCGTCACCGGCCCCGGCGGTCTCGCGCGCCTCGTCGCCCCGGTGGGCGTCGTCCGCCTCGTCCTCGTCCTCGTCGTCCTCGTCGTCGGTCGCGTCGGAGTCCGCGTCCTCCGGGACGTCCGCGGCGACGACGCCGTCGCGATCCGCCACGGCCCCCTCGTCCGTCCTGTCCGCCGCCGACTCCTCGTCGGCCTCCTCGTCCAGCACGTCCACGAAGGCCACACCGTCCAGCTGCGCCAGCCGGTCGGAGGCGTCCGTGGTGCCGCTCTGGTCCGCTTCCAGCGACTTGGCGAACCACTCGCGGGCCTCGTCCTCGCGACCCGCCGCGAGCAGCGCGTCGGCGTACGCGTAACGCAGCCGCGCCGTCCACGGGTGCACGGCGTTGGACGCCAGCTCGGGGCTCTGCAGGGTGACGACAGCCGCGTCGTTCTGACCCATGTCACGCCGGGCACCGGCGGCCACCAGCCGCATCTCGACCTGGCCCGCGCGGTCCAGCTTGTGCACCTCCGGCGCACCCGCCATCTCCAGCGCGCGCTCCGGGCGGCCCATGCCGCGCTCGCAGTCCGCCATGACCGGCCACAGGTCGACCGTGCCCGTCATCCGCCGGCAGGCACGGAACTCGGCCAGCGCCTCGGCGTACCGCTCCGTGGCGTACGAGGCGAACCCGGCCGCCTCACGCACGGCGGCGACACGGGACGCGAGCCGCAGCGCGACCCTGGAGTAGCCGTAGGCCAGCTCCGGGTCCTCGTCCAGCAGCCGGGCCACCATGACGAGGTTGCGCGCCACGTCCTCGGCGAGCGTCTTCGGCAGGCTCATGAGCTCCTGACGCACGCTGGGGTCGATCTCCTGGCCCGTGACGTCGTCCGGGATCGGCAGCCGCTTGACGGGCTCCCGCTCCTCACGGCGCTCGTCGCGGCCGCGGGTGTTCTCGAACCGCCCACGCCCCTGCACGTACGGCCGGCGCCCGCCGCCCTGGCCCCGCTCGTCCTCCCGCCGCGGCCCACGGGGACGGTCGTCCCTGCGGTCGTCACGCCGGTCGTCGCGGGGACGGTCGTAACGGGGCCGGTCGTCACGACGGAACCCACCACGGTCATCACGCCGGTCATCGCGCGGACGATCCTCACGGGGACGGTCGTAACGGGGCCGGTCGTCACG
>NZ_JBEXYN010000035.1:0-89407 GCF_040630935.1 Streptomyces sp. NPDC005722
CCGCACGCCCGGTGCCGGGCGTGCGGCCCGACGCGGCGTCATGCGCCGCGCTCCGCCCGTTCGCGGGTGAGGGGCGTGCGGCAGGGAGCGGGGCCCCGCCCGGGCGGCCCCCGGATGCGCGGTGGCGGGGCCGGTGCCAGAGTCGGGAGCGACCGCGCATCCCCGTGGGGTGTCCGCGCGTCGCCGTGGGGACGTCCTCCCGGCGGGGGCACGCGGCTCCGAGGCCGCGGGGGCCGGAAGCGGTCGCCAGTGGGAGCCGTCTTCGCACGCGGAGCACGGCCGCCCGGGACACCGACCGAGAGGCCGACGTGGGAAGCTCGGATGCGGGAGCGGACACCGAGGTGGTGGCGGCGGTCGAGGCCGAACTGTCCGCCTACATGGCCGAGCGGAGCCTCACCGGATCGGGTGTCCTGCCCGCCGACGCCGCCCTGGCCGGCGTCCTCGCGGAGTTCGTCTCACGGGGCGGGGCCCGGCTGCGCGCACGATGCGTGTGGTGGGGCTGGCTCTGCGCCGGCGGGCCGCCCTCCGGGGAGGGGATCGCGGTGCCGGTGCGGCTGGGGGCGGCGCTGGAGCTGCTCCAGGCCTGCGCGCTGATCCACGACGACGTGATGGACCGTTCGGACACCCGGCGCGGCGGGCCCGCGGTGCACGCCCACTTCGCCCGTGAGCACCGCGTGGCCGGCTGGTCCGGTGACGCGGCCGCCTACGGGTTCGCCCAGGCCGTGCTGGCCGGGGACCTGGCCCTGGTGTGGGCCGAAGACCTGCTCCGGACGGTGCCGATGGATCCCGTCGTACGGCGCCGCGTCGAGGAACTGTGGCAGGCCATGCGCTCGGAGATGGTGGTGGGCCAGCACATGGAGCTGCGCCTGCAGGCCGAGCGCTCCGACGACCCGCAGGCGGCGCTGCGCACCGCCGAGCTGAAGTCCGCCCTCTACAGCGTCGCCCGCCCCCTGGCCGTGGGCGCCGTCGCCGCCGGCGCGGACGACCGCACCACCGAGGTCCTGCACGAGTTCGGCCGCCGGACCGGCCTGGCCTTCCAGCTCCGTGACGACCTGTTGGGCCTCTACGGCGACCCCGCGGAGACCGGCAAGCCGTCGGGCGACGACATCCGTTCGGGGAAGCCCACCTACCTGACCGCCGTGGCGGTGCAACTGGCCCGCAGGTCCGGCTCGCCCGGAGCCGAGGCCCGCGTCCGTGCCACGCTCGGCAACCCCCTCGCGGACGAGACGGAGGTGAAGGCGTTCCGCGGGCTGTTGCGGGAACTGGGCGCGGTGCAGGCGGTGGAGGCCAGGATCGCCGCGCTGGCCGACGAGGCCGCCGCTCTCCTGACGACCGGTCTCCTCGCGCCGCGGGGCATCCGTCCGCTGGCCGGGCTGGCCCGCCGCATCGGCGCGGTGGCCCTCGCATGACGCCCGCCGCCCACCGGGCGCCCCGACGCGAGGAGGCCCGCCGATGAGGACCGTCCAGGGCCGCACCGACCACGTGGTCGTCGTCGGCGCCGGGCTGTCCGGTCTCGCCGCCACCCTCCACCTGCTGGGCGCCGGGCGCCGGGTGACCGTACTGGAACGCGCCGCGGGACCCGGGGGCCGCGCGGGCCTGCTCGAACTGCGGGGCTACCGCATCGACACGGGACCGACCGTCCTGACCATGCCCGACCTCCTCGAAGAGGCGTTCGCGGCCACCGGCGGCACCCTCGCCTCGCGCGTGGAACTGCGGGCGCTGCACCCCGCCTACCGCGCGCGGTTCGCCGACGGCTCGGCCCTCGACGTCCACACCGACCCGGACGTGATGGAGGCCGAGGTCGCCCGGTTCGCGGGCGGGCGCGAGGCCGAGGGGTACCGGCGGCTGCGGTCCTGGCTGGGCGAGCTGTACCGGGTCCAGATGCGCAGCTTCATCGACGTCAACTTCGACTCGCCCCTGTCCCTGCTCACCCCCGACCTAGCCCGGCTGGCGGCGCTCGGCGGATTCGGCCGGCTGCAGCCGCGCATCGCGCGCTTCGTCCGGGACGAGCGCCTGCAGCGGGTGTTCTCCTTCCAGGCGCTGTACGCCGGGGTGCCGCCCGCCCGGGCACTGGCCGCCTACGCCGTCATCGCCTACATGGACACCGTCGCCGGCGTGTACTTCCCGCGCGGCGGCATGCACGCGGTCGCCCGCGGGCTCGCCGCCGAGGCCACCGACGCCGGGGCCGACCTCCGCTACGGCAGCGAGGTCGCCGCCCTCGAACGCGGTTACGGCGGCAGGGTGACGGCCGTCCGCACCCGCGAGGGCGAACGCATCCCCTGCGACGCCGTGGTGCTCACGCCCGACCTGCCGGTGGCGCACCGGCTCCTGGGGCGCGTCCCCCGGCGCCCGGTACGGCTGCGCTGGTCCCCGTCCGCGTTCGTGCTGCACGCCGGGACCCGCCGCACCTGGCCGCAACTGGCGCACCACACCCTCTCCTTCGGCGCCGCCTGGACCAGGACCTTCGACGAACTGACCCGTCTCGGACGCCTCATGAGCGACCCCTCGCTCCTGATCACCCGCCCCACGACCACCGACCCGTCCCTCGCACCCGAGGGCCGGCACCTGCACTACGTCCTCGCCCCCTGCCCCAACCTGGCCACCGGCCGCGTCGACTGGGACCAGCTGGCTCCCGTCTACCGGGACCGCCTGATGGAGGAACTGGACAAGCGCGGGCTGGAGGGGTTCGAGGCCTCCGTCGAGACCCTGCGCACGGTGTCGCCCGCCGACTGGGCGGCGGCGGGGCACGCGGCGGGCACGCCCTTCTCCGCCGCCCACACCTTCGCCCAGACGGGCCCCTTCCGCTCCCGCAACCTCGTGCCCGGCGCCGGGAACGTCGTCCTGGCCGGCTGCGGGACCGTCCCGGGCGTCGGAGTGCCCACCGTGCTGATCTCCGGGAAGCTCGCCGCCGCCCGCATCGCCGGGGACCGCGCGGTGGCACGGCGGCGGCCACGGAGGGCCGTCCTGTGACCACCCGCGAACTCGACGCCGCCGGGATCACCGAGCCCGCGACACGGGACGCCTACACACGCTGCCGCGCGCTGAACGCACGGCACGGCAAGACCTACTTCCTGGCCACCCGGCTGCTCACCCCGGACCGCCGCCCCTTCGTCCACGCCCTCTACGGCTTCGCCCGCTGGGCCGACGACATCGTCGACGCCGAGGACGGCCACCGCGCCGACGCGCCCTCGTCCCGGGCGCGGGACCTCGCCGCGCTCGAGACGGTCCTGCTGGACGGACTGCGCAGCGGCCGGGCGGAACACCCGGTCGTCACCGCGCTCGCCGACACCGTCCGCCGGCACCGGCTCGACCACGCGCTGTTCACCGACTTCATGGCCGCCATGCGGATGGACCTGACCGTCACCGCGTACCCCACCTACGCCGATCTCGCCGCCTACATGCACGGTTCGGCCGCGGTGATCGGCCTGCAGGTGCTGCCGGTGCTGGGCACGGTCACCGCCCGGGAGGAGGCCGCGCCGGCGGCGGCGGCCCTCGGGGTCGCCTTCCAGCTCACCAACTTCCTGCGCGACGTGGGGGAGGACCTGGACCGCGGCCGCGTCTACATCCCCGGCGACATCCTGGCCGCCCACGGGGCCGACCGTGCCCTGCTGACCTGGTGCCGTGGGCGCGGCACCACCGACCCGCGGGTCCGCGGCGCCCTGCGGGAGACCGCCGCCCTCACCCGGGCGGTGTACCTGCGCGCCGCCGTCGGCATCCCCCTGCTCGCCCCCGTCTCACGCCCCTGCGTCCGGACGGCCCTGGTGCTCTACCGGGGCATCCTCGACGAGATCGAGGCCGCCGACTACCCGGTACTGCACCGTCGCGTGGCCGTGCCCCGGCACCGCCGCGTCCGCGAGGCCGCCCGCGGTCTCGCCGGCGTCGTCTCCAGCCGCGTCACCCACCGGGCGTCCCCGCGGACGGTGGCGTGCGGTACCGCATCCGACACGCCCGAGGAGTCGACCGTATGAGCCGCCCCGGCCGCCCGTTCCATCCGCTGTCCCTGCTCTCCGGCGGCGCGTGGCAGGACCAGCCGCCGA
Source organism: Streptomyces sp. NPDC005722 (assembly GCF_040630935.1). Taxonomy (NCBI): domain Bacteria; kingdom Bacillati; phylum Actinomycetota; class Actinomycetes; order Kitasatosporales; family Streptomycetaceae; genus Streptomyces; species Streptomyces sp. NPDC005722. The sequence continues at coordinate 4,038 of NZ_JBEXYN010000035.1, forward strand.
CCTGGCGGGACGCCAGGCCCGCCCTGATCGCGTCCGCGCTCAAGCGCGCCCAGGCGCGTCCGTCCGGCAACTGGTACGTGGTGGCCCCCAGCACCGAGGTCGTCGACCGGCGCGTCGCCGGGAGGACCGTGGCGGGGCTCGAAGTGGTGCTGTGGCGCGACCGGCGGGGGCGGGTCCGGGCGGCGCCCGGCGCCTGCCCGCACCTGGGGGCCCCGCTGTGCGAGAGCTTCGTGCGGGACGGCACGATCGTCTGCCACTGGCACGGCCTGGCGTTGAAGCCCTCGGGACAGCCGGGGTGGGAGCCCTACCCGGCCCACGACGACGGCCTGCTGGTGTGGGTGCGCCTCGACGCCGCCGGTGGTGAGGAACCCTCGGCGGCGCCGTCCGTCCCCGTGCGGCCCGCCCTGGCGGCCTCCCTGGCGGCGGTCATGACCGTCGCCGGGCGGTGCGAGCCCGAGGACGTCGTCGCCAACCGGCTCGACCCGTGGCACGGGGCCTGGTTCCACCCGCACTCCTTCGCGGACCTCACCGTCGTCGAGGCGCCCGCCGCCCACGGCTCGGACGCCTCCGGCGCCGCAGCGGACCGCTTCCTGGTCGACGTGTCGTTCCGGGTCCGCGGGCGTCTCGGCGTCCCGGTACGGGCCGAGTTCACCGCGCCCGGGCCGCGCACCGTGGTGATGCGGATCGTCTCGGGGGAGGGCGCCGGCAGCGTCGTCGAGACCCACGCCACCCCGCTCGGCCCCGGCGGCGACGGACGGCCGCGCACCGCCGTGACCGAGGCCGTCGTCGCCCACTCACCACGTCCCGGCTTCACCCTCGCGCGCCGCGCCGCACCGCTGCTGCGGCCGTTGCTGCGGCGCACCGCCGCCCGCCTGTGGCGGGACGACCTCGCCTACGCCGAGCGCCGCTACGCCCTGCGCGGCCAGGGCCGGTTCCCCGGCTGAGACCCCGCCGGCGCACGGCGGGGGCGGCGCGGCGCGGTCAGCCCCGGCGTGCCAGCGCGCGCATGACGGGATTGCGGCCACCGACCGGGACCGACCACAGCGGGTGGCCGCGCACCCCCCAGGTGGCCAGGAGGGCGTTCGCCGCCTCCATGCCGGTGGTGGCCGCCCGTTCCATCAGGGCGACGGGGAGCGCGGTCCGCACATGGTCGCCGGCCAGCACCAGCCTGGGGTGGGACGTGCGGACGGTGGGCCGGTCCCGGTAGCCGCCCACGGCGAACAGCGGGCAGTCGGACCGCCATTCGTGGCGGCTGTCGACCACGGCCGCCGCGCCGCAATCGGGGTGGATCCGCGACAGTTCGCGGCGCATCGCGTCCTGGACGGAGCCGCGGTCGGCCGCCGGGCCGACCGCGTAGGCGTGGAGTTCCACGACCGAGCCGCCGGTTGCCGCCGCCCAGCGGGCCGCCTCTCCCTCCCAGTGGCTGAGGACGCTGACGTTGTCCACCGGGCCGTAACCGCTCGTCCCCAGGAACCCCGGCCGGTCCTGCCGTACGGGGCGGTCCAGCCAGTAGCGCGAGACCAGGAACGGCGGTGCCTGGCGCAGCCGTTCGACCCCCGCGCGCCAGGCGCCGGTCCCCACACCGGGCGACGCCGCGGCCACGGCCTGCAGGCCGGCCGTGTCGAGGGCGAGGACGACGGCGTCGTAGCGGTGCTCCTCCGGCGTCGGGGACGGCGTACCGGTGGCGGCGACCGCCAGGCGGAAGCCCTCGTCCTCGGGACTCACGGCCAGGACGGTGCTGCCGGTGCGGACGCGGGCCCCGAGGCCGGACAGGTGCGCGGCGAGCGGTTCCCAGAGCGCCTGCGGGTAGGGCTCGCCGGGCACGTCGAACAGCAGTCCTTCGGAGGACCCCAGGAAGTAGATGTGGAACATCAGCACCAGTTCCGCGGCGGACAGCTCCTTCGGATCGGCGAAGAAGCTGCGGGAGAACACCTCGAAGGCGAGGTCGCGGGCGTCCTCCGGGAACCGGACCTCGTCCAGGAAGGCGGACGCGCTCACCGCGTCGAGCCGCTCGTACACCTCGGGCACGCGGACGTCGAGCAGCGGCAGGGCGGCCCGCGGGTTCATCCGGGTCAGGCCCGACCAGCCGAAGGCGGGGCTGAGGGCGACGAAGCCCAGTACGCTCCACGGCGGTGTGCGCGGCACGTGGCGGAAGCCGTCGCGGGCGCCGGTGGCGCGCTGCAGCGGGTAGTCGGCGAGCGGCCGCAGCCGGAGAAGACCCGGGTCGGTCCGGCGGAGCAGCGCGCGGAGGTTGTAGTACTGGCGGAAGAAGGCGTGGAAGCCCCGGCTCATCGTGACCTGCCGGCCGTCGGCCAGAGCGGTCCGCCATCCGGCCGCCCGGCCGCCGAGCGTCTCCTCCCGTTCCAGCAGGTCGACGCGCACACCGCGTTCGGCGAGCGCGACGGCGGCCGCGATCCCGGCGATCCCGCCGCCCACCACGGCCGCGCGGGGAGCGGGCGCGGGCACCCGGGCGGCACCGCCCCGCGCCGGCCACAGCACGGCCTTGCGGTCGCGGCCGGGACGGGCCGGCCGGGACGGGGGGTTCACGGGCATGCGGTGGCCTTTCGTCGCGGGACCAGCGGGAGTTCCAGCAGCGAGCGCAGCATGGCGGGCACCGGCGTGCCCATGCCGATGGCCCATTCGTCGCGCAGGGTCGACGTGCCGTCGAGGAAGCGCAGGACCCGCTCCGGGGGATTGCGCCGGAACAGGCCCTCGAAGAACGCCGCCCCGCCGGCCCGGCCGGTCGCCAGGGCACGCAGCATGACGGCGTCCATGAGTCGGTGGCGGCCCGCGTGCGGCACCGGGGGCCGCGGGGTCCGGCCGGCGTGCCAGGCGGCGGCCACCGCGGCCGACTGCCGCTGGATGGCCGCGAAGGCGTAGCCCGTGGAGGGCCGGGTCGCGCCACCGGCCACCCCGATGCGGAACACGCTCTCTCCCGCGGACCGGGGGAACCGGCCGTCCGTCATGGGGATGACCCCCTGCTCGACCGCGGTGACCACATGGCCGTCCGGCCGCCACACGCGGTGCACGTACTCCTCCAGAGCCGCGTCGTAGGCGGGCCCGGTCAGCGGCGCGGCGGAGAACTCGGTGTACTCCACCAGTGCCTCGCGCGGTGTGAAGGGCAGCACGTAGGCGAAGGACAGCCCGTGCGCGGGCTGCGGGGTGCGGAAGTCCATCAGGTCGGCCACGCCGGGCTCGAAGCGGTCGGTGCCGGTGGTGACGAACCAGCCCCTGAAGTGCTGCAGGAGCGTGGTGCGGGCGGGCGGCAGTTCGCCCGGGGGCCGCGAGTCGAAGGCCCAGCGGGCGCGCAGCCGGACCGGACGGCCCTCGGCGTCGCGGCCGAGGACCTCGGCGCCGCCCGGCACGTCGCGCACCTCGTCCACGGTCGCCTCCACCCTGCGTACGCCGGGCCGGCCGGCGAGCAGCGCGCCGACCCCGTGGAGGAAGTCGGCCGAACGGATCATCCGGTACGCGCGCGGGGACGTGAACGAGACGCGGCGGCCGTCCCTGGCGGTGATCCGCAGCCGGTGCCAGCGGGCGGCGACCAGGTCGTCGAACTCGTCGCGCCCGTCCGCCCAGGAGCACCAGGTGCGTGCCGGCGAGAGCACGGGGGAGCCCGCCGGGGGCTCGACGAGCACGATCGACGCGGGGCGGCCGTCCGGGCCCGGCGCGGTCGTCAGTCGGTGCGCCAGGGACAGTCCGGCGGCGCCCGCCCCGACGATCACGACGTCGGCGGCGCCGCGGACTCCGGCCTCGGTCAACGGATCCTCCCGGACGGTGGTGCGTGCGCAGCGGTTGTGGCGATGATCGCCGCTCGCGCGGCCCGCGAGGACGACGGCCGGGCCGGACACGCGGTTGTTGACCCGTCCGTGGACGGGCCGCGCCGGGGTGCGCCGCGCGGTGGGCCGGGGTGGGATGGGCAGCGGCCGGGCGCGGAGCGCGTCCGTCCCGTCCCGCAGTCCCGCCCCGCAGTCCCGTCCCGCAGTCCCGTCCCGCAGTCCCGGCAGCGCAGGAGCCCGTCATGACCGTGATGCACGATGGTGAACTCGCGTCCGCGTTCGACCACGCGGCCACGCTCTACGACCGGATGGTCGCCGCCAATCCGGGTTACCACGCCCATCTGCGGCGGTCGGCCCGGCGGCTGCGACTGCCCGCCGGCGGGTCGGGGATGCGGCTGCTGGACCTGGGGTGCGGCACCGGCGCGTCCACGGCCGCGCTGCTCACCGCGGCGCCGCGGGCCCGGATCACCGCCGTCGACGCCTCGGCGGGCATGCTCCGGATGGCGGCCGCCAAACGGTGGGGTCCCGGCGTGACGTTCGTGCACGCCCCGGCCGAGCGGCTGGCGGAAGCGGGGGCCGCCGGTCCTTTCGACGCGGTGTTCGCCGCCTACCTCTTCCGCAACGTGGCCGACACCGATCTGGTCCTCGCCCGGGTGCGGGACGCGATGGCCCCCGGCGGGCGCATCGCGATCCACGAGTACACCCTCAGCGGCAGGCCGTGCCATCGCGCGGTGTGGACGGCGGTGTGCCGGGGGCTGCTGCTGCCCGTCGCCCGGCTGACCGGGGACCGCTCCCTGTACGAGCACCTGTGGCGCAGCGTCCTCGCCTTCGACACCGCTGACGCCTTCGCCGGACGGCTGCGGCGGGCTGGATTCACGCAGGTCCGGGTGCTGCCCCTGCCCGGCTGGCAGACCGGCGTCGTGCACACGTTCGTGGCGCGGGCGCCGGTCGCCGGGCCGGTCCGGCACCGGGCGGGGTCCCCGGCTCCGGGGGAGCCGGGGACCCCGCCGGTCTCAGAGGGACCTGCGCGCGGAGGCCGCGCCGTTCGGTGAGCCGCTGATCGTGAACTGGGAGCCGGGCTCGATCAGTACGCTGCCCTGGGCCGAGTTCGTGATGGTGACGTTGGTCAGGGTGGCACTGCCGCGGGCGCCGCTCATCGCGAGGATGCCGGAGCCGTTCACGGAGTTGTCGATGCGGACGTCGGTGACCTTGACGCCGGGCATCGTGCCGCCGCCGGTCTTGAACTGGATGCCGTCGTAGGTCGAGTCGTGGATCTCGGTGTCCCGGATGGTCACGCCCGGGATGTCCGTGCCCTGGGCGAAGAGCGTGATGGCGCCGAACTCCTGCGCCTCGCCCCAGAACGCGCCGCCGGTCCGGTACAGGGCGTTGCCCGAGATGAGCGTCTGCCCGGAGAACGGGATCGGGTCGTGGTCGGTGGCGAGCATGATGCCCGGGTAGTTCATCGTGTCGGAGACGATGTTGTTCTCGATGGTGTTGCCGTAGCCGCCGTAGACCGCGATGCCGTTGGCGCGCCAGGGCAGTTGGACGGTGTTGTTCCTGAAGTGGTTGTCGTGGCCGACGTCGACGGAGGTGTCCTTGACGTACTTGCTGGCCCAGACCGCCAGCGCGTCGTCGCCGGTGTTGCGGAAGGAGGAGTTGAACACGGTGGAGTTGCGGGTGCCGTTGGCGAAGTTGATGCCGTCGGCGTAGGTGTCGCGGATCCGCACCCCGGAGAACTCCAGCCCGTCGCCGGGGCCCCACAGCTCGGGGATGTTGGAGTAGTCGCGGCCGGCCCAGACGCCCACGTTGGCGTGCTCGATCCACACGTTGGTGATCTTCGTGTCCTTGCCGAAGCGCCCGTTGAGGCCGACGCCGCCCTCGGCGTTGCCGTCGCCGCCGCGGATCGTGCCCGAGCCGAAGATGGCGATGTCGGAGATCTGGGTGTTGTCGTCGATGTCGAAGCCGAAGTTGCCCTCGTGCGGATGGTTGATGCCGCCCGCGTTCTGCGGCGGGGTCAGGGTGTAGAGCTGGGAGTGCCACATGCCCGCGCCGCGGATGGTGACGTCCCTGATGCCGACCTGGTTGTACTGGCCGCGGTTGAGCGGGTCGTCGGTGAGGATCTTCTGCTCCTGGCGCCACTGCCCGGCCGGGATCCACACGCAGGCGATCTGGCCGTTCTGGTCGGCGGTGACCGCCCGCTGGATGGCGTCGGTGTCGTCGAGCCCGTCGCCGGGGACGGCCCCGTACTCGGTGATCGACGTGCAGTTGGCCGGCTTGCTCAGCGGGGCGGCGACCTGCTCCAGGTCGATCAGGTCGATGACGTAGTAGGCCGCCGAGTCGCCCGCGTCACGCTGCAGGCGGAAGGTGGTGCCCTGCGGGTAGCTGCGGGACAGCAGCGCGTGCGACTCGTCGAACAGCCGCCGTGCGTCGCCGCCGGGCCGGTTGGTGAGCCCCTCCGGGTCGTCGGTGCTGCCGTACAGCCAGCTGTGCTTGGAGGACAGGGACAGCTTCTGCACGAACGTGCCGTCGGCGTAGAGGCTGATCGTGGCGTCCGATCCGCCGCCGCCCGGGGCGTCGGGGACGGAGTTGCGCACCACGATGGAGTTGGTGGGCGTGGTGGAGGTGAACTCGACGTACTGGCCGCCGGAGTCGAGGCGGACGGACCTGCGGCCGGAGGACTCGGTGGCGAAGTTGGTGTGCCCGAAGGTCCGCTTGGCGTCCGCCGTGAGCAGGGTGCCCTGGTAGCGGCCGTTCTCCGCCTCGTACTCGGTGTACGGCACGGCCGCGCCGCGCCCGACGACGAGGGGCTTGGCCAGCACGTTGTTGTTCTCGTTGGTCTCGGCGACCACGCCGGTGGCGTCCGCGGTGGCCGTGAGGGTGGCGCCGCCGGCGGTCGCCGTCCAGGTGCCGCTGATCGCCACGTTCACCGTCGCGCCCGCCGCGACCTGGCCGGTTGTGCCGTTCAGCGTGGTGGAGCCGGCCTGCAGCCGGGTCACCGAACCCGCCGCCGCGGCCGTCGTACCGCGGTTGTGCACGGCGACGGTGAAGGAGACGGACGAACCCACGGCCGGATTGGACGGGTTGGTGGTGATGCCGGTGACCTCGAGGTCCGGCCCCGGGGCCTGGCTGACGACCAGCCGGTCCGCGGCGTTGCGGCTGTTGTTGCTGTCGTCCAGCTCGGCCACCGTGTTGCGCGGGTCGACGACCGCGGAGACCGCGTAGCTGCCGGCCGCGCGGGTGCCGGTGGCGACGGCGACCGTGGCGGACTCGCCCGGGTCGAGGGCGGGCACCGCGGCGGACCCGGCGACCGTGCCCTCCACGCTCACGTCCACGGTCGTCGCCGCGGAGCGCGCGGTGCCCGCGTTGCGGACCCCGGTGTTCACGGTGACCGCGTCCCGCTCGGACGGGGTCGCCGGCGACCAGCTCAGACCCGTGACGGTGAGGTCGGGAGCGGGCGCGGCGGTGCCGACGACCTGGAACTCCGCGACCTGACCGCCGGGCGCGCCGGAGTTGGCGAAGAACCGCAGCCGTACGTCCTCCCAGCGCCCGCTGACCGGGATGGTCACCGCGTTGCCCGTGCCGGGGCTGAAGGAGTAGTCGGCGCGGTCGCGCAGCGAGGTGAATCCGGTCCCGGACGGCGCGCGGCCCAGCACCTGGACGGCCTGGGTGCGGGCCCCCCACGCCGGGTCGGGGTTGAGCTTGACCACGACGCCGGTGACGTCCGCGGCCGAGCCGAGCTTGACGGTGAGGTCCGCCGGGTGGCCGGCCGCCTCCCAGTAGGTGGACGTGGAGTCGTCGGTGGCGTTGGCTGCGACGAAGTTCTGCACCGAGGAGGTCGCCTCGACGGGCTTGTTGCGCGCCAGGTTGGTGCCGGTGGGCGGCGGGTCGGTCGGGCCGCCGTCCTCGCCGTACACCTCCAGCTCCGACAACTGGGCGGCGTTCCAGCCGGTGTTGCCGGTGACGTTCACGCGGACGTAGCGGGCGTCGGCGGGCGATGCCAGGTCCACCGCGACGGTGTTGGCCTGCGCCGGGTTGAACACCCGCCCCGCCGAGGCGGCGAGCGTGCTGAACGAGGTGCCGTTGGTGCTGCCCTGCAGGGACAGCGTCTCGGTCCGGGTCTCCCATCCGGAGGGCAGCTTCAGCACGATCCGGTCGACGCCGCGGGTCGCGCCGAGGTCGACCTGCACCCACTGGGGGAAGGAGCCGGCCGGGCCCTCCCAGTAGGAGGCCTGGGTGCCGTCGGTGGTGTTCCCGGCCGGGTACTCGCCGTGGGAGCCGCCCGCGGTCGCGGGGCGGCCCAGGGCGAGGTTGACGTCGGCGGCGGCGACGTCCGAGGCGGTGGGGGCAGCCGCCGCGGGGGCGGACAGCGGCAGCAGCGCGAGGGTCGTGAGCCCGGCCAGGGCGGCGGCGGACAGCGACCGTCGGCCGAGGGGTCTCCAACGCATGGGGTCCTCTATTCCGTGGGGGGCGGGGCGCGCGGCAGGCGGCGGGCGAGGAGGAACCGGGGAGAGCGCGAGGTGCAGCGGGAGCAGGGGAAGGAGTGACCGGGGAGGGCCGCTCCGTCGGGAGAGCCGGCCATGCACGCCAATTGAGTCAGGCAGTCAACTTCTTGCGGAAAGCGCGTCATTAGGTTTCTCGGGCGTCTCGGATTTGTCAACAGCTTGTAATCCAGGCGCAGTTGGCATCCGCTGGCGCTTGCGTCGCTTGCGGAGCGCTTGCGTACGACGGAGCGTGCGCGGTGGCGGCGTCGATCCTGGCAGATCCGCCAAGGTGCTCGGCCGGGGCGCGGCTTCGGTGCATCGCGTCCGCGAACACAACGCAATTTATTGAGTGCTCTACGCAAGATCGCTGGCTTCGGGCATGCGAAAGGCCGGTGTCCGGCACGTGGTCGTGCCGGGCACCGGCCCGTCAGGACGTCACTTCAGGCCGAAGGCCCGGGTGACGGTCTGGGTGACGCCGCCGCCGTTGCGCTGCTCCGCGGTGACGCGGATCGACACGTAGCCGGCGCGGCCCGGCGCGTCGAGAGCCGCGCGCCAGGTTCCCTTCTTCTCCTTCAGTCCCTGCCGCAGCCAGGTGACCCCGTCGTCGTAGGAGACGTCGAGCCGGACGGAGGAGACCGCGTCCGCCGCGGCCGAGCTCCCGAGGACCACCGGGGTGACGGCGAGTTCCGACCCGCGCTCCGCCCTGCCCTCGGCGTCCAGCTCCGTGCCGTAGTCCAACTGCACCAGGGGGACGGCCTGTACGTCCTCCGGTGCGCCGGAGGTGAAGCGCCACTCGGTGCGGGTGGCGGTCGAGTACGGGCTGAGCCCGGGGTCGCCCTTGGTGTCGACGACCAGCCGGTAGGGGAGCGGCTCCGGCGCCAGGTCACCGACGCCGAACCAGGGGTAGCCCTCCATCCGGGACAGCTCCCGGTCGCCCTGGTAGAACGAGATCGCCTGGTACATGCCCGATCCGCCGCTGTGCGCCGAACCCGCGTCGCCGAAGCCCTGGATGTAGGCGCTCATCGCGTTCTCGCCGCGGTAGGGGAGATCGGAGGTGATCATGCGGGGCCGCGTGATCGGCCCGTACCAGCGGTCCTTGTGCACGCTGCCCGGCCGGTAGGTCACCAGGTCGGTGGACGAACTGCCCCAGCCGTCCAGCGCGGCGTTCTGCTGCCACTGGACGCCCGCGGTGACCCACTCGGTGCGGCGCCCGGGGGCGGCCGTCTCGGCCGGGAGCGCGTTGGGCGAGAACCCCTTGTACGGCGGGTAGTCGTAGGAGGGGAAGTCCAGCCGCGACTCGAAGACCCGCCGCCCCGGGGGCGGGGTGAAGTCGACGTCGACGCGGGCGAGACTCCGGGCGTCCGTCCTGGCCGACGGGTCCGCGGGCACCTTGCCGAGGTGCTGGTCGACCAGGTCGTACAGGTACGCCGGCGCGGGATGCGCCTCGACGGCGAGCCGTACGGCCTTCCCGCCCGCTCCGGCGATCTCCCGGATCAGCTCCTCGCCCTCGTCCAGGGTCAGGGACGCGACCGGGACCTGTCCGGACGTCACCTGGTCCGGTTCCCCGTACCAGTCGCTCTTGCGCCCCTCGCGGTCGTTGACGACCACGAGCAGCGCCGCGCCGGCGGCGTGCGCCGCGGCCGCCTGGTCGGCGGGGGCCACGGCGTCGCTGCCGCGGACCACCACGGCCCGGCCGCGTGCGGACACCCCGGCGTACTCGGCCTGTGAGCCGGTGCCGGCGAAGACGGCGTCCAGGTGCGAGGTGCCGTCCCGCATCGGCCGGGAGCCGGGCTGCACGAGGGCGTCGTCGAGGTGCCGGCCCCGGTAGGTGATCGCCAGCGGCGTCTGCTCGGCGCGGATGCGGGTGGTGAAGGCGAAACTGCCCTTGCGTACCGTGTCCTTGGTCGGCAGCGCCCACAGGCTGTCGTAGACGGCCGAGGGCCAGATCCGCTCGCGCAGCGCGTTGGCGTCGCCGGGCGTGGGGGTGGCGGAGGTGAAGGAGCGGTACAGGTCGATCCTGCTGCTCACGACGCCGGTCGGCCGGGGCGTCGCCACCTTCACCTGGCGGGCGCGGGAGGCGTCCAGTTCCACGACGCGGTCGCCGGTGAGCTCGACCTCGGGGGCCGTCAGCACCGCGAGGCCGAGGGAGTGGGGTCCGGCCAGGCCCCGTACGTCCGCCAGCGACGAGACCATGTAGGTGCCCGGCGCCCAGCGGCTGGTGAGCGATCCGTCGGGGACCCACAGGTAGGTGGACGTGCCGTCCGCGCTCCTGACCTCGACCTCGCCGCTCACGGGACGGCCGTCACGGTCCTTCAGCCGGACCGTCAGGTCGTGCTTCTCGGACTCGACGGAGATCCCCGCCGCCGTGTGCAGCTCACCGCCCGCGTGGCGTGCGGTGACGAGCGCGGCGTACTGGCCCGCCGCCAGGCCCTGGGCGTTCGCCACGACCTCGGCCGTGGCCGTGCCGTTCGCGGGCACCGTTATCCGGTCGCCGGAGAGCGCGAACACCCCCGCCGGGGAGTCGCCGCGGTCGACGGAGAGCCGCAACGTGACGGGGCGGGCGGTGGTGTTGGTGTAGGTGATCTTCCGCTTGACCGGCGGCCGCTGCGCACCGGGCGCCCACCGGACGAGCCCCGCGTCGACCGATCCGGTCGCCACGACCGCGTCCTCGGTGTACGCGGCGGCCACGTCCAGCCGGCCGGTCCCGGCCTGGTAGGGGCTGTAGCCGGGGGTCGGGACGCTGGTGCCCATCAGGGCGTCCTTGATCCGCTGCCCCGTCCAGAGCGGGTGCTTCTGCGCCAGCAGCACGGCCGCCCCGGCGACGTGGGGCGTGGCCATGGAGGTGCCGCTGTCGACCCGGTAGTAGCCCTCGCCCCACTCCATGTACTGCGAGCGCGCCGCCAGCACGTCCACGCCGGGGGCGGTCATGTCGGGCTTGAGGGCGTCGCCGTTCATGCGCGGGCCGGCGCTGGAGAACTCGGCGAGGTGGTCGGACGCGTCGACCGCGCCCACGGTGAGCGCGGCGTCGGCCGTCCCCGGCGCGGCGAGGCTGTAGGCCCCGGGCCCGTCGTTGCCCGCGGCGACGACGAAGAGCGCACCGGTCTCGGCGCTCAGCCGGTTCACGGCCTGGCTCATCGGATCGTCCTGCGTGTGCCAGCCGCTGACGCCCAGGCTCATGCTGACGACCTTGGCGTGCTCGGTCCGCACCGCCCACTCCATGCCGGCGATGATCCCGGACACGGTCCCCGATCCGTTGTCGCCGAGGACCTTGCCGACGACCAGGTCGGCGCCGGGGGCGACCCCCCGCTCCTTGCCGTCCGAGGCGGCGCCGGTGCCGGCGACGGTGGACGCCGTGTGGGTGCCGTGCCCGTTCCGGTCGACGACGCCGTCACCCCCGACGAAGCTGCGGGTCGCCACGACGCGGTCCACCAGGTCCGGATGGCCGGCGTCCACCCCGCTGTCCAGGACGGCGACCCGTACCCCCGCCCCGGTGCCGCCCGCGGCCCAGGCGGCGGGCGCGCCGACCTGCGCCGTGGTGTCGGCCAGCGTCGCCTTCGCCCGGCCGTCCAGCCACACCTGGTCGACGCCGGCCGAGAAGCGCGGCTCCGCCGCGGCGCCCTCGGGCTGCGGGGCCAGCCGCGCCGACGACTGCCCGCCGTCCCGTCCGGAGCCGGTGAGCGCCGCCCAGAGGCCGGCGGCCTTCGACCGCTCGGCGCGTACCGCCTCGCCGCCGACGGAGCGAAGGCTGAGCGTGGTCCGCGCCCCGGGCAGTTCGGCGCGGGCCTTGAGGGCGGCGGAGCCCTCGGCGCGCGTGACGATGAGGGGCAGCGCGCTCAGGTGCCCGTCGTCGTAGCCCTGGGCAACCAGCTGTGTGACGTTGAACAGCTGCTTGTCGAGGCGTCCGGCGGCGATGTACGCCAACGCCTCGTCCGGGTACACATAGGTGTCCCCGCCCTCCGTGGCGACCCGCACGGAGCCGGTGGCCCCCGGTGCGCGCTCGACCTGCACCGCCGGGGCGTTGCCCTGGGGTGCCTGAGCCACCGTCACCTTGTCGCCGGTGATCAACGTGACCGTCGCGGGCGGGCGTCGGTCCGTGGCCGCCGCGGATGCCGCGGTGTCCGTCGCGGAGGGGGAAGCGCTGTGCGCGGCTCCAGGGCTCACGAGTGCGGCGACGAGAGCGGTGGCTGTCGCCGCTGCGTATCTTCGGGGGAAACGGGGTCTCACATTGCCCTCCAGAGTGGATGATCGGAGGAATCTGATCACCAACGAAGAGGCCGTGTAAAGCACTTGAACTCCGCACTAACGGACTGTAGCCTTCTGTGTTTTCCAGGCGGATGGCGTCGATTGCCGAGACGTATTCTGACGTGAGCTCAGGAACCCCGCTCACCTGCTGGTATGCCCAACGGATATCACTCCGGTCGACGTGTGGAAGAGCGCCCGGGCAGTTCACTCGCCGGAAACAAGGGAATGCGGCGTGCGGTAGGGTGCGGGTCCCGCCCTCCGCGAAAGTTTCGACGGGACCGCTGTGCGCGGAAATCAATGATCACGCCGATGTGGCGTGAATTCGGGAGCGCCCGAAGATGTCGCCATTTGTGGGTCCAAAGATCCGGGCGGACCCGGCCGTACGCGCCAAGTACCCGTGTCTGCATGCCGGTTGGTGTGCGAGACTGCCGGGACCGACAGCACGACCGGCCCCCCTCGCGCGACGGAGTCCGTCATGACGACCGGCACCCCCCATCCTCCGCGGATCGACACCGGCCGGGCCCACCCGGCACGCGTCTACGACTGGCTGCTGGGCGGCAGCGACAACTACCCCGCCGACGAGGCCGTGGGCGGGAAACTGCCGCCCGAGGCGCGTGACGCGGCGCGGCAGAACCGGCAGTTCATGCAGCGGGCCGCCGCCTGGCTCGCCGCGCAGGGCGTCGACCAGTTCCTCGACATCGGCTCGGGCATCCCCACCGAACCCAACCTGCACCAGATCGTCCAGCGCGTGACGCCGGCGGCGAAGGTCGTCTACACCGACAACGACCCCCTGGTGCTGCACCACGCACAGGCGCTGCTGGCCGGCCGCCCCGAAGGCGTCACGGACTTCCTCCAGGCCGACGTCCGCCGGCCGGAGGAGATCGTGGAGCACGCCCGCGGCGTCCTGGACCTCACACGACCCGTCGCGCTCTCGCTCGTCGCGCTGCTGCACTTCGTCCCCGGCGAACAGGACGCCCACGCCATCGTGCGCACCCTGCTGTCCGCCCTGGCCCCGGGCAGCCACCTCGTCCTGTCGCACGCCGCGTCGGACCTCCAGCCGGAGCTCGCGGCGCAGGTCACCGCCGAGTACGCCAGGGGCGGCATCCGCCTCGCCTTCCGCACCCGCCCGGAGGTCGCCCGCTTCTTCGACGGGCTGGACATGGTCGCCCCCGGCCTGGTGACGGCCCCGGAGTGGTCCCGGCCACCCCAGGCGCCGGCCCCCGAGGACAGCGGGATCTACGCCGGAGTCGCCCGCGTCCCCTGACGCCCGCGCGACGACCCCGCGCGACGACCCCGCCCCCGTTCCCCGGGTCCCCGCCTCCCACGGGCGGGGCGGGGGCATCCGGAGGAGACTGGACGGGAGGGAGCGCCGCACGCCCTCCTGCCGCCGGCGGGGCCGTGCCGCGGGCCCGGCACCCGGTCCCGGGATCCCGGAGAGGGGCGACGATGGGGGAGTGGACCTGGTCGTACGAGGGCTACGACCCCGCCCGGGAACGCCTGCGCGAGGCGCTGTGCACCCTGGGCAACGGCTACTTCGCCACCCGCGGCGCCGCCCCGGAGACGGTCGCCGGTCCCCACCACTACCCCGGCACCTACGTCGCGGGCTGCTACAACCGTCTCCACTCGGCCGTCGCCGGGCGGAAGGTCGAGAACGAGGACCTGGTCAACCTGCCCAACTGGCTGCCGCTGCGGTTCAGGATCAGGGAAGGTGGGACGTGGTTCACCCCCGACGACGGCACACTGCTCGAGCACCGGCAGCTCCTCGACCTCCAACACGCCACCCTGACCCGGACGTTCCGGCTGCGTGACTCGCGCGGGCGGACCCTCGCCGTCGAACAGACCAGGCTGGTGCACATGCAGGACCCGCACCTCGCCGCCCTGCGCACCGTCTTCCACGCCGAGGGCGGCTGGTCCGGGGAAGTGGAGGTGGAGTCCGCGCTTGACGGCGACGTCCACAACGCGGGCGTCCCCCGCTACCAGGACCTGAACGGACGTCACCTCACCGGAACGCAGACCGGGACCTCGCCACCCGACACGGTCTGGCTGCGGTGCCGTACGACCGTCTCCGACCTGGCCGTCGCGCTCGCCGCCCGCACCCGCGCCACCCCGCATCCGGCGGCCGCCCGGTCACTGGAGGCCGGGGAGCACACCGCCGTCCACCGGCTGACCGTCCCCGTGGAGCCGCACCGGCCGGCCGTCGTCGAGAAGACCGTCGCCCTGCACACGTCCCGCGACCGGGCCATCAGCGACCCACTGCACGCCGCGCTCGACCGTGCCGAACGGGCCCCGGACTTCTCCGGCCTCCTCGACTCGCACGCCGCCGCGTGGGAGCGGCTGTGGCGCCGCGCAGGCCTGGACGTCCCCGGCGCGGCCGGACGGATCCTGCGACTGCACGCCTTCCACGTCCTGCAGACCCTCTCCCCGCACACCGCCGAGCTGGACGTGGGCGTGCCCGCCAGGGGCCTGCACGGAGAGGCCTACCGCGGACACGTCTTCTGGGACGAGCTGTTCGTGCTGCCCTACCTGGACCTGCACTTCCCCGAGGTGTCCCGGTCGCTGCTGGAGTACCGCCACCGCCGTCTGGAGGAGGCGTGCCGGGCGGCCGAACAGGTGGGCTGCACCGGCGCCATGTACCCGTGGCAGAGCGGCAGCGACGGGCGGGAGGAGACCCAGACCCTCCACCTCAACCCGCGCTCGGGACGCTGGCTGCCCGACCACACCAGGCTCCAGCACCACGTCGGCTCCGCCGTGGCCTACAACGTCTGGCGGTACGGCCAGGCCACCGGCGACACGGAGTTCCTCTACACCAAGGGCGCCGAGATGCTGCTGCAGATCGCCCGCTTCTGGGCCTGCCTGGCCACCTGGGACCCCGACTGCGAGGACGGCGGCCGCTACCGCATCCGCGGTGTCGTGGGACCGGACGAGTACCACGACGCCTACCCGGGCTCCCCGACACCCGGTGTCGACGACAACACCTACACCAACGTCACCGCCGCCTGGGTGATGGACCGCACCCTGGAACTGTGGCGCGCCCTCCCGGCGCCGCGCCGCGACGAACTCCGCGAGCGCACGGGCCTCGGGCCGGCGGAGACGGACCGCTGGGAGGACGTCTCGCGCAAGCTGTACGTCCCCCGGCACGCCGGTGTGATCAGCCAGTTCGCCGGCTACGGCGAGCTGGAGGAGCTGGACTGGGAGGGCTGCCGCGCCCGGCACGGCGACATCCGCCGGCTGGACCGGATCCTGGAGTCGGAGGGGGACTCCGTCAACCGCTACCAGGCCTCCAAGCAGGCCGACGTGCTCATGCTGGGCTACCTCTTCCCGCCCACCGAACTGCAGCGCGTCTTCGAGCGCCTGGGGTACCCGCTGGACGACGCCACATGGCGGTCGACGGTCGACTACTACCTGCGGCGCACCAGCCACGGATCCACCCTCAGCGGACTGGTGCACGCCTGGGTGCTGGTCCGCGCCGACCGTTCCGACGCCTGGTCCTGCGCCCAGGAGGCCCTGCTGGGCGACGTCACCGACGTCCAGGGCGGCACCACCGAGGAAGGCATCCACCTGGGGGCCATGGCCGGCACCCTCGACCTCGTGCAGCGCGGCCTGACCGGCCTGGAAGCCCGCGACGACGCCCTGTGGCTCGATCCGGTGCCGATGCCGCAGCTGTCGACGTTCGCCTTCACGGTGCGCTACCGGGGCCACTGGGGCGTCCGCGTCCACGTCGACGGGGAACACGTCAGCATCGCGGTTCCCGCCTCCGCGGCGGGACCCGTCCGGGTCCGCCTCGGCGGCCGGACCTGGTCCGTCCCCCCGGGCCGCTTCCGGGTGCTCGACCTGCCGGCCCGGTGACACGGCCGCGCGGCAGCGGGCCGTCCACCGCGTGACGTGACTGATCGACTACTGTGCGTCGCATGATGTGGCGAGCGGGTCAGCGCGTCTCCCCGCGCGGGGTGCTCCTGCTCCTGGCCACGCTCGTGTTCACCGGCATCCACCTGGTGGCCTGCGCGCACGGCCCGGAACGCGCCGGCAACGACACCCTCGCCGCCGCCCCGACGTCCCCGGCCGCCTGCCGGCCCGCGGACGACGCCGCGCCGCCCGGGCAGGACGCGGCCCGCGGAGGCAGGCCGCGGGACGACCACCACGCGCTGTGCGGGGTCGCCCTCGACCGGCTCCCCGACCCCCGCCCCCGGCCCGCCGGCGCTCCCACGGGCCCCGGCCCCGAGGGCGTACCGCCGGCCGCGGCAGCCGCGCCCCACCCGTCCCGCGCCGCCCCCGGAAGCGCCGGCCGTCCTTGCGCCCCGCAACGGTCCGGCCCAGGAACACTGAGCCTGCTCTGCGTATCGCGGACCTGACAGGTCACCGGCCCGCCCTCCCCGCACCGTGCGAAGGGCCTGGCCGCCCGCGCCCCTCGATCCGTACGAGCAGCGGCCGCGCCACGGCGACGGCCGCAGGAGAGACACGTATGAGCACCCTCCCCCACCCCGGCACACCCGCCTCCCCGGCCGAACTCCCGGCCGGCACGGCGCCCCCGCGCCGCACCCCGGCCGGACTGGTCGGCAACACACCCGTCCTGTGGGTCGGATCGCCCTTCGTCCCCGACGGCCGCGGCTTCTGGGCCAAGCTCGAGGGCTTCAACCCCGGCGGCATCAAGGACCGCTCCGCGCTGTACATGATCGAGGCCGCCCGCGCCCGCGGCGAACTCCTGCCCGGCGCGCGGATCGTGGAGTCGACCAGCGGCACGCTCGGCCTCGGGCTGGCCCTCGCGGGCGCCGTGCACGGGCACGCGGTCACGGTGGTCACCGACCCCGGCATGGAACCGCCCCTGGTCGCCCTGCTCACCGCCTACGGGGCGACCGTCGAGGCCGTCACCGCACCGGACCCCGTCGGCGGCTGGCAGCAGGCCCGCCGCGACCGGGTGCGCGAACTCCTGGCCGAGGACCCGGCCGCATGGTGCCCGGACCAGTACCACAACCCGGACAACGTCGCCGCCTACGCCGTCCTCGCCCACGAACTCGTCGCCCAGCTCGGCCGCATCGACGTCCTCGTCGCGAGCGTGGGCACCGGCGGGCACTCGGCCGGGGTCAGCGGCCCGCTGCGCGCGTTCTTCCCGCACCTGCGGCTGGTCGGCGTCGACACCACCGGGTCGACGATCTTCGGCCAGCCGCCGGCCGCCCGGCTCATGCGCGGCCTGGGCAGCAGCATCCACCCCCGCAACGTCGACTACCCGGCGTTCGACGAGGTGCACTGGGTGGCCGCCGCGGAGGCGGTGTGGGCCTGCCGCCGCCTCGCGCGCGACCACTACGCCACCGGCGGCTGGAGCGTGGGCGCGGTCGCCCTGGTCTCCCGCTGGCTGGCCCGTACGCTGCCGGCCGAGACCCGGGTCGTGACCGTCTTCCCCGACGGCCCGCAACGCTACCTCGGCACCGTCTTCGACGACCCGTACTGCCGGTCCCACGGCCTGCTGGACCACGAACCGTCCGAGGAGCCCGAGGAGATCGCCCACCCGGGCGAGACCGTGGTCGACCGCTGGACCCGCTGCACCACCGTCCGGGACCCGCTCGCCGGAGCGCCGGACCTCCGTCCCGACGGCACGTCCTTCGAGGCCGCCCGGTGAAGGGCCTGTGGCGGCAGGTCCGCTCCTTCGACGCCCCGGCCCGGCTGCTGATGGCCAACCAGTTCGCCATCAACCTGGGCTTCTTCATGCTCATGCCCTACCTGGCCGACCACCTCGCCGGCGGCCTCGGCCTGGCCGCCTGGGCCGTCGGCCTCGTCCTGGGCGTACGGAACTTCTCCCAGCAGGGCATGTTCGTGCTCGGCGGCACCATCGCCGACCGCTTCGGCTACAAGACACCCATCGTCATCGGCTGCACCCTGCGCACCGCGGGCTTCGCGCTGCTGGGCCTGGTCGACTCCCTGCCCGCGCTGGTCGCCGCCTCGGCCGCCGCGGGCTTCGCGGGCGCGCTGTTCAACCCCGCGGTCCGCGCCTACCTGGCCGTGGAGGCGGGCGAGCGGCGCGTCGAGGGCTTCGCCCTGTTCAACGTCTTCTACCAGGCGGGCGTCCTGATCGGTCCGCTCGTCGGCCTGGCCCTGCTCGTCTGGGACTTCCGGGCGGTGTGCCTGACGGCCGCGGCCGTCTTCGCGGTGCTCACCGTCCTGCAATCCCGGGCCCTGCCCGACCGGCGGCCGGCCGACGACCCCGGCAACGGCAGCAGCAGCGCCTCCGGCACCGGCCCCGGCGCGGTGGCCGGCGTCCTCGGCTCCTGGCGGCAGGTGCTGGGCAACCGGCCGTTCATGCTGTTCTCGCTGGCCATGATCGGCTCCTACGTGCTGACCTTCCAGGTCTACCTGGCGCTGCCCCTGCAGGCCCACCGGCTGCTGGGCAGCGGCGGACAGGCCGTGACCAGCGGCCTGTTCATCGTCTCGGCCGTCGTGGCGGTCCTCGGCCAGCTGCGCATCACCGGCTGGGTCCGGGCCCGCTGGAGCGGGCCGCAGGCGATCGTCGGCGGGATCCTGCTCATGGGCCTGGCCTTCGCCCCCCTCGCCGCGAGCCCCGACCCGTCCGGCGGGACGCCGAACGCCGTCGTCGCGGTCGCCCTGCTCGTGATCGCGGTCGCGGTGCTCGCGGTGGGCAGCGCGGTGGTCTACCCCTTCGAGATGGACACCATCGTCACGCTCTCCGGAGAACGCCTCGTCGCCACGCACTACGGCTGGTACAACACCGTCTCCGGCCTGGGCATCACCGTGGGCAACCTCGCCACCGGCGCCCTCTGGGACGTCGCGGACAGCGGCCACAGGCCCTGGCTGCCCTGGCTCGCGCTGACGGCGACCGGCCTGCTGTGCGCCGGCTGCGTCCATCTGCTGTCCCGCGCCGGAGGCCTCGCCGCCGTCGCACGCGAACCGGCCCTCGCCTGACCTCCGGCCGCGCCCGCCCGGCCGCGCCCGCCCGGCCGCACCCGCCGGCTGCGGACTGGCGGGGCGGCGGCGGGTCTGCTGCGCTGAAGGGAGACGTGACGCGGGAGGTGAGCGGAGTGCAGGGTGGTCAGGACCAGGCCGGCGCGGCGGGAGCGGGCTCCTTCGACGGCGAGGACGTGGCCGGCCGCATCGCCGTGCGGCGGGAGCGGCTGGGCATGTCCCGCGAGGAGCTCGCCGTCCGGGCCGGGATGTCGACGGCCTACCTGCGGCAGGTCGAGGAGCTGGGCCCCCGGTTCGACGCCGCGGCCCTGCGGCGGGTCGCCCACGTGCTGGGAACGACGTACGAGGAGCTGGCCGCGGGCCCCCGCGAGGCGCCGCCGGGACGCGGCGGCCCCGCGACCCGGCCGGTGCTGCAGCGCCTGACCGAGGGCGAGTGCTGGGAACGGCTGGGCACGCACGGCATCGGCCGCGTGGCCCACACGGCGGGCCGGGGCGACGAGGCCCCCGTCCTGCTGCCCGTCAACTTCCTCGTGGACGGGAACACGGTCGTCTACCGGACGGACCCGGCCGGCGCAGCCGCGGTCGGTCCCGGCACCAAGCTCGCCTTCGAGGCCGACTTCGTCGACGAGCAGCACCGTCTCGGCTGGAGCGTCCTGGTGACGGGCACCGCCGAGCCGATCGGCGACAGCGCCGTCTCGGACGCCCTCGGCCGACGGCCCGGCGGCGAACCCTGGGCCGGGGGGACGCGCGACCTGTGGATCCGCGTCGTACCGGGCGAGGTGAGCGGCCGGGCCATCCGGTCGCTGCCCCCGGCGGGGGAGCAGGGGCCGGGGCACCCCGGGTAGCGGCACACGGCGCGAGGGCGCCGGAATCCGCCCGGTGACCGGCGGCGCGTGGCGGGTCTGCCACCGGGAAGGCGGCAGGTGCGTGAGGATGTCGAGGTTGCCGATGCCGTATGCCGAGACGGGAGAACGACGTGCCTTTGGTGGGCGAGTACCAGCCGAGCCCCGAGCAGTGGGTCCGTGACCAGGTCGAGCTGTACGAGGGTTCCGGGGGGACCGATGGGACCACGCTGCGCGGCAGGCCCGTGATCGTCCTGACGACGCTGGGCGCCAGGTCCGGCAGGATCCGCAAGACGCCGCTGATGCGCGTGGAGCACGACGGCCGCTACGCGGTGGTCGCGTCCAAGGGCGGCGCCCCCAGGCACCCGGTCTGGTACCACAACATGGTCGCCGACCCCCGGGTGGAACTGCAGGACGGTCCCGTGCGCCAGGACATGACGGCCCGTGAGGTCACGGGGGGGGAGCGGACGCGGTGGTGGGACCGCGCGGTGGAGGCGTGGCCCGACTACGCCGAGTACCAGAAGAACACCGACCGTGAGATCCCGGTCTTCGTGCTGGAGCCGGCGGCCGCGCCCCATTGACCGGCCCACCGTGACGGCCGCCGCCCCGCGCAGGGGCGGCGGCCGTCCGTCGTCGCCTGCTATCCGTCCCGCTCGCCACGCCGTGGCCGTACGCAGCCCGCCGCCCCCCGCGGGTGACGCCGCCGAGGCGGCCTTTCGTAAGCTCTCCCGGTGCCGGTACGCCGGTGACCTGCGCGCAGCACCGCCGGGCGAGCCCGCCGGCGTCCCGCCCGGCGCGTGCCCGGCGCGTGCCCGGAGCTCCGGAGCTTCCGCGGACGTGATGTGGACCACATCCGCGGGAATTCCCGCCCCGGCGTGTAAGAAACGGGCCGCCGCGCTCACTCCATGGTGAGAGTGCGAGATGAGGGGACGGCGCGTGACACATGCCCAACGCTTCCGGGACGTCTACGAGGAGTGCTACCCGCGGGTCCTTGCCTACGCCACCGGCCTGGTCGGTCGGCAGGTAGGGGAGGACATCGCCAGCGAGACGTTCACCGTCGCCTGGCGGCGGGTGCGGGACGTCCCGGACCCGGCCCTGCCGTGGCTGCTGGGTGTGGCCCGCAACCTGGTGCGCGAACTGCGCCGCAGGGACGCACACCAGTACCTCCTCGCCGCCGAGGAGGCACGGCGCATCAGCAGCGGCGCCGGCGCCGCCGCCGGTGACGTCGCGGCCGAGGTCGCGGGCCGGCACGACGCGCTGCAGGCCCTCGCGGGTCTGCCGGAGGCCGACCGGGAACTGCTCACGCTGATCGCGTGGCACGGGCTGAGCGCCAAGGAGGCCGCACAGGTCCTGGACTGCAGCACCGCGACGCTCACCGTCCGGCTGTACCGGGCCCGCCGCCGGCTGGAGAAGGCCCTGGGGGCGACCCCGGCGACGGAACACCCGCCCGCACCTTCCGCGACGGAGCGCCCGCCCCCCGGGACGGAGCCCGCGCCCGCACCTCCCGCAGACGCCCCGTACCCCACCCACCGCGAAGGAGCACCCGCGTGAAGAAGACCCCCGAGCCGTCCGGGCGGCCAGACGTCCTGAAGGTGCTCGCCGACGCGCGACCCGAGGAACTGGACCCGTCCCGGCTGGTGGACCCCGTGCGGCAGCGCCAGGACCTGGCACGCATCACCGCCGGGGCGACGGACGGCCCCGCGGCACGCTTCCTCGCCCCCCGCCGCAGGAGCGTGTTCCGCCCGGTGGGAGCCGTGGCGATCGCGGCCGCGGCGGCGTCCGTCGTGGTCGTGAGCACCCTCGACGGGCAGCAGCCCGCCGGCCGGCCGGCCGCACAGCCGCCGTCCGCCGCCGTGACGAGCGCACCGGACGACGGCGCCGACCTCCGCGTCGACGGCCACATCCAGCTGCTCAGCGCGGCCCGGCAGGCGGAGGTCTCGGCCGCCGAGGGAACGTACTGGCAGACCACCACCCGCTCGCAGAACGTGGACGTCGGCGGCGAGGAGGGGCACCTGTTCGCCGTGCGCAGCTCCTCCACCGAGGAGTGGTCGGTGGGCGTGCGCCCGGGCACCGGGAGCCTGATGGTCTCCGGTCTGGACGCCGTGACCGCGCCCCTGACCGACGAGGACGAGGCCCGCTGGCGCGCCGCGGGCTCCCCGGGCACCGTGTCGGCCGAGATCGGCAAGGCGACCGGAACCGGCAAGATCGCCTACACGATGGGCACCCGGCCCCCGATGGTCATGCGGACCAACGTCGACGACAAGATCTACGCCGTCGGTCCCCGCAACGTCACCTACAAGGACCTGCGCGCACTGCCCGCCACCAGCGGGGAGCTGCGCCGTTACCTGGAGCGGCTGTACGCGCAGGACAACGGCGCCGACACCGGCGGCTCCGGCCGCACCTCCTGGATGCTGCGCCAGGCGGGCAACCTCGCCACCATGCCCGTGAAGCCCGGTGTCCGGGCGGCCGCGTACCGGGTGATGGCGGAACTGCCCGGGGTCAAGGTCACCGGGGGAGTCGCCGACCCCCTCGGCCGTGAAGGCGTGGCCGTCGACTTCCCCGTCACCTACCGCGGACCGCTGGGGACCACACGGCAGCGGCTGATCGTCGACCCGGCCACCGGCGCCATGCTCAGCGACGAACTCGTGCTGGTCACGCCGTCCGCCCGGGCCGCGGCGGCCGGACTCGCCGCCGGCACGACGGTGAACTACAACGCGACCACCCGGATGAGCTGGGGCGAGCAACAGATCACCGTGCCGAAGAACGCCCGCAAGTGACCCTGGGGCCGCGCGACGCGGCCCGGACGGCACACGCACGCCGGTGACTCGCCCCCGCGAGCCCCGCCCCACGGCCCCGGGGATCCGCCGCTGACGCGACGTCGCGGATCCCCGGGCGACGGCCGGCGTGCCCGGCCGCTGCTCGGCGCCGCCCTCTGCGGCCACCGGCCTCGACGACCCCGCCCACGGGCATGTACGACCGCGCCCGCGGGCCTCGAAGACCCCGCCCACGGGCTTGTACGACCCTGCCCACGGGCCACGCCGCCCCGGCCCCGATCGTCCCCGGCGGCCGGGCAACCCGATCCGGCGTCCGCCCGGTTGAACGGGTGTGAGACCACCCTCGCGGCCCCGGGCCGCCCCCACGGCACGGGCCGCCACGCGACACGTGCCGCACCGCCCGCGGTCACCACCCGGTCCTACGGATCCGTGAGCCCCGCCACGGGTCTGCCCCCCGAACTCCCTTCCTCCCGAGAAAGCCCGCGCCCATGCGCCTCCACAGGCCCTACATATCCGCGGCCGCCGCCGTGGTCGTCTCCTCACTGGGGATCGCCGCCTACCAGCACCTGCCCGAGAAGAACCCCGCCCCGGCCCCCGAGACGGCGGCGGTCGTCCAGGACGCCGCGCCGCCGGCGTCCGGGCAGCCTGCCGACGCGCCCGCCGCGCCGCGGACGTCGGCCCCGCCGAAGCCGCAGTACCCCGAGCTGCTGCCGGGGCTCGGCCCCAAGACCCTCGCGCGGATCCCGGCCGCCACCCGGCAGGTCGTCCTGGTCACCGGAGCCGGCAAGAAGTCCCCGAAGTCGAAGGTCGTGTTCTACGAGCGCGTCGACGGCGGCTGGCGTCCCGGAGCAGTGTGGGACGCCCACAACGGCTACAAGGGCTGGACCGACGAGCACTACGCGGGCGATCTGCACAGCCCCATCGGGGTGTTCGGTCTCACCGACGCGGGAGGACTCCTGGCCGACCCCGGCACCAGGCTGACCTACCACCGCTCCAACGGGTTCTCCACCGACGCCAGAGGCTTCCTGGGTGAGTCGCTCGCCGGTTCCTTCGACTACGTCATCGCCATCAACTACAACCGGCAGCCCGGTACGTCGCCCATGAACGGTGCCCAGCCCATGGGCCCGAACCGCGGCAGCGGCATATGGATCCACGTCGACCACGGCGGCCCCACCCACGCCTGCGTCAGCATCGCCAAGGCGCACATGAAGCAGTTGCTGCAGACCCTGGACCCCGCCGCCCACCCCGTCGTCGTCATGGGCGACGCGGCCTCCCTCGCCCGATGACACCTCCGCGGCCCACAGGAGCAAGCGTGCCGTCCCTTCCCCGCCTCACCGTGATCGCCCTCGCCGTCGTCGGGGCCTCGGTGCTCACCGCCTGCGCCGGCCAGGAGCCCGCCGCCACTCCCGACGCGCACGGCACGGCGTCCGCCAAGGCCGCCTCGTCCGAACCCCGGGCCGCGGCGGCCGCCTTCCGGCTCACCACGGGCGCCGACGACGGCGACCGGCACGCCTCCGTCCGCGGCGCGGGCGACGTCGAGGTCTCCGGCGGCACGATCTCGTCCGTCACCCTCACCACCGCTGCCGGCCGGCCGGTGCGCGGGACCGTGGCCGGCGACCACCACCGCTGGTCCCCGGACGCCGCCCTGGCCTACGGCACCTCGTACCGTCTCGTCGTCCACGCCTCGGACGAAGCGGGCGGCAAGCAGACCCGCACCCTGTCCTTCACCACCCTCGCGAAGGACGACCGCCTCGTCGGCACCTTCACCCCCGAGGACGGCTCGACCGTCGGCGTCGGCATGCCCGTCTCGCTGACCTTCAACAAGCCGGTCACCGACAAGGAGGCCGTGGAACGCGGCATACGCGTCACCAGCGACAGCGGCCAGGAGGTCGTCGGCCACTGGTTCGGCGACCAGCGCCTGGACCTGCGCCCCGAGACGTACTGGAAGGCGCACAGCCACGTCACGCTGAGCCTGCGCCTGGACGGCGTGAAGGGCGCCGCGAACGCGTACGGCACCCAGGACAGGACCGTCCGCTTCGCCGTCGGCCGCCGCCAGGTCTCCACCGTCGACGCCGGCACGCACAGGATGCGGGTCGAACGCGACGGCGCCACCATCCGCACGATCCCGATCACCTCCGGGGCACCGGGAAGCACCACGTACAACGGGCAGATGGTGATCTCGCAGAAGCTCATCACCACCCGCATGGACGGCGCCACGGTCGGCTACGCCGGGGAGTACGACATCCCCGACGTCCCGCACGCCATGCGGCTGTCCACCTCCGGCACCTTCATCCACGGCAACTACTGGGCACCGGACTCCGTCTTCGGGCACTCCAACGTGAGCCACGGCTGCGTGGGGCTCAACGACGTCCGCGGCGGCGGCGACCCCGGGCAGAACGCGGCGTGGTTCTACACCAACTCCCTCATCGGCGACGTGGTCGTCGTCAAGCACTCCCACGACCACACGATCGCCCCCGACAACGGGCTCAACGGCTGGAACATGTCGTGGGAACAGTGGAAGGCGGGATCGGCGCTGTCGTAGCCGCGCGCCGGGGTTGCCGGAACCGGCTCGGGGCGCCGGAGGAAGTTTCGCGTACGGTGCTGTCGAATCAGCGCCGCCCGTCCGACGTAGAGGCGTACCGAGCGGACACACGACCAAGGAGACCCCTCGTGGCGCAATACGCGATCCTCATCTTCGACGCCCCCGAGGCCGGCGACTACACCCCCGAGCAGCAGGCGGCGAGCAAGCGGCACGCCGACGACCTCGTCGACTCCGGTGCCATGATCACGGCGTACGCCCTGCGGTCCGCCGACACCGCCACCTCGCTGCGCGGGGACGTCGTCACCGACGGCCCCTTCATCGACTCCAAGGAAGTCGTCGCCGGCTTCCTTGTGATCGAGGCTCCCGACCTCGACGCCGCCCTGGAACTGGCGCGCCGCAACCCGGCGGTCCGGTGGGGTCGCGGCGGTGTCGAGGTGCGGCCCGTCGCCGGCGGCATCGCGCCCGTCGCCCGATGACGCCTGCGACGACCGCAGGACGAACGGTCGCCGACGCGCACCGGAGCGAGTGGGCCCTCGTGCTCGCCGCGACGGTGCGCGTCGCCCGCGACCTGGACCTGGCCGAGGAATGCGTACAGGAGGCGTACGCCGCGGCACTGTCGGTCTGGGAACGCGACGGGATCCCGGGCAATCCCGCGGCCTGGCTCACCACGGCGGCCAAGCGCCGGGCGATGGACGCGATCCGCCGCGAGCGGACGTTCCGCTCGAAGCTGCCCCTGCTGGTCGAACCCGAAGAGGCCGTCGACGAACTCGCCCTGGACGAGCTCGGCCGACCCGGGGGGAGCGACACCCCGGACCCGGAGGACGCCGTCCCCGACGAACGGCTGCGCCTCATCTTCACCTGCTGCCATCCCGCCCTCGCCCCGGAGGCGCAACTCGCGCTCACGCTCCGGTTGGTGTGCGGGCTGCCGACACCGGACGTCGCCCGGGCCCTGCTGGTGTCGGAACGGACGATGGCCGCGCGGATCACCCGGGCGAAGAAGAAGATCTCCGTCGCCCGCATTCCCTACCGGGTGCCACGGCCGGCGGAGTTGCCCGACCGGCTCACGGCCGTGCTCGGCGTACTCCACCTGCTGTTCACCAGCGGACACACGGCCCCCTCGGGCCCGACGCTCATGCGCACCGACCTGGCCGATCACGCGCTGCACCTGGCCCGCACCCTGCGGAACCTCATGCCCGACGAGCCCGAGGTCCGCGGGCTGCTGGCACTGCTCCTGGTCACCGACGCCCGACGCGCCACCCGGACCGGCGCCGACGGCCGGCTGTTGCGCCTCGCCGAGCAGGACCGCTCGCTGTGGGACCGTACCGCGCTGGCCGAGGCACACGAGCTGATCGTGACCGGGCTGCGCGGTGGCCGCGCGGGACGCTACCTCCTGCAGGCGGCGATCGCCTCGCTGTACGCCGAAGCCCCGGCGTACGAGGAGACGGACTGGCCGCAGATCGTGGCGCTCTACGACAGGCTGCTGTCGCTCTGGCCCTCACCGGTCGTCGCACTGAACCGGACCGTGCCGGTGTCGATGGCCCACGGACCGGCGGTCGCGCTGGCCCAGGTCGAGGCGCTGGAGCAGGAGGGCCGGCTCGCCGGGTACCAGTACCTGCCCGCCGTGAAGGCGGACCTGCTGCGGCGCCTCGGGCGTTCGGACGAAGCGGCGGCCGCGTACCGGCGGGCCCTGGAGCTGACCGGCAACGAGGCCGAGCGCATGTTCCTCACCGCGCGCCTCACCGAACCGGACAGCGGTCCCGCGTGAGATGACAGGGACCGGTCGCGGATCCGGGCCCGGCCAGGAACCGCGCGGATGCGGGCGGCGTCCCTCGCACCGTGACTTCTGACGAGCAGCAAGGGCACGAGGGCCACCCCGGGCGCACCGCCGTGACCGTCGACCCGCCGAAGGTCAACGACTACACCAGCTTCGCCGAGGCGTACTCCGGTGAGAACGAGACCAACCTCATCAACGCCCACTACGAGCGCCCCGCGATGCTGGCCCTCGCCGGGGACGTCACCGGGCGGCGCATCCTCGACGCCGGATGCGGCGCCGGGCCCCTGTCCGCGGCGCTGCGCGACCGGGGCGCCGTCGTGAGCGGCTTCGACGTGAGCGAGGGGATGCTGGAGCTGGCGCGCCGCCGGCTCGGTGCGGGGGCGGACCTCCGGCTGGCCGACCTCGGGAGCCCGCTCCCGTACGCCGACGACACGTTCGACGACGTCGTCGCGTCCCTGGTGCTGCACTACCTGGAGGACTGGGGGCCCGCCCTGGCCGAGTTGCGGCGCGTGCTCAAGCCCGGCGGCCGGCTGATCGCGTCCGTCGACCATCCCTTCGTCATCGCCACCTTGCACCGCGAGGCCGGCCGGGGGGACGAGCACCACTACCTCGACACCACCAACTGGACCGACGAGTGGACCTTCGGGGACCGGACCGCCCTGATGAGCCTCTGGCACCGGCCGCTCCACGCGATGACCGACGCCTTCACCGCGGCGGGCTTCCGCATCGCGGCCGTCAGCGAGCCGGACCCCGACCCCGCCGCCCGCGAGCTCTTCCCCGAAGCCCTCGCGGCCAAGCCGCGGTTCCTGTGCTTCCTGTTCTTCGTCCTGCAAGCGGAGTAGTGGTCGCGCGGGCGGCGGTGACGGAAACCGGGATGACGCCGTGATCCGGGGTGCCCAGGGTCGGGCCGTGACCCCTGACCTCGCGCGTCTCACCCGGCGTCCGATCGCCCCGGCGGACGCCGCCGCCCGGGCCCAACTCCTCAACGCGATCGAGGTAGTCGACACCTTCGGTGAGTACTACTCCGAGGAGGACGCCGCCGACCAGATCAACGCCCCGCTGCTCGACCTCGGCCGTGGCACGGTCGGCGTCTTCGACGGGGACACCATGGTCGGTTACTCCTCCGCCGCGCACAGGCCGCTCGCGGCAGGGGTGCACCGGGTGATGGTCAGCGGAGGCGTGCACCCGGACTGCAGGCGCCGCGGGCTCGGCGCGGAGCTGCTGTCCGCGGGGATCGCGAGTGCGAAGGCGCTGCACGCGATCCACCACCCCGGCCTGCCACTTGCCGTCGACGTCCAGAACAACGCGCGCAACGACGGCGCGCTCGCCTGCTACCGGGCCGCCGGCATGACACCCGTGCGCTGGTACGCGCACCTGCGGCATCCGCTCGGCGCCGCCGCCGTCGACGTGCCGACGCCGGAAGGCCTCGTCTTCGAGGGCCATTCCGCCGACAACGACGCCGAGTTCCTCGCCATCAGGAACGAGGCCTTCCTCGACCGCTGGGGCGGGTCCCCGGCGTCGGAGGAGCAGTGGCGCGCCTCACTCGGCTGGCCGGCCTTCCGCCCCGGCCTCAGCTTCCTGCTGCGCGACGCGGACAGCGGTACCGCTGCCGGCATGCTGCTGACCTTCTCGTGGGACGCGGACACCGAGGCGACCGGCGTCCGTGACGCCCACGTCATGACCCTCGCGACCCGCCGTGCGTACCGCAAGCGGGGCGTCGCGAGTGCACTCATCCGCCACGCGCTGCGCTCCGCACAGGCGGACGGCTTCGACCGGGCGAGCATCGAAGTGGACTCCGACAGCCCGACCGGCGGGCAGAGTCTGTACGAACGGGCGGGTTTCACCGCCGCCCGCACCGAGGTCCGCTACGGCCTCAACGCGTAGCCGGCGTTCGCCGGGGCTCAGTCAGAGTTGGACCACACCAGCACCGCGGGGCCGTCCGGCGTGATCACCGGTACCCAGGCCTCGTCCGCCTCACGGATGCGGCTCTCGTCCGGGCGCAGGGCGTGGGGCTGCCCCGTGGCGCGCCGTCGCTTTCCGGGCCGGTGGCCCCGAGTTCAACGGCACAGGACCTGAACCGACTTCCCCGTGGCGGTTCGTGGGCTTGGCGGCGGACAACGGAGTGCCCGAAAACCACTCGGCGTCCCCCTGCCGGGCGGGACGACCGCCCCCGGTCCGCCAGGATTCGTCGACCTGTCAGGAAACTGCCACCAGCCCTTCCCCCGGGCCCTTTCTGATGGCTGCGGCCAGTACTCGTGCGTCATGCACGCAAGACGACAGGACATCAGATGACGAGACCGATCGGTCGGGTCCGCGCGGCAGCCGTGTCCGCGGCGGCGGTGATGACGACGACGATGATGATGCTCGGCGCGGGGGCCGGCCAGGCCGACGCCGTCGGGCGGGTGCGGGTGGCGGACGGCGTGACGGTCGCGCCCGGCATCACCTACCAGTCCTTCTCGGTGACCGCGTCGCACGGCACGGTCACCGGACACGTGGTCACCGCCGACCTGCGCGACCGGCACGTCTCGGTGGGCCTGCTCTCACCGGGGAAGGTCGCGGCCCGCGCCAAGCTCTCGCAGCTCGTCGCGGCGCAGGGCGCGGTGGCCGGAATCAACGCCGACTTCTTCAACATCGACGAGACGCAGCACCCCGGCGTCCAGGCGACCGGTTCCGCGGTCGGGCCGGCGGTCTCCGACGGCGTGGCCCTGAAGGCGGCCGTGCCGAACGGCCAACGCTTCGGCCCCGGACTGCCGCCCGGCACGTCGACCCGCGACGTCATCGGCGTGGGCTACGACCACAAGGCGCGGCTGGACGAGCTCACCCTCGACGGCACGGTCCGGGCCCGCAAGGGCAAGCGGTTCGACCTCGAGGGGCTGAACCAGTACGCCGTCGCGGAGGGCGGCATCGGAGCCTTCGACTCCCGGTGGGGCGAGGTGTCACGGCAGCGCGCCGTGTGCGGCACCGACACCCTGCGCGCCGGCGCGTGCACCACGGACGCCTACGAGGTGACCGTGCGGGACGGCCGAGTGGTCTTCGGCTCCGACACCATCGGCGCCGGCGCCATCGAACCCGGCACGGTGGTCCTGGTCGGCCGTGAGGCCGGGGCCGCGGAGCTGCGTACGCTCAAGGTGGGCGAACGCGTCCGCGTCTCGGAGAAGTTGAGGAGCGCGAGCGGCAAGCGCCTGGAGTTCGCCGTCGGCGGCTACCCCGTCCTGCGTGACGGCGCCCCCCTGCCGGGCCTGGACGCCAAGGCCGTGGCGACCAGGACCGGGGCCGCGATCGGCGACGGCGGCCGGCTGCTGAACCTGCTCGTGCTGGACGGAAGCGCCGAGGCGGGCGCCGGGCTGACGGTCGCCGAACTGGCGGACGTCTTCCAGGCCGTGGGCGCCGAGGACGGGGTCAACCTGGACGGCGGCGGCTCCTCCACCTTGGTGACCCGCGACGCCGTGTCCGGTGCGCCAGTCGTCCGGAACCACCCCACCGGCGGCGCCGAGCGCCCGGTCCCCGAAGGCATCGGGCTCTTCTCCCGCGCCTGACCCGGCCGTACCCGGGCGGCGGCACCGCCGCCCGGGTACGCGGGCCCGTGGCGGCCCGGGAAAAGCATCGCCAATTCATGCCGCGCCGAATGCGGGGAATTCGCCTCTGGGTATTGGGATATGCGGCACGGGTGCCAACCGGATTCGGCTGAAACCCGCCGGGATATGAGGCAACTTTTCGAGGTGTGACCTGCGCCACACGGGCACGGAAGTGCCGGGACGGGTAAAGAAACGGTGCGTGGACTGCCTTTTCCCGTCAGGGGTTTGATTCACGCGCGTGGTGATGATTAAGGTCATTCACCGAACCTCCGCCCGGTCGATCATCCATTCCGGATGGCTGCGGAGGTCCCGCCGATCCGAAATGCCGTGCGGGTGACGGGAACGCAGTTCCCGGCGCGCGCGGCAGGCGGCTGGAGGAAGAAGGAGCTCGCGCCAGTGGCGTCCCACCGTCGTCCCAAGCAGGCCGGCCGCACACGTGTCACCGTGCTCACCGCGACCGCCGCCGCAGCCGTCGCCCTGTCCGCGCAGGCGGCCCAGGCCGCTCCCGCCAAGCCGTCCGTCAAGAGCGTCAAGGCCAAGGTCGACGGCCTCTACGAGCAGGCGGAGCAGGCGACCGAGAAGTTCAACGGCGCCAAGGAGAAGCAGGAGAGGCTGCAGAAGCAGGTCGAGGACGTCCAGGACGAGGTGGCCCGCCGGCAGGCCGAGCTCAACGACCTCCGGGACGACCTGGGCACCCTGGCCAGCGCCCAGTACCGCAGCGGCGGCATCGACCCGTCGCTCCAGCTCTTCCTCTCCTCCGACCCGGACACCTACCTCGACAAGGCGTCCGCCCTCGACCAGCTGAGCACCAAGCAGGCCGAGGCGCTCCGGCAGATCGCGGAGAAGAAGCGCGCCCTCGACCAGCAGAAGGCGGAGGCCGCGAGCAAGCTCGGCGAGCTCGACGAGACCCGCACCGAACTGGGCAGGAAGAAGAAGGAAGTCCAGGCGAAGCTCGCCGAGGCGCGGCAGCTGCTCAACTCGCTGACCGCCGCCCAGCGCGCCTCCCTGGCCGCCGCCGACGGCCGCGCCGACCGCTCCAACGAGCGCGTGGACCTCGGCAACGACGCGCCCGCCTCCTCGCTGGCCGCCGCCGCCCTCGCCGCCGCGAAGACCAAGCTCGGCTCGCCGTACGTCTTCGGTGCGTCCGGTCCGGGCTCCTTCGACTGCTCCGGCCTCACCTCCTGGGCCTACGCCCAGGCCGGCACCTACATACCGCGGCCCTCGCAGGGGCAGGCCAACGCCGGCACGCGGCTGTCGATGAGCCAGCTGATGCCCGGCGACCTCGTGCTCTTCTACGGCGACCTGCACCACGTCGGCCTCTACGCGGGCAACGGCATGGTCCTGCACGCGCCGCGCACCGGCACGTTCGTGCGGTACGAGTCCATCAACAACATGCCGTTCCAGTTCGGCGTCCGCATCTGACCTGCGCACCGGACCGCAACAGGCCTTTCCGAGCCGGGCACTGACGTCCCGTCAAAGGATCCGCCCCGCCGAGCGGGGCGCGCCGGGTGGTCGTTCCCCCTCGGTGCCGGCCGCCACGCCACGACATCCCCCGCGCACGCGCCCCCCGATCCGCGGCACCGACGACTCCCGACGCCACCCGACGCACCCGCGAAGGCCGAGGTGGGGGCCGTCCCCGCGGGCCGGCGCCGTCGGGTTACCCTGTCCCTCGTACCGGACACGGGGTGCCCCACCGGGGCTGAGATCACACCCGTCGAACCTGAACCAGTTCGTACTGGCGGAGGGATGTCTCCATGCCATTGGCGCATGTTTCCGGCGGTCTGCCCGCAGACGGCCGGCCCACAGTCTTCGACGGCCGGATGCCCGCCGCCGCGGGCGATCTCCGGATCGAAGCACACGGCATACAACCGGTTCCCGAGAGCAACCGCTACGGAGGGCCGGGGCGCCTGTTCACCGTGTGGTTCGCGCCCAACCTGACCATGACCGGTGTGTTCACCGGCACCATCGGCATCGCCCTGGGCCTGGACTTCGCCACCGCGCTCGCGGCCGTGGTGCTCGGCACCGTGATCGGCGCCGTGCCCACCGCCTACCTGGGCACCTGGGGGAGCCGGACCGGCGCCGGGCAGCTCCCGCTGGCCCGGCTCGCCTTCGGCCGGGCCGTCGCGGTGCCCGGTGTCCTGCAGTGGCTGTCCTCGGTCGCCTGGGACGCGCTGATCGGGCTCTTCGGCGGTGACGCGCTGGCCCGGCTGTGCGGTCTGCCCTTCTGGGTCGGGGTCCTGGTGATGATGGTCGCGCAGGGCGCCCTCGGAGTCCTGGGCTACGAGGCCATCCACCGGCTGCAGATCGTCATGACCTTCGTGCTCGCCGCGGCCTTCGCGCTGATCGCCTGGAAGCTGCTCGACGGCGTCGACCCCGCCGCCACCGGCTCGGCCCACGGCGCCGACCGGGGCGGTGCGTTCGTCCTGACCAGCACCATCGCGTTGAGCCTGACCCTGTCCTGGGCCCCGTACGCCAGCGACTTCAGCCGCTACCTGCCGCGGAACACCTCCCGCTCGCGCATGTTCTGGTTCACCCTGGCGGGCCTGGTGGTGTCCTTCGTGGCCGTCCAGGCGCTCGGGCTGTGGGGCGCGTCCGTCCTGACCGACCAGACCGCCGCAGGCGTGGCCGAACTGCTGGGCGGTGGGCCGCTCGGGGCGTTCGGACTGCTCGCCGTCGCCCTGGCCGCGCTGTGCAGCAACGCCATGAACGACTACAGCGGATCCCTGGCCCTGCAGACGGTCGGTGTGCGTGTGCCGCGCCCGGCGGCGGCCGCCTTCGCCGCCGTGCTGGGTTTCCCCCTGGTGCTGTGGATGCACGCCGCCGACACCACCGCCCGCTTCCAGAACGTGCTGCTGTTCGTCGGCTACTGGATCCCCGGCTTCGTGGCCATCGTCGTCGTCGACTGGTTCGCCCGGGCCCGGGCACGCGGGGGCGCCGAGATCGACCTCGCCGCCGAGACCGGCCGGCCGCAGCCCGGCTGGCCCGCCGGGGTCGCTTTCGTGGCCGCCTTCGCCGCCGCCGTGCCGTTCATGGACACCACCCTGTACGTCGGCCCGGTGGCGGAGGCCCTGCACGGCGCCGACCTCTCGTACTACGTGGCGTTCCTCGTGGCCCTCGCGGTGTACACCCCGCTGCGTCTGCGCCACCGCCCGCGGCCCTGAGCCGCCGCGCCCGCGCCCCGGTCCGTCCGTGCCCCGGCCGTACGGCACCGGCCGCGGGCGACCGCACACACCGTCCGTCACCCGAGGAGCGAGTCCGTATGTCCCCGACCTCCGCCGATCACGCCGCCCTCGCCGCGCAGGCGCTCTCTCGGGTGCGGGACCACTCCCCGCTCGTGCAGTGCCTGACCAACTCGGTGGTGACGGGGTTCACCGCCAACGTCCTGCTGGCGCTGGGCGCGGCACCGGCCATGGTCGACATCCCGGGGGAGGCCGGACCGTTCGCCGGGGTCGCCTCGGGGGTCCTGGTCAACCTCGGCACCCCGCACGCCGAGCAGCGCTCCGCCATGGTCGAGGCGGCGCGGGCCGCCACCGCGGCCGGCACTCCCTGGGTGCTCGACCCCGTGGCGGTCGGCGCGCTCCCGGTGCGTACCGCGCTGGCGCGCGAGCTCCTGGAACTGCGGCCGACGGTCGTACGGGGCAACGCCTCGGAGATCATCGCGCTGGCGGGGGCGGGCGGCGGCGGCCGCGGGGTGGACTCCTCCGACGGTGTCGATGCGGCCGGGGAAGCGGCACGGGACCTGGCCGGCGCGACCGGTGGCGTGGTGGCCGTCTCCGGACCCGTGGACCTCGTCACCGACGGGACGCGGGTGGCGCGGGTCGCCAACGGTGACGCGCTGCTCACCCGGGTGACGGGCGGCGGCTGCGCGCTGGGCGCCGTGATGGCCGCCTACGCGGCGGTGGACGACGACCGGTTCGCCTCGACGGTGGCGGCCGTCGCCGGGTACACGGTCGCCGCCGAACTCGCCGCGCAGAAGGCCGCGGGGCCCGGCAGTTTCGCCGTGGAGTTCCTGGACGCGCTCGCCGCGTTGCGGGAGTCCGACGTCGCCGGTCGGGCGGCGGTGTCGTGACGGTGGCACCGGTCGATCTGTCGGTCTACCTGGTCACGGACGCGGCCCTGTGCCGGGCCCGGGGCCGCGGTGTGGCCGAGACCGTCGCCCGGGCGGTGGCGGGCGGCGTCACCGCGGTGCAGATCCGCGAGAAGCACGCCGACGGCGGTGACTTCCTGCGCACGGTCACGGAGGTGGCGGCGGTCCTCCCGCGGCGCGTGGCGCTGATCGTCAACGACCGCGTGGACGTGTTCCTGGCCGCCCGCGCCCGGGGCGTCCACGTGACGGGCGTCCACGTGGGACAGTCGGACCTGCCCCCGGCAGACGTACGCGAACTGATCGGCCCGGACGCCGTTCTGGGCCTGAGCGCCGCGACCCCCGCCGAACTGCTCGCCGCCGCACGGGACCCGGCGGGCGTCCACCACGTCGGCATCGGCGCGCTGCACGCCACCCGGACCAAGGCGGACGCGCCGCCCTCCCTCGGCCACGACGGCTTCGCCCGCCTCGCCCGGCTCAGCGCGCTGCCGGCCGTGGCCATCGGCGGCGTGGAGCCCGCCGACCTGCCGCGCCTGCGCGAGGCCGGAGCGGCGGGGGCAGCCGTCGTGTCCGGCATCTGTGCGGCCGACGACCCCGGTGCCGCGGCCCGTGAGTACGCCGCCGCCTGGCACCGCACGCAGCCCCGGAGCCGTGCGACCGACCCCGCCTGACGACCCGGTAGGAAGCGCGGGGGTTCCCCGGGGGGAGTGCCGCCCAGCGGGGACCGCGATCAGTGCGTCGGCCCGGCGGCCGCGCGGCCCGGCGCCTCCTCGATCCCGACCGGGCCGATGGCCGATGGCCGCGAGACCGCGTGCACCTTCGGTTTGCGGACTCCCCGTTCCCCCGGCCGACGCGGCAGAGGGGTTCGAACTCCTCGACGACGGACTCCGTGTCCACCGCACGCCCGCCGAGCCAGGACCGGCGCCGGGGCCCGATGGGGGCCTCGCCCCCGGTGGCCAGAGGCCGGGGACGGGCCGGGTCACCAGTCGATCCGCGCCGCGAGGAAGGGCTCGGCCTCCGGGGCGTCCTTGCGGGCGCGCAGGACCTGCTCGGCGGGGGCGCCGACCGGCACGCGCAGCGGGGGCGCGGGCCGTTCGATCGTGTCGGCCACCGCCGCGGCCACCTCCTCGGGGGTGATGACCTCGCCCCGGAGGGCGGGCAGGGCCTCGTAGAGCGGGGTGTACGGGTCGCCCTCCTTGAGGAACACCTTCGCCCGCGCGCCGCCACCGGTGGAGACGGCGCCGGGCTGCACGACACTCACCTTGACCCCGAAGTGGCCCGCCTCGATGGCGAGGGTCTCGGCCAGCGCCTCCAGCGCCCACTTGCTCGCGCCGTACGCACCGATCATCGGCAGCACCAGACGCCCCTGGATGCTGGAGACGAAGACGAGCCGGCCCGCGCCCCTCTCGCGCATCGCGGGCAGCACGGCCTGCGCCACCCGCAACGCACCCACCGTGTTGAGCCGGAAGAGCCGCTCGACCTCCGGGAGCGGGATGCTCTCCAGGGGCGCGCGCACGGTCTCCCCCGCGTTGCTGACGAGCACGTCGACGTCTCCGGCGTCGCGCACGGCCCGGTCGACGCTCTCCTGATCGGTGACGTCCAGGCGCAGGCGCCGGTCGACGGGAAGGTCCGCCAGCGCCTCCGGGCGTCGGGCGGTGGCGATCACACGGTGCCCACGGGCCGCCAGTTCCACGGCGACGGCCCGGCCGATGCCCTTGGACGCTCCGGTGATGAGTACGGACGACATGCTGCGACTCCTCTTTCGTGTGGTGATGCCTGCCGGGCCCCACCGGGCGGCCCGTGTACGGCGGGCACGGGTCAGGAACGGGCGACGCGCACGAGGAGCTTGCCGGTGTTCGTGCCGTCGAAGAGGGTGTGCAGGGCCGCCGGTGCCGCCGTCAGTCCTTCGACCACGTGCTCGCGGCTGCGCAGCTCGCCCCGGCGCACCCGGGGCAGCAGGTCGGCTTCGATCTCGTCGAAACGGTCCTGGTGGTCCATGTAGATGAAGCCCTGCATCCGGGCCCTGGCGGGCAGCAGGTGGAACCAGTTGTGCAGGGGATCCGGGCCGCTTCCGCCCTGGTGGCGGGAGATCGCCCCGCACAGGACGACCCGGGCGTCGGCCGCCAGGTGCGGGAGGAGGGCGTCGAGCGTCGCCCCGCCGACGTTGTCGAACACGACGTCGACCCCGTCGGGGCACAGGCGCGCACAGGCCGACGACACGTCCTCCGCCTGGTGGTCGACGCACTCCGCGGCACCGATCTCCCGTACCCACGCGCACTTCTCGGGTGTGCCGGCGACACCGACCACCCGCGCGCCGGCGGCGACCGCGAGCTGGACGGCGACCGATCCGACGGCGCCGGCCGCCGCGGTGACGACGACGGTCTCGCCCCGCCGGGGCCGCCCGATGTCGCGCAGCCCCAGCCAGGCGGTCTGTCCCGCGATGCCCAGGGTGTTCAGCGAGGCCTGCAGGGGCACCCCGTCCGGGACGCGCCGCAGGACGGCGCCCTCCACGACGGCGTCCTCCTGCAGCCCGAGCAGCCCGCAGGCCCGATCCC
Organism: Streptomyces sp. NPDC005722; assembly: GCF_040630935.1. Classification (NCBI taxonomy): domain Bacteria; kingdom Bacillati; phylum Actinomycetota; class Actinomycetes; order Kitasatosporales; family Streptomycetaceae; genus Streptomyces; species Streptomyces sp. NPDC005722. Next base: position 41,595 of record NZ_JBEXYN010000035.1, read on the forward strand.
CGACGGCGAAGTCCGGGTGCCTGGACGCGCCCACCGTGCCCGCACCCAGCGCGCGCATGACCTCACCCAGGGGGGAGGGCGGCAGGGAGCCCGGGGTGTCGTTCATCCAGCTCCGGGTGGCGGGGTCCAGCGAGATCCACTCGACCCCCACCCGTACCTGTCCGGCCCCGAGCTCCGGCACGGGCACGTCCTCCTCGTAGCGCAGGACGCCTTCACGCAGCGGGCCGACCGGTGAGGCGGGCCGCTCGGCGAGAACGTACCGGCGCGTTCGTGTCGCGCCGCCGGGCGCCGTCGTGTCCCGCTCGCCCCGGGTCACGCGGACGCCGTGTCGCCGACGTGGTTGCCCCTCATGAGCCACGTCGGGCCCTGGGCGTAACCGCCGGCCGCGGCGAAGAACTCCGCGAAGTACGGTCCGCCGGCGTGGACGTTGAAGGCCTCGACGTCCGCGTAGACCTCGTTGAGGTAGAAGACGTCGGGGTCCTCCTCGTCGGCGATGACCTCGAACCGGTGGGAGCCGGGTTCGTTGGCGAGGGAGTCCCGTGCCGCCTTGCGGGCCGCCCGTACGAAGTCGTCGCGGTGCTCGGGCCGGACGGTGAAGGAGACGAGGAACTGGTACATGCGGAAACGCTCCCAAGATCAATGCGGGCAGCCGGGTGGCCGGGCAGCCGCGCAGCGGGTGGTTCAGTGACTGAACCGCCTCCTGTCCCCACCGTAACACCGCTCGGTTCGGTGAGTGAACCGCCCTGGTAGGATCGAGGGCATGACCCTCCCCAACACCTATGCCGACGGGAACTGCCCCCTTGCGCGCACGTTGGAAGTCGTCGGAGAACGGTGGACGCTGCTGATCGTCCGCGACGCGTTCTACGGGGTGCGGCGGTTCGGGGACTTCGCCACCCAGCTCGGCATCCCGCGCGCCGTGTTGACCAGCCGGCTCAAGGCGCTGGTGCAGGAAGGCGTGCTCTCGCGCGAGGACGACGCGGCGGGCGGCGTCGAGTACCGGCTGACCGACAAGGGCATCGCCCTGTGGCCGGTCGTGCACTCCCTGATGAACTGGGGGGAGTCCTTCTACTCCCCGAACGGCGTCAAGCGCCTCCTGAGCCACGACCTCGACGGGGGACACCTCGATCATGACGGGCGCTGCCGGGAATGCGGCGCGGTCGTCCCGGTCCAGGACATCCGATCCGAACCCGGACCGGGCTACCGTCCGTCGGGACGGGACGCCGATCCCGTCTCCAGCGTGATCAACACCCCGCGACGGCTGCTCGAGCCCATCGTCACCTCGCGCACGCCCGCCCAGGGCCGGGGGCGCGGCTGAGGACCCCGTTCGCGTGCAGTGCGGCGGCGGGAGGGGTCGCCGGCGATCCGTGGGGTAGAGCACCGGATGGCCGCATCGGCCGAGCGACGCCACATGGGGAGGCGACATGGTTCCGGCCGCGCTGCTCGTTCTGGCCGTCGCGTCGGTGGCCTTGGCGGGCGTGTTCGTCGTGGCACGTGGGAGCCGGCGCCGTGCGCTTCGGGAGCGGTCCTACCCTGATCACGTCCGGCGTCGCCTTCAGGCGCGCGGGGAGGGAGGCCCTCCGGTCGACGCAGCCGGCCCGGCCGCGGAGCCGGCACTGTCGCTGCGCCTGGGGGCGTCCGCCGGTGACGAGGACGACCGTACCGGCCGCCTCGTGGACCAGCTCTGTGCGATCGGCCTCTCTCACGGGTTTCTGACCGCGGAGGGGGAGAAGGACCCGCGGACCCGGGAGATCGGAGCCGAGTTGGACGGGATGGGCGGGAAGCAGGAGATGCTCGACGCGCACCGCCTGGTGCGGGCCCGACTCGGCCGGGTGCACGCACGCGAGCTGGAGGCCGCGTGGGACGGCATCGGTTCGTGGCTCGGATAGCCGTCGTCCTCGGCAGCCCCGTTCACCGGGCCGGTCCCGTGTGCCGTCGGCGGGTCGGTGACGCGACCGCGGCGTGAGGACACCGGCGCCCCGGGCTGGTACCGGCCGCTGTAGGTGTCCCTGGCCACGACTATTCTCGGACGATGTCGAATCGTTCAGTGGCCGCGGGAGTCGGTCTCGCCCGGGTGATGGCGCACTGCGGCGGGAACCCCGTCCAGGCCGTGGAACTCCTCGTGGGGGCGATAGCCGCGGCCCCCGCGGCTCCGGAACCCTACGAGGCCCTCGCCGAGTTGTGGCGGGACCGGCCCCCGGAGCTGAGGAAGAGGCTCGAAGAGCACGGTTCCCTGAGCGCCGTGCTGGCGCAGGGGTACTTCTTCTTCCTCGAAGGGGACCTGGACGACGCGGTGATGACCCTCGGCTCGGTCACGGGCGCGCGGCCCGACGTGGCATGGGGCGCCGCACCCTGGTTCGGCGACGTTCGCTTCCTCGACGGGGTGAGCGCCCAGGCGCTGGCCGAGGCGTGCCTGCGCATCCTGGACCACGGCCACGACCTGGACACCGACGGGACGCGCGAGCGGTTCGCGCCCTGGTTCCACGCCCTCGACGCGGTGTCGGCACGCGCGCCCGTCCCGGAGTCGCTGGCCGCCATGGCCCGGCTGCCCCGTGCCTGCGGCCGGTACGAGCTGGCCTTCGCGCTGTGCGACCGCGCCGACGCCGTCGCCCCGGTCATGTGGACCGCGGTCGCGCGAGCGGCCACCTGGCGCGTCATGGGCGAACCGGACCAGGCCGCGGCCGCCTTCGAACGCGCCCTGGTCCTGGACCCCGCCAACTGGTCCCTCTACCTGGACCTGGCGGACGTGCGTGCCGGGCAGGGCGACTTCTCCGCGGCCGTGAGCCTGGTCGAACGGGGCCTGGAGCACGAACCCGACGAGGTCTCCCTGCGCGCCGCCGCCGCGGCCTACCGCACGCGCCTGACCGGCTCGCCCGACGACCTGAGGGCCCTGATCGCCCTGGCGCCGCGGCTGGCGAACGCCGCCTACCGGAACCTGCTGATCGACTGCGCGTGTGCGGGGCCGGAGCTGCCCCGGACACTCGTGTCCGAGGCGCGCGGCATGCGTGAGGGCTGAACGGGCCGTCGTGCGAACCGGCGCCCGTCCGGGAGGCGACGCGGTGGCCCGGCTACTTGGCGGGCTGACGTGCCGGACGCCGCAGGGAGTGCGGCTCGGCGGGCGGCTGCTCGCCGCGGATGTCGGCGAGGAGCGCGGTGATGGCGGCCATGATGTCCTCGGTGGCCCCCTTGAGGACGTCGGGGGTGAGGTCCTTGCCGTGGTGGCGGCTGAGGTCGACCGGCGGCCCGGCCACGACGTGGACCGTCTGGCGGGGCACCAGCCACACCCGGCGGTCGCCCCGGCCCCCGCGCGCGTACGGCGGCGCTATGCGGTGGGCGCCCCACTGGGCGACGGGGATGACGGGCGCGCCGGTCGTCAGCGCGATGCGCGCCGCGCCGGTCTTGGCGGCCATCGGCCACAGCTCCGGGTCACGGGTGACCGTGCCCTCGGGGTAGACCGCGACGCACTCGCCCGCGTTCACCGCGGCGATCGCGTCCCGGAGCGCGTGGGCGGCGTCGGCGGTCCCGCGGTGGACGGGTATCTGGCCGCTCTTGTGCAACACCGTTCCGACGAAGGGGATCTTGAAGAGGGAGGCCTTGGCGAGGAGGCGGGCCGGCCGGCCGCTGTTGTACTGGTAGTGCCCGTAGGTCAGCGGGTCGAAGTACGAGATGTGGTTGACGGCGGTGACGAAGCCGCCCTCGGCCGGCATGTGCTCGTAACCGCGCCACCGGTGTCTGACGAGCACGAACAGCACGGGCTTGGCGATGGCCGCGGCCAGCCGGTACCAGAATCCGTAGGGATTGCGCGATCTGCCGGTCACCCCGGGTCCTCCTTAGCTCGGGCGGCGTCGGTGGGCGCCGCTCGTCGTGTCGTTGCCCGGTACGTGGCAGACCGGTCGCGGGTCAGGCGTCCTCGTCGGGCGGTCTCCGTTCAGGATGGCCGACAATGTACTTGACCATGCAAGAGCCTAATTGCTGCATGGGGCAACGATCAACTCGCCCCGGCTCCGGGGAGCGCAGCCATGATCCCCGCAGGCGGCTCCGCCGGTCTCGATCTCCGCGATGCGCTCGGGTGTCCCGGCCCGGCCCGTGAGCACGGGCGGGATGAGGCTCCGGCCCCTGGCGGGCAGAGATCATTCGACGCGGGGCGGGACCTCGGTGTACGCCGTGCGGCACTCGCCGCGTCGGGCGTGGCCATGCCGCCGCTGACCGGGCTCGTGCGCTGACCGTCGCCACACCCGACGGGCCCCGACCCGGTACGCATCGGGCCCACCCCGGTGCCCGCCCCGTCCCGCCGGCGACCGGCCCCGAGGCCTCCGCCGCGGGCCGGAACGACGTGTCCCCGAAGTCGCTGCCGGCCGGTCAAGTCGCGGGGGCTCGCGCGATGTTCGGCGGCCGGGCGACGTCCGGAACCGCGCGGTCCGCCGTCCGTGGGGAGGTTGTCCGCGAAATCCTGACAAGAACGTCGACACGATCTGGTTGATCCGATAATCTCCCGCAATCTCAGGCGAAGTCCACCATGTCTTCGCCACCCGGCAGACCGGTGCGACGAAGACCCGCACCCGTCGGAACCATCGGCGAGGAACGCACGTGAACCCCCAGAACCCCGCGCCTTGGGGCGCCGGTTGGCAGTCCCCGCCGCAGGCCGGATCCCCCGGCCCGACGAGTCCCCCGGACACTTCGGGCAGGCGGAAGTGGCTCAAGCGCATCGGCATCGGAGCCCTGATATTCGTCCTCGGCGCCGGCTGCGGTGGAGCCGTCACCGCCTCCGGCGGGGACACCGGGAGCACCGCGAAGGCCGAACCCACGCCGACGGTGACGGTCACGGCGACCGTGGCGCCCGCGGCCATGACCAGCCAGGTGAAGAGCCGGCTCGGCGCGGCGAAGCAGGTCGCCGGGAAGCACGGCTACGCGGTCTCCGCCCATGACGCGAGCGAGCGGGACGCCGCCCCTGGCGACGACTGGACGGTGTGCTTCGAGAAGGTCACCTACCGGAGCGTCGACTTCGCCACGGTGCCCGGTGACGCCCCCTGCCCCACGGCAGACGGCAGGCCGATCCCGTGGCCCACGATGCCTGCGGTCGTCGGCCGCGGCTACGACAAGGCCCTGACGGCCGTCGGCAAGGTCACGGACGGACAGGTCACCCTCAAGGCCGCCTACGCGGACGTCGACGTGGACGACACCTCCGCGGAGGAGGGCGAGTACGACGACTGGAAGGTGTGCTTCCAGGCCCCCGCCCCCGCGACGCGGGTCGTGGACGACCCCAAGGTGACGCTGTGGCTGGTGGAGGGGACGTGCCCGGCCAAGAAGGGCACCTACAAGGACAGGACGAACGATCCGGACTACTCGCCGCCGGTCCGCGCCGACGAGAAGCCGGGTTCCGGAAGCGGCTCGGCCGGCAGCGGCGACACGAGCGCCACCTGCGAGATCGTCTCCAACTCCGGGAACTGCTACAACGCCGGCCAGTTCTGCCGGGCCGCCGACGTGGGCCGTTCCACGCACGCCGGCAACGGCCGCACGATCCACTGCCGGGACGAGGGCAGCGTGAACCGCTGGAACTACTGAGCGCGGGCCCGGCCGTGGGGGCGTCTCGGCGCCCTCCACGGCCGCTTGTCCGGCGCCGCGGGGCAGGCGTGTGGTGACATGCAGTCATGGCCTTCCTCGGTGTCGACATCGGCACATCCAGCAGCAAGGGCGTCCTGGTCGACGCCTCGGGCACGGTGATCGCGACGGCGGTGCGCGAGCACACCGTCTCCCGCCCGGCGCCGGGACACGTCGAGATGGACCCCGAGGTGTGGTGGGGCGAGTTCTGCGGGATCACCCGCGAGTTGCTGTCCGGCGGTGGACGGGCGGCACGGCCGGTGCACGTGGAGGCCGTCGGCGTGAGCGGCATGGGCCCGTGCGTCGCGCTGGCCGACGCCGCGAACCGGCCGTTGCGCCCGGCCGTGCTCTACGGCGTGGACACCCGGGCCGTCGCGCAGATCGCCCGGCTGGACGCCGAACTCGGCCGCGAGGCCGTGCTCGACCGGTGCGGCAGCGTGCTGTCGACGCAGGCGGTGGGCCCGAAGGTGGCGTGGGTGGCCGAGCACGAGCCGGAGGTGTTCGCGGCCGCGCGGCGGCTGTTCATGCCGTCGTCCTTCCTCGTCCACCGGCTCACCGGCGCCTACGTGCTGGACCACCATTCGGCCAGCCAGTCCGTCCCCTTCTACGACACCAGGGCGCAGGAGTGGTACCGCCCCTGGGTGGACGCGGTGTGGCCGCACGCGGAGCTGCCCGAGCTGCGCTGGCCCGGGGACGAGGCCGGGACGGTCACCGCCGGGGCGGCGGCCGCGACCGGGCTCGCGCCCGGTACGCCCGTCCTGACCGGCACCGTCGACGCCTGGGCCGAGGCCGTCAGCGTGGACGCGACCCGGCCGGGGGACCTGATGCTCATGTACGGCACGACGATGTTCCTCATCGCGACCGTCACCGGGCAGGTACGCGTGCCCGAGCTGTGGAGCACCGTCGGCGCCTGTCCCGGGACGCGTTCCCTCGCCGGTGGCATGGCCACCTCCGGTGCCGTCACCGAGTGGCTGCGCGGTCTCTTCGGCGCCCCCGACCGCGCGGCGCTGCTCGCGGAGGCCGCGGACAGCGGCCCCGGCGCGCGGGGGCTCGCGATGCTCCCGTACTTCGCGGGCGAGCGCACCCCGATCGCCGACCCCGACGCCCGCGGGGTGATCGCCGGCCTCACCGTCGAGCACACCCGGGGGGATCTGTACCGGGCCGCGCTGGAGGCCACCGCGCACGGCGTACGCCACAACGTCGAGGCCATGCGGCACGCGGGCGCCGCCGTCGAGCGGGTCGTCGCGGTCGGCGGGGGCACGCGGGGCGGGCTGTGGACCCGGATCGTCTCCGACGTCACCGGGCTGCCCCAGGACATCCCCACCGTCACCGTCGGCGCCGCCTACGGTGCCGCCCGGCTCGCCGCACGGCATGCGGACGAGGCGGCGACCGCGCACTGGAACCCGGTACGGGACCGGTGCCTGCCCGACCCGGCCGCGAGCGCCGTGTACGACCGGCTGCACGCCCTGTACCGGGAGCTGTACCCGGCGACGCGTGACGCGGTCCACGCCCTCGCCCGGTTCCAGCGTGAGGCCGCTGGCATCGCGGGTACGGGGTCCGGCGGGGCCTCCTCCGGGGCGACCCGCACGGCGGGCGGGTGAAGCGTGGGTCCGTGGGTGCGCCGGGCCGGGCTGGGCCGGGCCGGACGCCCGGGGCCTCGCCGTCCGGTCAGGTCAGCTCGTCGGGCACGGGGACACCGAGGTGGGCGAGGAGCGCGCCGACCTTGCGGTCCAGCTCGCGGCCCACTTCCGTGATCTCCGGCCGGCCGAGCGCGGCGACCGTGTCGCTGGGCCGGTCGATCGCGAACACCGCCTCGCCGGAGGGGGATTCGTGGATCGTGGTGCGCAGGGGCGCGTACATCAGGGCACCGGCGTCGTGCCGGTACATGCGCTCGGCGATGGTGTGGTTGCCCATCAGGTACTCGGTGCAGCGGGCCGCGTCACCGGCCACGCCGAACAGCGGCTGGCCGTCGAACTTCCAGTAGATCATGAACCCCAGTGGGGCCCCCTCGTCCGCGAGCCGGAGCACGGCGCTCCAGGGAGCCCGTTCGGTGACCAGCTCGAAGGTGTGCCGGTAGTCGATCGGAGGGACGGCCTGCTCGAAGCGGGCCCGGAACTGCTCGTAGTCCTCCCCGACGGGGATCTCCAGCCGTGTGACGGAACGGGGGAGTGCGCGGATCGCGGGGTGCGTCGTCGTGGTGTCGTGGACCATGACCTGCTCCCTTCTGGCTTGTCTTACACCAGCCAGAGTAGGACGCGCGACAGGCTCTCGCAACAAAAGCCAGAAAACGGGCATCGTCGACGCAGCGCGAGGCGACTCGGGGGGCGCGTCAGGGGGTCGAGGCGGCGCCCAGGACCTGGGTGACGTCACCCCGCCAGGGCCTGACCCAGGCGGTCTCGGAGCGCGGCACGTGCTTCCGGCAGCGCGGGCAGCGCCGGCCGGGTTCGATCGACTCCCCGCACGTGCTGTGCACGAGACGCATCGGCCGCGTCGGGGCCGCGGGCTCGCTGTGCGCGTCGCCCCAGACCATCATGGCGTGCAGCACGGGCAGCAGGTCCTCGCCCGCCCGTGTCAGCCGGTACTCGTCGCGAGTCCGGCCGCCGCCCTCGGGTCGGTAGGGGACGCGTGCGAGCAGCCCCGACTCGACGAGTTGCCGCAGCCGGCTGGACAGGACGTTGTCGGCGATGTCCAGTTCGGCCTTGAACTCGTCGAAACGCGTCATCCCGGCGGTGGCGTTGCGCATGATCAGCAGGGTCCACCGGTCGCCCAGGACGTCGGCGGCCCGGCCGATCGGGCACGGGCCGTCGGCGGTTCCACGACGAGGACCTGGCATGTCGCACCTCCAGACTTGCTGAAAGCAAGCCTACGACCTTTGCCGCTCGGCGCGAGGCCGCTTACCCTCAATGGTACGAATCGGGACAATCAAGATTTAGTACCACCCTCTTCCCCTCGCGCGAGGGCGGGCCGCCGGGGCGTCGCACCGCGGTCCGGGCATGGGAGTGATCGTGAACGCACGTTTCGCAGGGAAAGTCATCCTCATCACCGGAGCCACCTCCGGCATGGGCTGGGCGACCGCGGAGCGCGTCGCCGGCGAGGGTGGGAAGCTCGTCCTCGCGGCCCGCGGCCGTGAGGTGGGCGAGGCGCTGGTGGCCGACATCCGCGCCGCCGGCGGCGAGGCCGTCTTCGTGCGCGCCGACGTGACCGTGGAGGCCGACGTGGCGGAGGCGGTCCAGGTGGCCGTGGGCCACTACGGCAGGCTCGACGGCGCCTTCAACAACGCGGGCGCCCCCACCGCGGACGGCCCCGTCACCGAGATCGACAGCAGTGCCTGGCACGCGGACATGGCGGTGAACCTCACCAGCGTCTTCTACGCCCTCAAGTACGAGATCCCCGCCCTCCGGGAGAGCGGCGGCGGCGCGATCCTGAACAACGCCTCCGTCTGCGGGGTGGCCGCCTACCCGAACCGGGCCTCCTACAACGCCGCCAAGCACGGTGTCATAGGGCTCACGCAGTCGGCGGCGCTGGACGCGGCCCTGGCCGGCATCCGGGTCAACGCCCTGATCACCGGCGGCGTCGACACCCCTCTGTCGCGGGCCCTCGCGCTGACCGACCCCAACCTGACCGACCCCGACATGTCGCCGGAGGACTCCTGGCGCACGGCCGAGGCGATGCACCCGCTGGGGCGGATGGCCCGGCCGGACGAGATCGCCGCGTTCGCGGCGTTCCTGCTGAGCGACGAGACGGGGTTCATCACCGGCGCCGCGCTCGCCATCGACGGCGGGATGACCGCCCGCCTGTAGTGCGGGACCCGGGCCGGCCGGGGGCGGCGGCCCGGGCCCCGGCAGGCCCTTCCCCGTCCGTGCCGGTCCGTCAGCCGCCGGTCGTGGAGCGGCGCCTGCGGGGCGTGGCGGACTCCTCGAAGCGCTCCGTCTGCAGCGTGGTGATCCGCCGGAAGGCGGCCTTGAAGCGCGCGTACTCCCGCTCGCCGAGTTCCTCGGCGTGACGCTGCTCGATGCCGGCCATGATGGCGTCGGACTTGCGCATCTGGTCGCGTCCCAGGGCGGTGGGCACGATCAGCTTCGCGCGCCTGTCGCTCGGATCCGGGCGGCGCTCCACGTAGTCGAGGGCCTCGAGTTCGTCGATCAGGTTCCCGATGACCTGCTTGTGGGTGCCCGACAGTCGCGACAGCTCCGTCGCCCGGCTGCCGTCCTCGTCGATGTACCCCAGGACGGCACCGTGCTGGGGGCGCAGATCGGGGTGGCCCTGCTCGGCGAGCTTCTCGAAGAGTTCCTTCTGGACGGAGAAGAGCAGGCGCGCGGACATGATCCCCACGTCGGGATCCGTCACTTTCCGTTCACTGCGCCGCACGTCCGGCCGCCCTTCCGCGTCCCGTGGAATTCACTGGGGTCGATCGTAGTGGCGCGGCCTCTCCGTGTGCCGCCCCCGGCCGCCGACTTCACGTCCGCGTCCGGCTTCCGTCGTGCGTTCCGTCGCGTCGACCCGTCACGCCGTCGTTCGAGCTTGCAGCCGTTCCCGCGGACGCCTAGAGTGAATAGTCAAGATCGGTGACTATCAAATTTGCTCACCAAATGCGTTCCGCGTACCACCCGTCAGGAGCTGTGGATGTCTGTGATCGAGCTGACCACCTTCGTGGTCGCACCGGACAGGACGTCGGACATGCTGTCGGCCCGCGCCGGCATGCTGTCGGCGTTCCGCAAGGACCGCCGGGGCTTCGTCGCCGCGCGCCTCGTACGCGTCGCCGACGACACCTGGCTGGACGTCGTCGAATGGACGGACGCCCTGGCCTTCGACGAGTCGCGCGCCAAGGGGGCCAACATCCCCGAGATCGGCGCGTTCTTCGCCACGATCGACCACCTCGTCAGCGCCGAGAGTGGTGTGCGCTACGACGACGACGCCGACGGCTCCCGGGCGGTGCGGACCATCGCCTACGGGAGCGAGCCCTCCCAGGTCGGAGAGCTCTACCTCCCCGAGGGTGAGGGGCCCTTCCCCGTCGTGGTCCTGGTGCACGGCGGATGGTGGACGGCCATGTTCGACCGCCGGCAGGTCGTGCCGCTCGCCGAGGACCTGGTGTCCCGCGGCTACGCCGTCTGGAACGTGGAGTACCGCAGGATCGGCGAACCCGGTGGCGGCTGGCCGGGGACGTTCGAGGACATGGCGGCGGCCGTGGACGCCGTCGCGCACCTCGACCCGGCGGTCGACGCCGGCCGTGTCCTGGTCGTCGGGCACTCGGCCGGCGGTCACCTGGCCGCCTGGGTCGCGCACCGCACCGCTCTGCCGGACGGCGCCCCGGGCGCGCGTCCCGCGGTCAAGCCCATCGGCGTGGTGACGCTGGCCGGGGTACTCGACCTGGTCCACGCCGACTCGGTCGCGCTCGGCGAGGGCCTGACGGACTTCGACGGCGACGTCCCGTCCAACGCGCCGCCGCCCTCCCACCCCGACGTGTGGCCCGCGGTCGCGGCGCGGGCCGGGCGCGGCATCACCCGCCTGCTGCTGGGCGGGAGCGTCGCGGAACACGGGGACCGGTACGCGGTCGCCTCCCCCGTCGAACTCGCCGGGGGCGGGGTCCCGGTCCCGATGCTGGTGGTCCACGGCTCGGCCGACGAGGTGATCCCGCCGGTCTACGCGCAGACCTACGCCCGTGCCGCCACGGCCAAGGGGGCGGACGTCACGCTCGTCATGTCGCCCGGCTCGGACCACTTCGACGTCATCGACCCGGACGGGCACGCCTGGGGCGTCACCCGCGCCTGGCTGGACGAGCGGCTGCGGCTGTCGAGGGGCGCACTGCCGGGCGGCGACTGACCGGGCCGGACCCGGGAGGCGCGACCGCCCGGTGCCGGGGCCGCCGGTGCGGCCCCGGCGGCAGTCACGGCGCGGGGGAGGAGCCGTCACGTGCCGCCGTACGCGGCGGAGATCTGGCCGACGAGGACGGCGAACGGCATGTCGAGGGCCGCGTACACCTCGCCGGCCTCGGGCGCGGCGTTGTCGCCGAGGATCTCGACCATGAGGGTCGCGTAGTCGCTGACGATGACCCCCGCCTGCTGGAGCCGGATCAGGCCCGCTTCCCGCTTGGCGTTCGAGAACGTCCCGGACGCGTCGAGCGCCACGTACGTGTCGTACCCCTCGGCGGCCGCCGCGATGGCCGGCAGCGACGCGCACACCTCCAGGGAGATGCCCGTGAAGACGAGCTTGCGGCGCCCGGTGGAGGTGATGGCCTCGCGGACCCGGTCGTCGTGCCAGGCGTTGACCGTGCTCCGGTCGATCACCTTGACCGTGTCGGGGAGCACCTCGGCCAGTTCGCCGATCAGCGGGCCCCACAGGCTCTCCGCGGAGGTCGTGGTGACGACGGTCGGGACGTGGAGGACCTGCGCCGCCTTCGCCAGGGCCACCACGTTGTGCTTGAGCTCCAGCAGGTCGGTGTCCCGGACACCGCTGTAGAGGCACACCTGGTGGTCGACGAGGACCAGCGCACTGTTGTCGGGGGTCAGGAACTCGTGGAACTTGCTGTCCGACATGCTGCACACTCCTGCAGTCGGGGATGACACCGTCCAAAATAGTCAAAATAGGTGACTTCTTTCGACGCTAACCCGCACCCTCGCGGGGTGCAAGCGCAGGGCGGCCCCGGAGCCGCCGCACCCGCGGGACGGCGCCGCGGCTGAGGGTGGCGCGCGGGCCCGTGCGGTGCCCGGGGCGTTTGACCCTGGCGGCGGTCGCGGCTTAGGGGTGTTTGACCCATGCGCGGCACCCGGACCGGCTGGCAGCGTGACGCAGGCAGGGGCATGCGGCGCGAACGTTCGCATGCCGCGTCACTCGTTCGTCTCGCACAAAGGCGCAGCAGATGGAAACAGCAACAGGGGCCGAAGAGCCGGACCGCGGGTCCGAGGCCCTCACCCGGCGGAAGTTCGTCGTCCTGGCGGGTTCCGCCGTCGTGGCGGTCGGCGTCGGCGCGGGTACCGCCCAAGCCGCCTCGGGGCCTGCCTCCGGGTCGAGCGGCAAGGTCAAGCCGGCGGCCGGGGTCTCCGCCTCGAAGCGGAACAAGGCGCCCAAGGGGAAGTGGCTCGCGGGTGACACCCACGTCCACGACGACCACTCCTCGGACGGCAGCGGCCCCCGCCAGACCTCGCACCAGACACTGCCCGGCAACCTCCCCGTCGGCGACCAGATCGCGCAGGGCGAGAAGGCCGGCCTCGACTTCATGCCGCTGACCGACCACCGGACGTACGACCAGGTCTGGGACCCGCAGTGGAAGTCGTCCGAACTGCTGCTGATCCCGGGTGAGGAGGCGAACGGCTCGCCGCACGCCATCGTGCTGGGCAACGTGGACGTGATCGTGGACGGCGCCAACCCGCCCGGCTCCGCGGCCTTCCGCCACGTGCAGCAGTCCGTCTGGGACGCCCACGCGCAGGGCGCGGTGTGGTCGCAGGCCCACCCCGACGACGGCGAGTACACGCCGGCCGCGGGCCCGAACGCCAACGCCAGCGTTCAGGGCGCGGACCTCGTCGAGGTCCTCAACGTCTCCACCGGCCCGGACGAGCAGGTCGAGTACGCGGAGAACCGCTGGAACGCGGGATTCCGCTTCGGCGTGGCGGCGGCCAGCGACTGCCACTTCCGCGAACTGTGGGACATCGACTCCCCGGGGACGCCCACCACCCACGTCTTCGCGGCGGAGCGTTCCGTCCTCGGCGTCCTCGACGGCTTCCGCAGCGGCCGCACCACGGTCGCGCAGAACACCTCGGGGCCGTTCCTGACGATCGAGGCCGACGTCGACGGCGACGGCGTGTTCGAGGCGATCGGCGGCGACGAGGTGGTCGTGGCCGACCGCAAGCTGCCCAAGAAGGCCACCCTGCGCGTGAAGGTGAAGGGCGGCAAGGGGACCACCGTCCACGTGTACGCCGCTCCCGGCCGCTCCGCAGGGCCCGTCGCGACCTACCGGCCGCAGCGGGCCAACGAGAGCTACGAGCTGCCGCTCGTGCTCAAGGGCACGGACCACGGCTGGTTCCGGGCCGAGGCCCGTTCCCCCGGCGACCCCTCCGGTTCCGACGCCGACCCGAACCTGCCGGACCAGCTCCGCGGCGCCACCTCGCCGGTCTTCGTCTCCGTCGGCGCGCCGGCCGCGCCGCGGCCCGAGATCCCGCTCCCGGCCGCCGACACCGCCGGTGACGCTGCGGAACTCGTCACCGGCGAGGCGGGCACGTTCACCGGCTTCTCCGACGTCGCGGTCGTCGGCGACATCACGCACGTCGTGGCGGAGGTGCACGAGGACCACGCGAGCAAGGTGGTCTACCGCCGGATCGACGCCAAGGGCAGGGTGACCAAGTCCCTCACGCTCTCCGGTCGTTCGGCCACCGCGCGGTTCCCGCGCATAGCCGCCGCGTCGGACGGCGTATGGGTGGTCTGGCAGGACGAGCTGGGCAAGGAGCAGCCGCACCGACCGGTGATCCTGCTGGCCCACAGCGCCGACGGCGGCAGGTCGTTCAAGGCCCCGGACAAGATCAGCAAGGGCAAGGGGCGTGCCGTCCACCCGGCGCTGGCCCTGGTCGACGGGCGTCCGCTGGTCGCCTGGTCCGACAACAGCGGCGGTGCGTTCGACGTGTACGCGCAGATCGTCGGCGTCGACAGGGCCGCGGTCAACGTCTCCTCGGCGGGCAAGGCCACCAGCCCCGGCGTTCCCGGCGACGCGCGCTCCCCGCGCTACCCCGCCTCGCTGTTCCCGGCGATCGCCGTCCACGACGGCCGCCACGCCGTGGTCACCTGGCAGGACGACCGCTACGACCCGGACCCGCTGTGGACCGGCCACACCCCGCCCGCCGGTCAGCCGGCCGGCGGCGGCACGGATCCCGACAACTGGCAGGTCCTCGCGTCGGTGCGCAAGGCGCCGGGCCGCGCCTGGGGCAACCCGGTCCAGGTCAGCAGGGTCAGTGACCGCTCCGACCGGCACCCGGGCCTGACCGTGGACGAGGACGGCACCTTCGTCGCGATCTGGGAGAGCGGCGCGCTGCAGAGCTCCGGCGCCAACCTCCAGCTGCGGGCGAGCCGCTCCACCGACGGCGGCGCCACGTGGGCGGCGTTCGAGAACGTGGCCCTCGACGCCGACGCGATGAGCCAGCGGGCCAGGCTCGGCGTCGACCCCGACGGCACGGTCCGCGCGGTCTGGTACGACTCCCGCTCGGCCGACTGGCGGTGGAAGGTCTTCACCGCCACCCTCGACCGCGCGAAGGGCTGGTCCGCGGCCGTCCAGGTGAGCCACCGGGGCAACAACACCTGGCCCGCCCTGCACCGCGGCGTCGTGGTCTTCACCAGCGACCGCGGCGCGACCCGTGCGCAGCGCGACGAGACGCACCAGGTCTTCCGCGCGAAGCTCGTCTGAGTCGCCCCGCCCCGCTCCCGGGCCTCGTTCGGATCGTCAGGCAGCGCCTGACCCGTCCGGGCGAGGCCCGGCCCTTCGCGGTGGCGGGATCGCGCTAACTCGACGGGTCGTCGGTCTTGAGCGCCTCGCCCGTGTTGCTGATGAAGACGACCAGCAGTTGCGCCGGCTCCGTAGCGCTGACGTTCTCCGCCAGCACGTGGTGGGCGCCCGGCGGCTCGACCCAGAACTGGCCCTGGCGGTAGGTGTGGACCGGCTCGCCGGCGAGCTGGCTGCGCACGGTGCCCTTGAGTACGTAGGCGTAGACGAAGGCGTCCCCGTGCCGGTGCGGGGGCGTGGTCCCGTTCGGCGGGTAGTCGACGATCGCCGAGGTGAACGACTTGCCCTTGACGTCGGGCAGTGCCTGTTCGAACTGGATGGACAGCTTGTCGTTCGGCCTCGTCGACGGTCCGGGCGAGACCGCGGCGGCCGGCGCCTCTCCGCTGACGTCCTGCGCGGAGGGGCCGCAGGCGGCGAGCGCCGCCATGGTGAGGCCCAGGGCGGGAAGGCCTCGACGGAACGCCATTCGGGTCATGGGGGCGCTCTCCTGTCCTGTTTCGCATGCTCCGATGTGCGCGCGCAGAGCGGCCCGGAACGGCATGGACGGATTCCGGTCCGTGCCTGCACGTCGCAGCCGGACCCATCGAGGAGCCTAAAGCGGAATCCGCCCGTCCGCCCGGGCAGCACTCGCCCCCCGGTGGAAATCCGGGTGCGCCCGGCCACGGCCGGCTCCTATCGTTCCGGGCATGCGCGTCGTCTTCACCAAGGGCCCCGGTACGAGCTACGGCATCGCCGTGCACCGCGAGACCGGGGCCGCACTCGCCCCGCGAGGCGGGCCCGGCGGGCACCCGTACCTCCCGCACGACCTGGTGCACTTCCTGGTCGAGACGGAGGCGGGCATCGGGCTGGGCGTCTACGGACGGCTGGCCGCCGGGGACAACGGCCTGTTCTGGCCCGCCGACCCCGAGGAGCGCGCCAAGGCCGCCCGGCGCCACAAGTCCAGGCCGGTGAAGCCCTCGCCGCGGGCCCAGGCGGACATGGCCCGTTCGGAGCAGCTGGCCGACGTCGCCCTGCGGGTGTGGGAGGTCCGGCGCGGCCACGCGCGTGAGCTACCCGCGTACATGACGGCCGCCGACGTCCCCGCGGTGGTCGACCGGATCGTCGTCGCGTTCGACGCCCACGCCGACCGCTGGCACGCCCTGCCGGTGGGGGGTTCGCTGACGGTGACGTGGCCGGGGGGCACCGCACCCCCGGGACGGGTCCCGGGGGCTTGAGCGCGGCCTCGCCGGCGTCCGCCGTCAGACGGTGGTGACGACCTCGTCGTAGGCGAGCCGCGGGTTGCGGGTGAACCACGCGTCCGTCCCCGGGTTGCCGATGTTGACGACGGCGAGGACGGAGTGGTCGCCGCCGGGGAAGAACTCCTTGTCGATCGCCTGGGCGTCGAACCCGGTCATCGGGCCCGCGGCGAGGCCCGCCGCGCGGACGCCGACGATGAAGTAGCCCACCTGCAGGGCGGCGTTCAGGGCCGCGGACCGCTCACGCACCGTGCGCTCGGCGAAGAACACGTCCTTGGCCTGCGGGAAGTGCGGGAAGACGGACGGCAGTCGCTCATGGAACTCGTTGTCGGCCGCCAGCAGGGCGACCAGCGGTGCCGACTCGGTCTTCTTCCTGTTGCCCTCGGCCATGTGCCGCACCAGACGGGCGCGGGCGTCCTCGGAACGGACCAGGAGCATCCGCAGCGGCTGCTGGTTCATGGAGGTCGGGCCGTACTTGACGAGGTCGTAGATCTCCTGGACCTGCTCGTCGGTGACCGGGGCGTCGGTGAAGGTGTTGGCGGTGCGTGCCTCACGGAAGAGCAGGTCCTGTGCGGCGGGGTCGAGTACGAGCGTCATGGCGGTTCCTCGGGTCGGTGCGGTCGGTAGGTTCGGAACGGGCGTTCCGGGGGCGGGGGGTGACGGGGGCGAGGGCCGCCGGCCGGCGCCGGCCCACCGGAACTGGGCGCTCGCGCCGAGCAGGTACACCCCGGTGGCGACGGCCCCCACCAGCCCCCACAGCAGGTGACCGGACACGGCATGCGCCAGCAGTGCGCTGAGCGCCGCACCGGAGGCGGCCGTGGGGAGGTGCAGCGCCGCCCACACGGGCCCGGCCGGAGGCCCCGAGCCGGCCAGTGGCCGCCCGGGCCCGCCGTTGGCGGCGGCCCCGACCGTGACGTACGTGAGCGTGGCGCCGGTGAGCAGCGCCAGCGCCTGCGTGGCGGACGGTGTGCCCCGTGCGGACACGGTGACGGCGGTGGCCGCCCACAGCGCCAGGGTGTAGCCGTGGGGTGCCGCGCCTGCCGCCACGACGCTCCGGAGAGAGCCGCGGTATCCGCGTGCGGTCGTCATCGTCACCCCTCCCGGAACCGAGCGGGGCGGCCACCGGACCGGTGGCCTGGCCCCCCGACCAGCATCGGGAGGGGTGCCATGGGCGGGCATCGCCCATTCAAGGGATCTCGGCGGTGCGCGGCGTCAGGTGCCGTCGGCGCCGGCGCCGTCCCGCTCCATCACCCACCGGGTCAGTTCCACGCGGGTGTTGATGCCGAGCTTGGTGAAGACGTGCTTCAGATGGGTGTTGACGGTGTGGACGGACACGTAGAGCCGGTCGGCGACGGCCCGGTTGGTGAGTCCTTCCGCGACGAGCGGCACCACCTTCAGCTCGGACTCGGTGAGGCTCTCCCAGCCGGAGACGGCGGTCGCGCGGCGGGGCGTGCCGGAGGCGCGCACCCCGAGGTCCCGCAGGAGACGGCGGACCCGCTCGTGGTCGTGGACGGCCCCGCTCGCAGCGGTGAGCCGTGCCGCCTCCTCCAGCGCCGCGACCGCTTCGTCGCCGCCGCCTTGCGCCGCGGACAGGACGGTCCCCAGGTCCTCGTGGGCCGCGGCCAGTGCCGCGGGCCGGCCCCCGGCGCGCAGCCGGGTGACGGCCGCCCGCAGGGCCACCGGGTCCTCGCGCAGGAGCCCGTCGACGTGGTCGCGTACGGCGAGCACGACGTCCTGGCCGCCGTTCTCCTCGGCCACGGCACGTACGACCGCCGCCACCGCCTCGGCACCCGTCCGGTCCCCGCCCCGCAGCGCCGTGCGGGCCAGCGCCGGCCAGTGGCCGGGGGGCAGGGAGAGGAGCCAGGCCGTGCGGTCCCCGGCGTGGAAGGCGCCCAGCGCCTCGGCGGCGGGCGCGTCCCGGCCCTGGGCCTGCAGCACTCGGGCACGGGCGAGCGCCGTCCACGGGCCGTAGGGTGTGCCGCCGGTCGTGGCCGCCGCCCCGGCGCGCAGATGGGCCCCGGCCCGGGTGACGTCGCCGCGGGCGGTGTCGACCAGGGCCAGGACGGCGCGGGCCAGTGGTACCGCACGGGACGTCTCGAGCTCCCCGGCGACGGTGAGGCAGGCCTCGGCCTCCACGGCCGCGTCGTCCAGGGCGCCGCGCTCCAGCAGGGCGACGGCCCGGCAGGCGTGCCAGTGGGGCAGTGACCAGCCGAGCCCGAGGGACTCGGCGGCGCGCTGGCCCTCGCGCAGGATGCGGGCGGTCTCCTCCAGGCGGTCGGTGGACAGCAGGACGACGGAGAGCCACAGCGCCGGGATGCGCGGCGGCCGCAGCCGCAGGCCGTCGGTGGTCGTGGCGGCGCGCCCGGTGGCGTGCTCGGCGAGTTCGAGGGCGCGGCCCAGCCGGCCGCGGTAGAAGGCCGTCTGCGACTGGAAGACCATGGCGCTGACGACGACCGCCGGATCGGCGCTGCGGTAGGCGGTCTCGACCAGCCCGGTGTCCGTCTCCTCGGCGGCCGTGATCTCGCGGCGTTGGATGTGCGCGGTCGCCTTGGCCTTGAGCAGCCGCACGCGCAGGTCCTCGGGCAGGCCGGGAAGCTCCAGGGCCCGCTCCAGATGGGTCATCGCCGCCGCGTCGTCGCCCGCCGCCTGGTGGATCTCGCCGCCGACCAGCCGCAGCGCGGCCTCCTGGGCAGGTGCCGGGCCGTCGGCGATGGCGTCCTCGACCAGCTCGAGCGCCTCGCTGACCCGCCGGGTCCAGCCGAGCAGTTCCGCGGCGTCGGTGCGCAGGTCGACCCGCCGCGGGTCGTGCGCGGGCAGCAGCTCCGCCGCCTGGCGTGCGAGGTCGGCGGCGGACCCGGGGGCGGTCCGCGCCAGCTCCCGTACCGCGGTGGTCAGGGTGCGCACGGACGCGTCGTCGATCGTGCCTCCGGCGAGGACCAGGTGCCAGGCGATCTCCGCCCGGTCCCCGCCGCCCTCCCGCAGGGCCTCGGCCGCCTCCCGGTGCAGGGCCACACGCACCGGCAGCGGGAGGTCGTCGTGCACGGCCTGCCGGATCAGGTCGTGCCGGAACGCGAACCGCCGGCCCGCCTCGACCAGCAACTGGGCGTCCATGACGCCGTCCACGGCGGACAGCAGCGCGCCCGCCGGCCTGCCGAGCATCCGGGCGGCGGTGCCGAGGTCGAACGCCCGGCCCAGGACCGAGCCGATCCGCAGCAGATGCCGTGCGTCGTCGGGGAGCCGCTCCAGGCGCTCGCGGACGCTGCGCCGGAATCCGGCGGGCACCTCCTGGGTCAGGGCGGTGGCCGTGCCGCCGTCGACGGCGAGCGCGTCGGCGTCCCGCAGCGAACGCAGCAGTTCGATGGCGAGGAAGGGGTTGCCCGCGCTGCCGTCCAGCAGCCGGGTCAGGGCGGGGGCCGGTTCCGCCCCCAGGACGTCCGCGGCCAGGTGGCGCAGTGCCTCCGGAGGGAGCGGCCCGAGGGTCAGTGCGCGTGCCCCGCGGTCGCGCAGCGTGCGGATCACGCGGGTGACGTCGGCCCGTTCGGTGCCCGAACGGACGCAGACCACCCACAGGACCCGGGAGGCGGCCAGCCGCCCCGGCAGGGTCCGCAGGGCGAACAGGGTCGCCGGGTCCGCCCATTGGGCGTCGTCGACGAGCACCGCCACGGGCGAGCGCTGCCCACGTTCCTCCAGGGCGTCGGTGATGCCGTCAAGCAGCCACAGCCGCCGGTCGCCCGCGGTGCCGGGGAGCGGGCGGGAGACGGCGGCGGGCCCGTGCCCGTGCACCGCCGAGTACAGCGCGGCCGGCGGGGCGTAGCGGTCGAGTTCGTCGGCCCGTACCCACAGGACGTCGAACCCGGCCACGGCGGCCAGCTCACCCAGGTGGGTCAGCAGTCCGCTCTTGCCGGTGCCGGACGCGCCCTCCACGAGCACGCACGTGCCCTCCCCGCCGAGCACCCCGTCCATGGCCGCGCGCAGGGCGGCGATCTCTTCCTCGCGGCCCCTCAGGCGGGGGGAGCGCGTCGTCCGGGAGACCGCATCGTGCATGCCGCAATCGTGCCGCACGGCCTTGGCCTCCTCAACGGCGGAGGGCCTGTGACCGGCGGTTTCACCCGGGTGAAGCCGGGCGGCAGGGCTCGCGCTCACCCGGTCGGGACGCAGGCTGCGTCCCGACCGGATCACATGTCACGGAAAGGAGCACGACGTGCGTACAGGCAAGGAATACCTGGCGGCGCTCGACGACGGCCGGAAGCTGTGGGTGGGCGACGAACTCGTCGACAACGTCGCCACGCACCCGAGGACCAGGGCGTACACCCGGCGGATCGCCGAGTTCTACGACCTGCACCACCGCCCGGACCTCGAGGACGTCATGACGTTCGTGGACGAGGACGGCGTGCGCCGGTCCATGACGTGGTTCCAACACCGCAGCAAGGACGACCTGAAGCGCAAGCGCCGCTACATCGAGACCGTGCTGCGCGAGCTCGGCGGTGGCGCCACCCCGCGCACCCCCGACGTCAACAACTACGTCCTGCTGACGTACATCGACGATCCCGAGCCGTGGAGCAGCCAGGCGGTGGGCACCGGCGGCCGCGACCTCACCGAGGGCATCCGCGACTTCTGGCGCGTGGTCCGGGACGGCGACCTGAACGCGACGCCGGCGTTCGTGGACCCGCAGACCGACCGCTCCCGCGAGTCCGCGCAGGCGGACTCGCCCGCGCTGCGCGTGGTGGCCACCTCGGACGAGGGCATCACCGTGCGGGGCGTGAAGGCGATCGGCACGGGTGCGGCCTTCGGCGACTGGATCCACATCGGGGTGTTCTACCGGCCGGGCATCCAGCCGGAGCAGGTCATCTTCGGCGCGGTCCCGCCCAACGCGCCCGGCGTCACCATCATCTGCCGGGAGAGCAACGTCCGCGACGGCGAGGACGTCGAGCACCCGCTGGCCTCGCAGGGCGACGAGCTCGACAGCGTCATCCTCTTCGAGGACGTGCTGATCCCCTGGGACCGGGTGTTCCACGTCGGCAACCCCCAGCACGCCGCGCTCTACCCGCAGCGCGTCTTCGACTGGCTGCACTACCAGGCGCTGGTGCGGCAGATGGTGCGCGCGGAGCTGATGCTGGGACTCACCCTGCTCATCACCGAGCACATCGGCACGTACCAGCTGCCGCCCGTGCAGGCGCGCATATCGCAGTTCGCCGGCTTCCACCAGACGCTGAAGGCCCACGTGCTCGCCTGCGAGGACGAGGGCTTCACCACTCCCGGCGGTCTGTACAAGCCGAACGTCCTGATGTTCGACTACGGCCGGGCGTACTACCTGGAGAACATCGCCCGCATGGTCAACGAGGTGATCGACCTGGCCGGCCGGGCGTCGCTGATCTTCCCCACCGAGGGGCAGTGGCAGCGTCCGGAGCTGCGGCCCTGGCTGGAGGCGCTGCAGACCGGCCCGGTCGGCAGGCCGCACGACCGGCTGAAGATCAGCCGGGTGATCCGCGACCTGTTCCTGTCCGACTGGGGCGACCGCATCAGCACGTTCGAGAACTTCAACGGCACCCCGCTGCTGGCGATCCGCACGCTCACCATGAAGCGCGCGGAACTGTCCCCGAGCGGGCCGATCGCCGACCTCGCACGGAAGGTGTGCGGCATCGACGGCCCCGCCGAGGAGCAGGACACCGCGTACACGGCCCAGGCGGACTACGCCCGCCGGCAGGACGCCTCGTAGGGGGTGCCGGGCCCGGGACGCAGCATGCCGCACTCCCGGGCCCGGGCCACCGCTTCGCTGCGGTTGTGCGTGCCGAGCTTCCGGAAGACCGCGCTGACCTGTGTCTTCACCGTGTTGCGTGACACGTGCAGCTCGGCGGCGATCTCCCGCAGCGTCAGAGGACCGCACAACGCGCGCAGGACGCGGCGTTCTCCGGGCGACAGGTCCCGCCCCGGCGGCGACGGCAGCTGGGCGGCCGGGGCGGGCCGGGCCGGGCGCAGGCGTTCGAGCAGTCCGCGGAGGACTGCCGGGACGGCATCGACTCCCTCCGGAAGGGGCGGGGGAGCGGTACCGCGAAGGCCGCGCGGCAGACCCGACGCGATGACGGCGGCCAGGGCCCGCAGATGCGGCTCGCCGCCGTGGACGGTCGCCGTGAGCGCCGTCATGGCGCGGGCCAGGGCTTCGGCAGCCTCGGTGCCGGCCCGGTCCTCCAGGAGCAGTCCCGCCCGGCACAGATGGGCGGGCGCGGCGGAGAAGTGGCCGGTGAGTCCCTCGGCGCGCGCCGTGTCCAGCGCCTGCTCCACCAGGGTGCGTGCCCGTTCCGCATGCCCGGTCAGGTACGCGCACAGGGCGCGCGAGCCGAGGGCGCGGACCAGCACCAGCGTGTGCCGGGCGCCGTGGGCGTGGCGTACGGCTTCGGCCAGGCGGGTGTCCGCCTCCTGCGTACGGCCCTGCCACAGCAGCGCGGTGCCCTGGGCGACGCAGGCCAGCGCCCGCCAGGTGGTGGGCCAGGGACCGTCGACGTCCACGGGCCCGACCCCGGCCGGTGCCTCCCCCCGCAGGCAGCGGACGAGGGCGTGCGCCACGGCCGCCGCTACTGGTCCCACTTCGCCCACAGTGCCCGGCCGGTGCGTCCCGGCGCTCGCCGCGTCGAGCCGGCGCTCGGCCGTCCCGGGGTCGCCCTCGCACAGCGCGGTCATCGCCGCCACGACGCACAGCCGGGCATCGGCGCGGACCGCGCGGTCCGGCAGCGTGTCCAGCCAACGCGCCACGTCCGCGGACCGGCCCGAGGCCAGCGCCTCCTCCCAGGCGTCGAGGACGCTCATGACCGCCCCGGTGACGTCCCCGGCCCGGACGAAGTGCCGTACGGCGGAAGCCGTCTCCTGCCGCCCTCGGTACCAGAGGGCGGCCGCCCGGTGCAGCGCCGCGGCCCCGCCGGGCTGCTCGGCGTCCAGCAACTCGGTCAGCACCGGGCGCAGCGCCCGGTGGTGCCGGTAGGTCCCCCGGGCACCGGCGGAGGGCACGAGCAGCTGGACGGTCCGCGCGAGGTCCCGCAGCAGCACCCCGGCGCGGTCGCTGCCGGTGACGGCACGGCAGGACTCGGGTCCGAGTTCGTCCAGGACGCAGGTCCGCAGCAGGAAGCGGCGCTGTTCGGTGGTGAGCCGGTCGACGACCTCCGTGCCGAGGTAGTCGGCGACGGCGCGGGCCCCGTCGGTCGCCGCCGCCCCGGCGGTGGTCCGCCCCATGAGGCACAGGCCCGCCGCCCACCCCTCGGTCAGGTGGTACAGCTCGCGCAGCGTCCGCTCGTCCGGCGGGCCGCCGTGCGGACCCGCCAGCAGGGCGGCCGCCTCCTGGTGGGTGAAACGCAGCGCGTCCGCGCCGACGTCGGCCGTGAGCCCGCGGGCGCGCAGCGCCGGGACCGGCGCACCGGGGAGGTGACGGGTCGCCAGCACGACCCGTACGCCCTCGGGCAGCGCGGTCACGAAGTCCCCCAGACAGCGCAGGGTCGCCTGGTCGGTGAGCCGGTCCACGCCGTCCAGCACCAGGGCCGGGGGCGCCCCCTCCGCCAGCGCCCCCAGGACGCGGGGGAGCAGGTCGTCGACCCAGACCTCCAGGGACCATGCCCCGGCGGGTGGGGGAGCGGGCAGCCCGGGGCGGAGCGGGCGCAGCGCCGCGAGGACGCCGGCCCAGAGCCGTGCCGGGGTGTTGTCGTACCCGTCCAGGGCCAGCCACGCCACCTGCCCGTCACGGGCCCGGCGGGCCCGTGCCCAGTCGGCGAGCAGCACGGTCTTCCCGGCGCCCGGCGGAGCCGACACGACGACCACGGGCTCCGCCGCGGCGTCGAGGTGCCGCAGCAGGCGTGGCCGGGGCACGAACCGCCGTGGCGGCGCGGGCGGATGGAGCCGGTAGGGCGCGATGGTCTGCACGTGGCCTCCCGTCGTGGCCGGTCGGTCGAGGTGGGTCCCCGGTGCCCGGCGGGCACGACACGGCACCGGGCACCGGGGGGATCGGAGGCGGGATCGGGGCGACGGCCTAGCCCAACGCGCCGAACCCGCCGGCGAAGTAGAGCAGCGGACGGGCCTGGCTCTTGTGCCCGAAGTGGCGCACGTCGCCGACGAAGATGGTGTGGTCGCCGCCGGGCAGGGCCTCGGAGACGTCACAGACCACCGAGGCGATGGCGTCCCTGAGCACCGGCACGCCGTGCTCCTCGTCGACGGCCACCCCGGCGAAGCGGTCGGGCACCGGAGCGGCGAAGGTGCGGGCCAGGTCCTCGCAGTCCTCACCGAGGACGTTGACGGCGAAGCGCCCGTGCTCGGCTATGGCGGTGCGGGTGAACAGGTGGTTGCCGACGCACACGATCAGCTGCAGCGGGTCCAGCGACAGCGCGGAGACCGCGCTGGCCGTCATGCCCACGGGCGCGCTGGCGGTCCGGGTGGTGATGACGCTGACCCCGGTCGCCAGGCGTCCCATCGTGGAGCGGAAGGCGACGGACAGGTCGAGGGTTTCAGTCATGGGAGACCTCCGGGAGGGAGTGAGCCGAGCCCTGGTGGACGTGGTGAACTGTGCGCCGCCACCTGTTAATGCGGGGGAAACCGAGCGGAGACCCGGGGTTCACGCCTCACCGGCGCAGCCTTTCGACCAGGCGCCGCATCTCCTCCGAAGGACGTACGCCGAGATCGGCCATCGCCCGCCGGTAGCCCCGGTACAGCTCGAGGAGACCGTCGTCGTCCCCGGCCGCCTCGGCGCCCGCGAGCGCCAGCCGCCAGGCCTGCTCACGGTAGGGATCACGTTCCAGCGCCGCTCCCGCGAGTTCCCGTGTCTCGCGGATCCGGCCCAGGCGCAGGGCGACCGCGGCCGCGTCGGCCTGCGCCTGGGTGAACGCCGCCGTCAGCGCCTCGCGGCGGGCGTCCAGCCACGGGGTGGAGACGCCCTCGAAGTACGGGCCGCTCCCCGCCGTCCGCAGCGCCTCCAGCAGGGTGCGGAACCGGTGTTCGCCGTCCTGCCGGCCGGCCTCGGCCAGCAGGCGCTCGAAGGAACCCGAGGACCCCGCCACGGACGCCTCGGGCGTCAGCCGGTAGACGTCCGCCTCCTGCACGAGCGCCACGCCCTCGGGCAGCACCTCCCGCAGCCGGTACACCGCCTGCCGCAGGTAGCTGCGCCCCGTCGCGTCGCTCCGCCCTGGGAACAGGGCGGCCAGCAGCGCCGCGCGCCGTGCGCCGGCGGCCGGTCCGTCCAGCAGGAACGCCAGCAGTTCGGTGCTCTTGGCCAGGCGCGGCCGGACCTCCCGCCCGTCGGCGGACAGCCGCACCGTCCCGAACTCCTCGAGGACCAGCCGCGGTGGGACGGGGGCGCGCAGCGCCGCCCGGCCGGCGGACAGTGCCGCCACCAGCGCGTGCCACGGCGAGGAGTGCGAGGGCTCGGCGTCGGCCCTGCGCACGGCGACCGCCGGCACGTCGTCCAGTGCCTGCAGCAGCAGATGGCGTCCGCCCCGGGCGTTCGCCACGCCCAGGGCGAGGTCGGCCGCGGCGTCCGCGGCCGCCGCGTCACCGGCGCGCCACATGGCCTCGCTCAAGTAGACGGCGGCGGTGGGCAGTTCCAGCAGCCGGTCGCCCGTGGTCATGGCGGCCACCGCGGCGGCGAGCCGGTGGGCCGCCTCCTGGTCCCGGCCCGCCAGGAGGAGCTGCAGTCCGCTCCACGTGGCCGCCAGGTCCGCGGTGAAGGCGTAGCGGGTGCTGCCGCGGTGGGCGGCCTCGGTCAGGGCCCGGGTGGCCCGTGCGAGGTCGCCGTCGAGACGCAGGGCGAGTTTGGCCTCCAGCAGCAGGCTCAGGATCCCGTACACGCGTGATCCGGTGGCCGCGACGGCCGGGCGTCCGGCCGTCAGCGCGGCCCAGGCCTCCTCATGTCGCCCGAGGTCGGCCATGAGTTCGACGTCGTCGATGGCCGTGAGCCACACCGGCCGGGGACCTTCACCGAGGGACGCGTACAGCTCGCCGGCCCGGGAGATGCGTCCCGTCGCCCGCAGCGCCGCGACCGTCCAGGGCGCACCGGTCGCCCGGTGCCAGGCACCGCGCGGAGCGGGATCGCCCTGCAACTGGGCGAGCCGCCCGGCCATGTAGGCGATCCGTATCAGCATGACCTCGACGGGGCCCGAGGCGTCGGCCCGCGGGTCCGGGAGCGTCGTGAGGGGGGTGCCGTCCGCCAGGGAGAGGAGGGCGGCGGCGATGTCGCGGTGGCGTCCGGGGGGCATGACGCGCAGCATCCGCCGGGCCTCGTCGGTCCTGCCCGCGTGCCAGAAGCACCACACCAGGAGCGCCAGGTCCTCACTGCCGCCGGGTTGCCCCGGCAGCCGCCCCCACCAGGACACCCCGTGGAGGTCGGCCAGTTGCAGCCCCCGCCAGCACTGCTCGCGGCCGAACGCCACGCGCAGCGCCGCGGAGGCCAGCCCCGGGGCGGGCGGCCCGGGCACCGGGCGCATCCGGTCGAGCCAGCTCTCCGCCGTCGCCAGGTCCAGCCGCTCCAGGACACCGGGCAGGACCTGCTCGGCGGCGCGCCGAGCCGCCGCCGAATCCCCGGCCATCAACAGCTCCGTCACGGCCTCCTCGTGACGGCCCGCCGTTTCCAGCAACCGGGCGTGACGGCGTCTCAGCTCGCGTCGGGCGCCGGCGTCCATGGCGTCGGCGCGCCGGCGCAGGTACCCGCGGAAGCACGGCAGTATCCGCACGCGGGTGCCGTCGGGGGACCAGGTCAGCGGCAGCCGGCGTCGCCGCAGGGTGGCCAGGACCCGGTCCGGCCCGGACAGCCCGAGCGCGTTGGCGGACTCGGCGGTCACCTCGTCCAGCACGCTGGTGGCGACCAGCAGCGCCACCTCGTCCCCGGTGAGCTGCCGCAGCAGGTCCGTGCAGAGGAGGTCGAGCCGGCCGGCGCCGGTAGCGGGTCCGGTGGCCCACCAGTCGTGCAGGACACCGGTGGCCCAGCCCTCGACGGCCCGCACCCGGAACCTCGCCTGCTCCTCCAGGCCGGCGGGCCGCAGGGCCCGGGCGGCCTCGGAGACGTCGAAGGCGAGATCGGCGTCGTCGAGGAAGGCCACCCGGTGGACGTCGCCGAGCCCGCCCACGCCGTGCGGTGGCTCCGCCCGGGAGACGAGCACCAGCCGCGTCCCCGGGGGCGGTTGCAGGACGAGTGCGGTGAGCGCGTCCTCGGCCGCCGGGTGGCCCGCGAGGTGTTCCAGACCGTCGACGACGAGCACGGGCGGCCCCACCCGGGTGGCGGGCACCGCCCGCGCCAGGCGGTCGCGGAACGCCCCGGCGGTGGTGTCGCCGGCGCCGAGGCCGCCCAACGGGATCCAGGCGGCCGGCCCCGGCAGGGCCCGCGCCGCCTGGAGCACCGCGGTGGTCTTGCCCGCGCCGGCGGAGGCCGCGACGACCAGCACCGGATGCCCGGCGAGCGCCTGGAGGATACGGCGGGTCACCCGTGGCCGCGGGACGACGTGCGCCGGCAGGCCGGGCAGGCCGGGCAGGCCCGGCGGTTCGGGACGTTCGGGCTGGCCGGGCGGGGCCGGTGGCCGCCGGTCAGGAAGGCCGGGGGTCATGAGCCGACCGTCCCGGCTCGAGCACGAAGGTGTGACGCAGCAGCGTGTACGGCTCATCGGTCCGCGTGCCGTACGGGCCGGTGCCGGCCGGGTGGCTCGCGTACTCCGACACCAGAGACTGCTTGACGCCGAAGACCGGGTCCTGGTCCAGGTACGGGTCGTCGGCGGGGAACAGCATGGTGGTCACGCGCTGGAAGCCCTCGGCGGCGACCACGACGTGCAGGTGCGCCGGCCGCATCACGGACCGGCCGGTGGCCCGCATCAGTTCGCCCACCGGTCCGTCGTCCGGGATGGGGTAGCTCGACGGGCGGATGGAGCGGAACCGGAAGCGGCCCTCGCCGTCGCTGCGCAGCAGGGCCCGCATGGCGGGGTCGGACAGGCCGGGGACGTCCACGTCGTAGTGGCCGTCCGCGTCGCTGTGCCACACGTCGACCGCGGCGTCCGCCACCGGCGCGCCGTCGGTGCCGGTGACCAGGCCCTCGAAGAAGAAGGGCGTGCCGGGCAGTCCCTCGGAGATGTCCGCGCCGTCGGCCGCCCGCGGACGGTCGTCCCGGAAGAAGGGGCCGAGGACGCTGTTCTGCGTCGATCCCGCGGCGCGCCGGTTGCCGAGGGCGTCGACGAGCATCGTGATCCCCAGTACGTCGGAGAGCAGGATGAACTCCTGCCTGGTGGCCGTGCACTTCAGGCCCGTCCGGGTGAGGAAGTCGACACCGCGCGCCCACTCGTCCTCGGTCAGACCGGTCTCACGGACGAAGTCGTGCGCGTGGCGGACCAGGGCCTCGAGGATGCCGGCGAGGCGGGCGTCCTTCGCGTCGCGGACGGTGGAGGCCACGGCCTCCGTGATGGTGGAGTCGGTGAGGTCACGCATGACGGGCTCCCGTCGGGTCGTGGGGCTGGTCGGAGGCGGCCCGGAGCGGCGGTTCGCCCGCCCAGGCGCGTCGGAGGAGGTCGTGCACGGCGTCCCGGTGCACCGGCCGCGGGTTCCAGTAGCCGTCGCGGACGATCAGGTCCGCCGCCTCGGCGATGCCCGACTCGGGCATGCCCAGGTCGCGCAGCGCGCGGGGGGCGCCGACGCCGGCCGCGAAGTCGAGGACCGCGCGGGCGGGGTCCGGCCCGGGCAGCGCCCGCCCGATCCGGGCCATCGCCGCCCCGGCCGCCGGGGCGTTGTACGCGATGACGTGGGGCAGCACGACGGCGTGCGTCTGCGCGTGCGGGAGGTCGAAGGAGCCGCCCAGGACGTGGCACACCTTGTGGTGCAGGGCCATGCCGACCGTGCCCAGGCAGCTCCCCGCGAGCCAGGCACCGTACAACGCCGTGGCGCGGGCCCCGGTGTCGGCGGGATCGCGCAGGATCGCCGGCAGCGCCGCGGCCAGGGCGTCCAGGGCCTCGCCCGCGGTGAGGAAGGCGAGCGGGTCGCCGTCCTGGCCGTACAGGGCCTCCACGGCGTGGGCCATCGCGTTGATGCCGCTGACGGCGGCGACGTGCGGCGGCAGGGTGAGGGTGAGGTCGATGTCGTACACGACCGTGTCGAGCAGGATCTCCGGCAGCCGCCGGGTGGTCTTCACGCCGCCCTGGGTCTCGCCCAGGATCGGGGTCATCTCCGAACCGGCGTACGTCGTGGGGAGGGCGAGGTGCGGCAGCCCGGTGCGCAGCGCGACGGCCTTGCCGAGGCCGATGGTCGAGCCGCCGCCCACGGCGACCAGGCAGTCCGCGCGGGTGGCCCGTGCCGCTTCGACCGCCTTCTCCGTTACCGCCACGGGCGTGTGGGCGGCCGCCTGGTCGAAGACGCCGGCGGTGAGGGCACCGAGGAGCCCGGCCACCTCACCGGCCTGGCCGGTCTGCCCGGGGGTGCACAGCACCAGGGCCCGGCCGCACTCCAGTGCCCTGACCTCGTCGGCGAGCTCCCTGCGCGTTCCGCTGCCGAAGACCACTTTCGTGATCTGTCCTCTGTGCACGAACGACTTCATGGCTGCCTCTCGCAATGTCCTTTACCGGAAAGGGAGTCTCGACGTCCGTTCGGTAACGCGTCAATGAAGGGTTCACGTGATGGTGTGCGGGGCGGTTCGATTACCGCATTCACGTGACGACCGGCGGATTGCCCGGGGGTCACGGTGGGCGTGGATATCACCCATCCTGGTGATGTGCACGGCGGTTGGGGCCGTCGGCGCGCCCGAAAGAGCGGCTGTCGGTGCGCGTTCCGTCCGCCGGGAAGTGCGGCTTCGCGAACGCGGTTCCGGGCTGTGCGGAAATTCCGGTGACCGCAGCTACCGAGGTTTGGCTTTCATCTCCGCATGTGTGGGGGAATGGTGAATCGCGCCCCGGCGTCCGTGCGGGAACCGTCGCCCCGGGCCGGCGCGGAGCCAGGCCCCGGCCACGACGCACACGGCGGCCGCACCGTACGCGCACGTCTGAAGGGGGATGCCGGGCAGCAGGCCGCCCCCGAGGTAGAGGAGGGTGCCGGCGAGGGTGACGGACAGCCACTCCCAGCGGCCGTCCAGCGCGACGAGACCGACGACGAGCAGCGCGTACCAGGGGTAGTTGGGCGACACCAGCAGCAGTGCGGTACCGGTCAGCGCGAGGGCACCGCGCCATGGGCGGGCCGGGTCGCCACGCCACCACACGTGCAGGGCCAGCAGAGCCAGGAGCACAAGGACGACCGCTCCCGCGGCGGCGTCCGGCAGCAGCAGACGCAACAGCGCGAAGCGGTGCACGTCACCGGGTTCGTAGCCCTCCTCCCGCAGGTAGCCGGGCAGATAGCCCAGGACGCCCGCGCCGGACGCGGCGACGTACGGCAGGTAGGTGAGCGCGACCACGGCGACCGTCGCCGCCACGGTGCGCGCGATGCGCGCCGGACCGCGCTCCCCGGACAGCGCGCCGGGCAGTGTCACCAAGGGCAGCACCTTCACGGCGACGGCGGCACCGAGGAGCGCGCCGCGCCGGGCCCCGGCGCCGGCGGTACCGAGGGCGAGCACGGTGAGCAGGACACCGAGGGTGTCGATGTGGGCGTTGTTCACCGCTTCGAAGGGGACGGCCGGGCACCACGCCCACAGGGCGGCGAGCGCCGGGGCCCGGCGGGGGTCACCGCGCCTGCGCAGCACCGCCAGCAGGGCGACGGTGGTCGTGAACGCCAGTACGGCACCGCCCGCTTGGAGCGGCTTGTGGCGGCTGCCGGACGGAGTGAGGAAATGGACGGCGGCGAACCAGCCTTCGGCCACGGGCGGGTAGACGGTCGGCACGTCGGGCCGGTTGATGCGGGTGCACGAGCCGCTGTCCGTCCGGGTCAGCCCCCAGCCCCGGCAGGATCCCGTGGTGGGGAACAGCCAGTCGTCACGCAGTCCGGTGAGTTCGCGCGCGGCGGGAGGACGGGCGTACGGGGAGATCCCGGCGGCCTGGACACGGCCGTCCCATGCGTAGCGGTACATGTCGGTGCTGGTGCGGGGTGCGGCGGCCATCCCGGCCAGTGCCACGGCGGCCGCCCCGGCGAGGACGAGCGCCGTGGCGGCGCGTGCCGGGACCTTGCGGACGGCCCATGCCGAGGCGGCGAACAGCGCCCAGGCGACGGCGTATCCGGCCAGTATGCGGCCCGGGTCGCTCCGGCTGTCGCCTGCGCGCAGGGTGCCGACGACGACCGCGGTCAGTGCGGCGAGGAGCACCGCGACGGCGATGGTGCGGACGCGGGCCGGCGCGCGCTCCACGGATGCCACGGGCGGGAAGGTCGGCGGCTGAGGGGACCGGTGGTGTGCGGCGGTGGCGTCACTCATGCGCGTCGGTCCTCCCTGTGGTCCTCGGGGGCCCGCCGGCGCGGCGCAGTTCCACGAACGAGCGGTCCTCGCAGGTCCACCGGGCGGCCGGGACCCAGCCCGTCGCCCGGGCGGTGCGCAGCAGTGCCGTGGTGCCGAGGCGGGCCCAGGCAAACGGACGGCCGTGCCGGCCTCCGGCGTCCTCGACCCGTACGGTGAGGCGCTCGTCCCGGTCGTGGGGCGCGGCCTCCGCCAGAAGGCGCCCACCGGGCGCGACCAGGGCGTGAAGGCGGGTGAGGAGGGCGGGCGGGTCGCCGCCGATGCCGATGTTGCCGTCCATCAGCAGGACGCTGCCCCAGCGGCCCTCCCCTGGCAGGCGGTCGAAGACGGAACGGCGTACGGCGGACCCGCCGTGCTGCCGGGTCCGGGCCACGGCGGCCTGGCTCACGTCCACGCCGAGTGCCCGCACCCGGCGCGCGGCGAGGGCGGCGACCAGCCGTCCCGGTCCGCAGCCGACGTCGAGGACGGGGCCGGTGCACCGGTCCAGCACGCTGGTGTCGGCGGCGTCGGCGGGAGCGCACCAGCGCTCCACGTCCAGCGGCAGCAGTTGCCCTGCCCCCGCAGTGCCGTCCGGTGCGCCGGGGGCCGACAGGTGGCGCAGGAAGAGCGGGCCCCGGCCGGTGCGCAGGGCGTGGGCGTAGGGGTCGTCCGTCCACGGCTCGCCCGGCTGCACCGGCTGCTGCCCGACCGGACGGGGCCCTACGGGGAGGCCGCCGGGCCGCTCCGGCTTCCGGGTTCTCCAACGGGCCGCGGGCCGCGTCGCCGGCTCGGCGAGGACGGGGTCCGGGCTGCCTGCCGTGCCGCTCACCGGCCCGCCCCCGCGAGCGAGTTCAGCGTCGCGGCGAAGTGCGAGCCGGGCGGGCAGCAGGCGGCGACCTCGGCTGCGTCCGGGCCTGTGTCCACGTCACGCAGCACCGGCAGGTCGCGCACGCTGAGCCCGGCCTCGACGAGCCGGCGCCGCTGCGTCGCACCGGTGCGGTCCGTGGACATCGGCACGCCGCGCACGAGGGCCGCGGCGCGCCCTGGTTCGGCGAAGCCCAGTGCCCAGAAGCCTCCGTCCGCGGCCGGCCCGAACCAGGCGTCGTGGCCGTCGCGTCCGGCCTCCGCGAGGAGTTCCACGGTCAGTTGCGGGGTGTCCATGCCGACGAGGAGGGCCGGTCCGCGGTGGCAGAGGGCGAAGGCGGCGGCGATCCTCTCGTCCAGGCCGCCGCTCTCCTGGCGGACGACGTCGATGCCGGGCGGCAGCCATGGCCCGGGAGCACCGTCGAGGACGAGGACCCGGCGGCGGGCAGGGGCCCTGAGCACCGTGCGCAACGTGTCGGCGAGTGCCGCCTCCGCGAGTGCGGCGGCCTCCCGGGGCGTGTACGGGGGAGTGAGCCGTGTCTTGACCCGTCCCGGCACGGGTTCCTTGGCGATGACCAGCAGCGTGGCGTGGCTCGCGGCCGGCTGACGGGGGCTCATCGCGCCGTCCCACGTGCGGTTTCCGCGGTCGCCGGTCCGGCGGCGGGAGGTTCGCTTGCGGGAGGTTCGGCGAGCACGGAACGCATGTCCCGGACCGCCTGCCAGGTGCCGCGCCAGGTGCCGGTGACCTTGGAGCGGCCCGTGCGCGGAAGGTACGGCACGTCCGTCTCCTCCACCCGCCATCCCGCGTCGGCGGCACGGACCACCATCTGCAGGGGGTAGCCGGAGCGGCGGTCGGTCAGGTCCAGGGCGAGCAGGGACTCGCGGCGGGCGGCGCGCATCGGTCCGAGGTCGTGGAGGCGCAGGCCGGTGCGCCGGCGGACCAGCCGGGCCAGTTCCAGGTTGGCCAGCCGGGCGTGCGGGGGCCACGCGCCTCGCGTGACGGGCCTGCGCCGGCCGAGGACGAGGTCGGCGGTGCCGGCCAGGACGGGTCCGGCGACGGAGGGCAGCAACGAGGGGTCGAGGGAGGCGTCGCAGTCGCAGAAGCAGACGACGTCGGCCGTCGCAGCGGTGAGTCCCGCATGACACGCGGCACCGAAACCACGCTGTGGCGCGTGGACGACGTGGGCCCCGAGGGCCCGGGCGATGTCCGCCGAGCAGTCGGTGGAGCCGTTGTCGACGACGATCGCGCGCCAGCCCTCGGGGACGCGGTCCAGCACCCACGGCAGGGCCTCGGCCTCGTCGAGGCAGGGCAGCACCACGTCCACCGGGACGGACGGAGAAGGGGATGTCTCGATCACCCGACTCACCCTACGGGCGTAAAAGCCGCAAAAGGGATTCCGCTGTCTTACGGATCGCTGACGTCCGCCGGCGCTCCCGCGGTCGGCCGAAGACCGGGTGCGAGACTCGACGACGTGAAGCACGTACTCGTCGTGGACGACGACGCCACCGTGGCCGAGGTCGTGGCCGGCTACCTGAACCGCGCGGGCTTCGACGTGGACGTGGCCCCCGACGGACCCTCCGCCGTGGCCCGGGCCGCCGCGCGACCGCCCGACCTCGTGGTCCTGGACCTCATGCTCCCCGGCATGGACGGCCTGGAGGTCTGCCGCCGCATCCGCGACGACGGACCGGTCCCCGTGATCATGCTGACGGCACGCGGCGACGAGGAGGACCGCGTCCTCGGCCTGGAAGTCGGCGCCGACGACTACGTCACGAAGCCCTTCAGCCCCCGGGAACTCGTGCTCAGGGTGGAGTCGGTACTGCGCCGTACGGGAGACCGGACGACCCGGGTCCCGGACGGATCAGGGCTGCGCGCCGGTCCCCTCGTCCTGGATCCCGGCGCCCGCCGCGTCGTCCGCCACGGCGTCGAGCTCTCCCTGACGATCCGTGAGTTCGACCTGCTGGAGTTCTTCCTGCGCAATCCCGGCCGCGCGACGAGCCGGGAGGAGCTGATGCGCCGCGTGTGGGGCTGGGAGTTCGGGGACCTGTCGACCGTCACCGTCCACGTGCGACGGCTGCGCGAGAAGGTCGAGAGCGATCCCGCTCACCCCCTCCTGATCAGCACGGTGTGGGGCGTCGGCTACCGGTTCGACCCGCCGGCGGCGGACGAGGGAGCCCGCGATGGTGCATGACACCCTTCTCATCGTGGTCTACGCGGCCATCGGCGCGGCCGGTGCGGGCCTGCTGGGCACGGGCGTCCTCCGGCTGCTGCGCAACCGCTCGGTCGCCCTGTCGCTGGCGGTGGTGGCCGTCGTCACGGTCGCCGCGATGCTCGCCGGAACCATGCTGGTGTCCTGGGCCATGTTCCTGTCCGACCACGACCTGTGGGTCGTGACCATGGTCTGCTCGATCGCCGCGGCGGTCTCACTGGCGGTGGCACTGACGCTCGGACGCGGTGTGGTCCGCGGCAGCCGGGCCCTGGCCGAGGCCACCCGGGCCCTCGGCGACGGCGGCGGTTTCACCCCGCCCGCCGCCGCGCCCACCGCCGAACTGGCCGAACTCGGTCGTGAACTGGCCGCCACCAGTGCGAAGCTCGCGGCGTCCAGGGAGCGCGAGAGGGCCCTGGAGGACTCCCGCCGCGAACTGGTCGCCTGGATCTCCCACGACCTTCGCACGCCGCTGGCCGGACTGCAGGCCATGACCGAGGCCCTGGAGGACGGCATGGTCGAGGACCCGGCCGTCTACCACGCCCGCATCCGCACGGAGGTCGAGCGCATGAGCGGCATGGTCGGCGACCTCTTCGAGCTCTCCCGCATCCAGGCCGGCGTCCTCGCGCTGCACACCACCCGCGTGTCGGTCTACGACCTCGTCGGCGACGCGCTCGCGGGCGCGGCCGCACTGGCGAAGGAGCACGGCGTGCGGATCGTCGGGGACGGCGTCGAACCGGTCCCGGTCGAGGTCGACGGCCGCGAGATGTCCAGGGTGCTGGCCAACCTGCTCGTCAACGCGATCCACCGGACCCCTGCCGACGGCACGATCGCGGTGTCGGCCCGCCGGGAGGCGGACAGCGTCGTGGTGTCGGTGACGGACGGCTGCGGCGGCATTCCCGTGGAGGACCTGCCCCGGGTCTTCGACACCGGCTGGCGCGGCACCGACGCACGGACCCCGCCCGCCGGAGCGGGGCTGGGCCTGGCGATCGTGCGCGGGATCGTGGAGGCGCACAGGGGCCGGGCCGCGGTGTGCAACGTCCCCGGCGGCTGCCGGTTCGAGGTCCGCCTGCCCGCCGCGGTCTGAGTCGCCGCCCGCTCCCCGGAAGCCCGCCCGGTCGTCCGGACGGGTCAGCCGTGCCGCAGCGGCGCCGTCGCGAACTCCGCCATCCCCTGCGCGAACACGACCCGCGGCCGCCAGCCCAGTTCCTCGCGCAGCCTGCGCGAGGAGGCGGTGATGTGGCGGACGTCGCCGAGCCGGTACTCACCCGTGACCACCGGTGTCTTGGTGCCGTGCGCCCCTGCCAGGGCGGCGGCCATCTCCCCGACCGTGTGCGGCTCACCGCTGCCGACGTTGTACGTTCGCTCGGCCCCCTCGGGCAGCCCCGGCAGCTGCTCCAGGGCGGCGAGGTTGGCCCCGGCCACGTCCCGGACGTGGACGAAGTCACGCCGCTGGCCGCCGTCCTCGAACACCCGCGGCGCCTCACCGCGCTCCAGCGCCGACCGGAACAGCGAGGCGACCCCCGCGTACGGGGTGTCGCGCGGCATCCCCGGCCCGTACACGTTGTGGTACCGCAACGCGGTGACGCGTCCGCCCACCGCGCGCGCCCACGCCGAGGCGAGGTGCTCCTGCGTCAGCTTGGTGGCGGCGTACACGTTGCGGGGGTCGAGCGGTGCGTCCTCGGCCACCAGCCCGGGCGCCAGTGGTTCGCCGCACCGTGGACACGGTGGTTCGAAGCGTCCCGCGCGCAGGTCCGCCACCTTGCGCGGTCCGGGACCCACGACGCCGTGCGACGGGCACTCGTACCGTCCCTCGCCGTAGACCACCATCGAACTCGCCAGCAGCAGCGACCCGATTCCGGCCTCGGCCATGCCGGCCAGGAGCACCGCGGTGCCCAGGTCGTTGCAGCCCACATAGGCGGGTGCGTCGGCGAAGTCCTTGCCCAGGCCGACCATTGCCGCCTGGTGGCAGACGGCGTCCACGCCCCGCAGGGCGTCGGACACCGCCTCCGCGTCGCGGACGTCCGCGTGCCGCCAGTCCACCCCCGCGGGGACCGGCGGGGGCGTGCGGTGCGCGGCGGGCAGCAGCGCGTCGAGCACGCGCACCTCGTGCCCGGCGCCGGTGAGGGCGGTGACGACGTGCGAGCCGATGAAGCCCGCACCTCCGGTGACCAGGATCAACATGATCCGACCGTACGGCCGCCGGCCGGCCGTGCGGCCGAGCGACGCCGTCACGTCAGCCTTTCGTAAGCCTTCCCGCCGCCATTCACCGCCGACGGCGGCGGGCACCCCGCACGGTCACCACGAGGATCGTGACCACTGCCACGGCAGCCAGCGTGACCAGCCAGTTGCGCGGGTAGTCCAGCGGCAGGACCGAAGGGTTGGCCGGTTGCCCAGGGCGGAGCACCACCGGCAGGGCGACCACGGTCAGGGCGCCGCCGACCAGCAACGCCGCGCGGACGGGCCCGCGAGGGCCCCCACGGACCAGCGCCCGGCCGATCAGCAGCACCAGCGGTGCGACCAGCGCGTCGTGCAGCACCACCGCGCCGCCGAGCCAGAGCAGGACGCCCGGCAGGTCGGTCACCCCCGCCAGCAGGCGGACGCCCACTCCGGCGAGCAGCACACCGACCGCGCCCGTGAGCCACCGTGTCACCCCCGCCCTCACGCCAGCACCTCCAGCCGGCCGACCCACTTGGTCTGCAGCACACCCGGCCGGTTCGGGGCGATCAGGCGAGCGGGATAGCCGTGGTCCGGGGTGAGCTCCGCACCGTTGAGGCGCAGGGCGAGCAGGGTCAGCGGGTCGCGCGCGTACGTGTGTCCCATCTCGGAGACCCGGTAGCCGCCCCGGCGTTCCAGGGAAATCACCCGTACCCCGGCGTGCGGCGGGGCACCCGCGAGGTCCAGGAGGTCCGCGATCCGCACGCCCTGCCAGTGGGCCGACGTGCTCCAGCCTTCCACGCAGGCGATCGGCAGCTCGGCCTCGTGCTGCCGCAGGCCCCTCAGCTCGTCGAGTGTCAGCGTGTACGGCCGCGGCCCGACGACCGTCAGGCGGTAGCGGTCGGCCGTGACCGGTCCGACTCCGGCCGCGACGGCGGTGCGGTTGACCGGCAGGCCCTGCGGGCCGTGGTCCGGATGGCGTGGTGCCAGCAGGACGAGACCCTTCAGCGGGGTGAAGGACTGTCCCACGGTGGTCACGGTGACCGCGCCGACCGCTGTCGCCACCGCGGCGAGCAGTGAGCGGCGGCCGGGACCGTCCTCCTCGGGCAGGGTCAGGGTTCCCGGAGACCGCCGGCTCCAGTGGTCCCGGATCTCCGGCGCCTTGACCGCGATGTGCAGCAGGACCGATCCGGCCGCCAGCCAGGCCACGGCGTAGTGGACCGGTACGAAGGAGAACGGCCACGGATACCACTGCGCGGTGTTCAGGAGGCCGGTGGCGAGTTCGAACAGGGCGGCGGCCACCAGCACGGCCACCGAGAACCGTTCCAGGGCGTGCCGCAACGACCTCACCGGAGGCCAGGAGAACAACCGCGGGTACACCGTCCACAACTTCGCCAGCAGCAGCGGGACCGCGGCGATGCCCGAAGCGACGTGCAACCCTTGCGTCAGCCGGTAACCCCACACCGGACGGCTCGGCAGGTCGCCTGCCGCCCAGCCGGGCGGATGCTGCAGCAGATGGCTGATCAGACCGGTGGCGAAGCACACCGCGAAGGCGATCCCGAGCCACCGGCCGATCGAGGTCGCCGTTCGGGCGTCGTGCAGCGGGGCGGTGAACCGTGGCGGGAACAGGCGTGATCTCATACGTCCATCCGAGCCGTCACCAGGGCGTTACGGAACAGCCCGGCCCCTTACGGAACAAGGACGTTCGAGCCCCGGTCTGGCTGCCGTGAGCCCATGTGTCACGGGGCCGGTCACCGCGCGGCGTGGTGGCGCCGGTAGTGGCGGGCGACGCGTTCGCGGTTGCCGCACGCGGGGGAACACCACTGGCGGCGCGGGTGATCCTTGACGAAGAACAGCAGGCAGTTGGGCGCCAGGCAGGGGCGCAGGCGGTCGCGGTCCGGCCCGCTGAAGAGCTCGACGGCCTGGTGCGCGATGAGCTGTACGGCAAGGCGTGCGGGCGACCTGTCGCCGCGGTAGACCCGTGAGGTCTGCCCGTCGGCGGGCCAGAGGAGTTCCGGCCAGGCGTGGGCAAGCGCGTTCAGGGCGCTGATCGCCTTCTGCCGCTCCAACTCCGGCGCGGTGGCGGGCGGACGGGGGTCTTCGGTCGTCTCCGCAGCCAGCCGTCGCAAAGCGTCGCGCAGGGTACGCAGGGACGCGGCCACAGGGCGCACGTCGTCCACACCGAGTTGCTCAGGACGGATCCCGGTCTCGGCCCGGAGCCGCCCGGCGACCGCCTGCAGCCAGGCCGAGACGCCGGCGTCGTCGGCGAGGGCGTCGCCAATGCCGCCGTTCTCGACCGCGACGGTGTTCATGAGCTCGACGGGCAGCGGTTCCCCCAGCAGCACCGCGCTCGTGGTCGCTTCCTCGGTCCTCATGCTGCCCAGTCTATCGCTTTTCTAATGGTTGACATTCGCAGTTTCCATTTGACTCCGCGAAGCAGGCGAGTGAGGATCCTAATGGTTATGGAAATCCCAAACATTAGTTACTCATGGAAGGAGTCCGTCGTGTCCGTACTGCCCCTCATCGACCCCGCCGAGGCCACCGGCGACGCCGCGACCCTGCTCGCCGAGCTGAAACGGACCGTCGGGTCCGTGCCGAACATGGCGAAGGCGATGGCGAACAGCCCGGCCCTGCTGAAGGGATGGATGAGCCTGTCCGGCGCACTCGCCGGCGGCGTGCTGCCCGCGGCGATCCGGGAGCGCCTGGCGCTGGCGACGGCCGAGTACAACCGCTGCACCTACTGCCTGTCCGCCCACACCTTCCTGAGCAGGAACGTCGCCAAGGTCGACGACCTCGAGATCGACCGCGCCAGGCACGCGGAGTCCGCCGACCCCCACGTGGCGGCCCTGCTCACCCTGTCCGACGCCATGGCCCGCGGTCGTGGCGCGATCGACGGGACCACCCTCGAGGCGGCCCGCGCCGCCGGCGTCACCGACGCCGAGATCGCCGAGGTCGTGGGCAACCTCGCCCTCAACATCCTGACGAACTACTTCAACCTCGTCGCCGACGCGGACAACGAGTTCCCCGTCGTCGTGCCGCATCAGCAGCTCTGACGACTTGAGCCGTTCGGGGGACGTCCCGGCGCCTGCTCGGCCCATCGTTCCGCGCCATCCGCGAGCCGCCGGCAGCAGGCTTGCAAGAGGCGTTCTCCACCCGCCTCCCGGGACCTGACGACAGCCCGCAGACCAGCCACGAGGACGGAATGAGGAAGCAGCAATGACCGAGGAATCCAGGACCCAGGGCGACGACACCTACGACGTGATCGTGCTGGGAGCAGGCCCCGTCGGGCAGAACGTCGCCGAACACGCCCGCGCGGCGGGACTGTCGGTGGCCGTGGTGGAACGGGAACTGGTCGGCGGAGAGTGCTCGTACTGGGCGTGCGTGCCCAGCAAGGCGCTGCTGCGGCCGGTCATCGCCGTCGCCGACGCGCGGCGGGTCGACGGAGCCCGGCAGGCCGTGACGGGGCCGCTGGACACCGGCCGGGTCTTCGCCCGCCGGGACCACTACGTGACCGACTGGGACGACAGCGGCCAGGCGCGCTGGGTGAAGTCCATCGGCGCGGACCTCTTCCGCGGCCACGGGCGGCTCGACGGGCCGCGGAAGGTGACCGTCACCTCTGACAACGGCACCCGGCACACCCTTGCGGCGCGGCATGCGGTCGCCGTCGCCACCGGCAGCCGCCCGCTGCTGCCCGGCATCGAGGGCATCGAGGAGGCCCGGCCGTGGACGAACCGCCACGGCACCGACTCCAGCACGGTCCCCGGCCGCCTGGTCATCGTCGGCGGCGGCGGGGTCGGGGTGGAGATGGCGACCCTCTGGCAGGGCCTGGGCGCCCAGGTCACCCTCGTGGCCAGGCGTCCCCTGCTCTCGCGGCTGGAGCCGTTCGCCGGCGAACTCGTCGCGCGCGGGCTGACCGACGCCGGCGCGCAGGTGCGCATCGGCGTCCAGGTGACCGCGCTGCGCCGCCCCGTGCCCGGGGGCCCGGTCACCTGCGTCCTCAGTGACGGCGGCGAAGTGGAGGCGGACGAGATCATGTTCGCCACCGGGCGCGCCCCGCTGACCGACGACATCGGCCTGGACACCGTGGGCCTCACCCCCGGCACCTGGCTCGACGTCGACACCACCTGCCTGGTCCGCGGGGTCGACGGCGCATGGCTCTACGCGCTCGGCGACGTCAACCACCGTGCCCTCCTCACCCACCAGGGCAAGTACCAGGGGCGCACCGCCGGCGACGCCATCGGCGCGCGTGCCGCCGGCCGTCCCCTGGACGACGCCCCCTGGGGCGACCACGCCACCACCGCCGACCAGCATGCCGTACCGCAGGTCTTCTTCACCGACCCCGAAGCGGGCGCGGTGGGCCTGTCCGCGGCCGAGGCCGAGGAGGCCGGTCTTCCCATCAGGGTCGTCGACCTGGACTTCACCGCCGCCCAGGGCGCCAGGCTCTACGCCGACGGTTACCGGGGCCACGCCCGTATGGTCGTCGACACCGATCGCGAGGTCCTGGTCGGCGTGACCTTCGTCGGCCCGGGGATCAGTGAACTGCTGTACTCCGCCACCGTCGCCGTCGCCGGTGAGGTCCCCCTCAAGCGACTGCGGCATGCCGTCGCCTGCTTCCCCACCGTCAGCGAGATCTGGACCTTCCTGATCGCCGCCTACCACCGCGGTGGTGCGTGAGTCGATCCGGCCGGGCCTCGGCCCGCGCCGTACCTCACGCCGCGCGGAGCAGCAGCAGGGCCATGTCGTCGGTGCCGGGCGTGGTCCGGACGGCGTGCTGGACGAGGTCGTCGGCGAGGGTGTCGACGGGCTCGTCCGGGGCCCGGCCGACCCGGCGGGCGAGCTCGCCGATCGCCTCGTCGATGTCGGCGCCGGGGGATTCGACGAGTCCGTCGGTGTAGAGGACGAGCGTGGTGCCGGGAGGGAGCGGAATCTCCGCGGTGGTGTAGACGGTCTGCTCCTGGATGCCCAGGAGCAGACCGGGCGGCAGGCGGAGGACATCGGTGCGGCCGTCGGGGTGACGGACGAGCGGCGGGAGATGGCCGGCGGTGGACAGGTGGGCGCGGTGCCGGGCCAGGTCGAGGTGCGTGTAGAGGCAGCTCGTGAAGAGGCCCGGGTCGAGGTCGATCAGGAGGCGGTTGGTGCAGGTGAGGACCTCGTGCGGGCGTGGGCCCGCTGTGGCGTGGGAGTGGACGGCGGCGCGGACCTGTCCCATGAGGGCGGCGGCGCTGATGCTGTGTCCCTGGACGTCACCGATGACAGCGGCGGCGGCACCGGCGGTCTCGCAGCGGATGAGATCGTAGAAGTCACCGCCGATCTCCATGCCCCGGCCGGCCTGCCGGTACCTGGCCGCCACTTCCAGACCGAGGACGTCCGGCAGGCTCCTTGGCAGTAGCCCGGTCTGGAGACTGTGGGCGAGCTGTTGCTGCGTGTCGTAGAGGCGGGCGCGATCCAGTGCCTGGGCGATGAGTCCGGCCAAGGCGGTCAGGACGGCGCGTTCCGCCGGGGGGAAGGCCTTGGGCCGGTCATAGGACAGGACGAGGGTTCCGACGGGGTGTCCCGAGGTGATCAGGGGCAGGAAGGCCCAGGCGTCGCGGGAGCGGTAGCGGACGGCTTCGGGATAGGCCCGCTGGAAGTCCGCGAAACTGGCGAAGAAGCTCGGAATACCGCTGACCAGCGCCTTTCCGGGTGGTGTGAGGGCTGTCCACGGCGCCCCGTCGTAGCGGTTGACGAAGCCGGCGCTGTACCCGCGGTGCCCGATGACGCGCAGCCGGCCTTCTTCCATCATCATCAGGACCAGGCCCTCTGGCCCGAAGGCGGGTACCAGCTGGTCGGCGACGAGATCGACGACGTCCTGCGTGCCGACGGCCTGCGTCAGGGTCGCCGCCAGGTGCATCAGCTGGTACTGCTCGGCCACGGTGGCGGACTCCGCCGACGCCTGTCGTCCGGAATCGCCGGTCGCCGCCGCTTCGAGCTGTGAGTG
The DNA here is from genome assembly GCF_040630935.1 of Streptomyces sp. NPDC005722. Taxonomy (NCBI): domain Bacteria; kingdom Bacillati; phylum Actinomycetota; class Actinomycetes; order Kitasatosporales; family Streptomycetaceae; genus Streptomyces; species Streptomyces sp. NPDC005722. The sequence continues at coordinate 84,451 of NZ_JBEXYN010000035.1, forward strand.
AGTGATGTGGACGCTGATCCCGCAGGCGTCCGGGTAGAGCTGGAAGCGCAGCCAGCGGTCCGGCGGACGAAGCGCGGTGAAGGACGTGGGCTCACGGCCCAGGACAGCGGCGCGGTAGCGGTCCTCGTAGACGGGATGGTCCAGCCACGGCAGCACCTCCCAAAGCCGGCTGCCCATCAGGTCGGCCGCGCCGGCACCGAGCAGATCGGCCGCGGCGGCGTTGGCGTACGTGACCCGCCCGTCCATGTCCAGCGCGCAGCAGCCGATGGGAAGGCGCTCGGAGAACTCCGCGGCGGCCAGGGCCTCGGCCTCGCTCCGGGTGAAGCGGCGTGCCGGCGTCAGCACCTGCGGTTCGCTGCGGGGCAGGATCGGCTCGCCGCGGTCGGAGGCCTGCTGCAGCAGGAGGCCGGTGTGGCTGCAGAAGGCGCTGATCGCGTCCCGTTCGCGCCGGCTGAGCTGCGGCGGGTGCCACAAGGGCCACAGCAGCGCGATCCCACCCCAGTCGGTGGTGTCCTGGGTGATCGGGGCGGCCGCGAGCATGAAGTCGTACGGCACCACCAACCCGACGTTCGGGTAGTGGCGGGCCATGTCCTCCTGGCTGCTCAGCCACACCAAGCGGTGCTCGCGGATGGCGTCCGTCACCGGTGTGGAGGTGCCGAGCGCGACCCGCGTCCAGGGGGCGACGATCCGCCGGGAAGCCCCGGAGACCATGGCCAGCTGCTGTACCCGCCCACCGGGAAGCACCAGGTAGAACAGGCCGACGGAAGCGCCGGTCGCCTGCACGACCCCGGCGAAGGACCCCTCGAGCTGCTCCAGGCCACTGGCAGCGGTTGCCGGACGGGTCACGACTGGCACCTCCTTTCGAGCGGAAGGACCTGCATGTGCCAGGCCGTCCCGTCCCCCCAAGGGCACGGTCGCCCGGTGCCGCTCGGGTTCGCGTGGAGCCCGGCCCGCACTCCCGCTCGGTCGGCCGCCGTCTGGGAGGGGCTGGGACCTGCGCTTTCGCGCCTGCGGTGTGGGGTCCTCCGATGGGGACGCCTACCCGATGACCCTATGGTGACTCCCGCGGGAGGGGAGCGGTCCCTTCGAGGACGGGACGGCCTGCCGGGGCCGCCGCAAGCCGGATCAGCGGGGGGAGGCGTTCGGCGGGGGTTGTTCGTCGTCGCGCGCCTGCCGGTGGATCCGGCCCAATTTCAGGGCGAAGAGCACGGCGGACAGACCGAACAGCACGGCGGTGACGGCCAGCCAACGGCCGAGGTGGACGGTGTCGGTGAGCCCCGTCGCTCCTGGGTACGGTCGGGACAGACGGAAGATCAGGGGGAACCAGACCAGGAGCAGGACGCCGGACAGGAAAGCCGGCACCCGCAGGTAGTTGATCCACGACGGCGTCGGCATCTTCGGAACGCGGTGACGGAGTACGGAGCGGGCCTTCAGGTCGGCGAGCGAGTACAGCGGCAGCAGGACGAGGTCGTGCAGGACGGCCGCGCCCACCAGCCAGATCGCCACTTCGACGGGCCGCAGCGCGAACAGGCGGACGCAGGCGTAGCCGGTGACGGCGAAGGAGCAGACGAGGACGAGCAGGTGGAGGGGACCGGCGCCGTACCAGCGTGGGAATCGGCTCATGATCACGTCCGGAAGGTGAGTCGGTGCACCCACTTGGTGTTGTTGACCCCCGGATTGGCCGGCACGATGACACGCGCCGGGAAACCGTGGTCCAGGGACAGGTCCGCCCCGTTGACCCGCAGGGCGAGCAGGGCCCGCGGGTCGTGGATCTGGTTCCCGCGGAGCAGCACGGAGCTGTAGGGGCCCGGCGGCTGGACGGACTCGACCAGCACGCTCCCGGCTCCGCGCAGTCCGCCGAGTGCCGCGAGGTCGGACAGCCGCAGGCCCTCCCAGTGCTGGTCATCGGTGGACCAGCCCTCGACGCACGCGATCGGCAGGGCCGCGGTGTAGCGCGGCATCGCCAGCAACTGCTCACGGGTGAGCACCAGGGGCCGTCCGGCGCCCCGTACTTCGAGCCGCCAGGCCGGGCCGACGAGCTCGGGGGTGACGCCGACCGACGCGGCCGTCTTGTTGATCTGGAAGCCGTTCGGTCCGCTGCCCGGATCGCGACCGTGCGGCGCGAGCAGCGCGGTGCCGCGCAGCCGGCCGCCGATGCTCTGCCCCGCGGTGACGACCAGCAGCAGCAGCGATCCGGCGCCGACCATCCCCACCGCGCCGCGCCGGCTGATCGTCGCGGCGGCCGGCGCCACGGGCACGAGGCCGTCCGCGTCGGGAGGCTCGGGACGGGTGCCGGAGACTCCGGTGCGCAGTTCCCGGAACGGATCGCGACCGCGCAGGGCGCGCGTCATCCGGCCGAGCCTGAGGCCCACGTGGGCGACGAACGCGGCGACGAACACCCAGGCGCCGTAGAAGTGCAGGGTGTAGAAGGAACCGGGGAAGACGTAGAAGAGCTGGACGTTGAAGATCCCGGTCACGAACTCGAAGACGGCCCCGCCCACCAGCAGGAGCAGCGACAGGCGCTCGAGGGCGTGGGCGGCGGACCGCAGCGGCGGCCACACGAACAGTTTCGGGATCACCGACCACAGTTTCGCCAGCACCACCGGCACGAGCACCACCCCCAGCGTCACGTGGACGCCCTGGGTCAGCCGGTACAGCCAGGAGGGCCGGGTCGGCCAGTCGAAGAGGTAGAACCCGAGCAGGCCCTTGTCCGGCGTCTGGTCGTTGAGCGGCCCCAGCCCCGGGTTGTAGGCGGCGTAGGAGAGCAGGCCCGTCACGAACATGACCGGGATGCCGAACAGCAGGACGAGGCCGAAGACCGACGTCAGCCACGGCCCCCGGATCGGGCTGCGCCAGAACCCGGGCCGGAACGGGCCGGGGGGCGCGGGCGCGGAACCGATCCGCCGCCTGACCCCTCGCGCACGGGCGGTCACGGCCGGGACGAGCCTCTGACGGCGTCCGTGCTCGGCCGCGCGGGCATCGTCCGGACCATCCGGCCGACCGGCCGGCGACGGCTGTCCGCTGCCGCTCATGAACCACCCTCCAGCGTCAGGGCGTGCCCGGGCAGGACAGCGGCCGTGATCCAGCCACCCACACATATCCCGGCCTGCGCCGGAGGCCGCCCCGCCGCCGCCGAGGAACCCGAAACACCGACCGAAAGGGGGTGTGATCACGCCAGGCGGGTGACAGGTGCGCAGGCGGCGGCAGGGCGAGGGGTCCAGCCACCCGGCGGCGGCCCGCCCCGGGAAGCACCGCACCTCCTTGGCGCGGCCCGACGGCTGATCCGCCACCCACGCCGACGCCGCCCCGACCGCGACCCTGCCAAGCGGCACCACACACCACGGCCCCGACCACGTGCGAGCACGGCGGCTCCACGGCCCCTCGGGGTCAGGGCGGCACAGCGGTCGGACGGGGACCACGGACCTCCCCGCCCGGGGCCCGGTCACTCCGGTGCCCCCGCTAGGGTGTCAGTAAGGCGTCAAGAAAAGGCGCCCGGTGTGCCGGGAAGTCTGGTCGGCGAGTCAGGGGCCGCGTGCCCTTCGTCGCCGACACCCCGGAGGTTCGCCCTCGTGGCCGCCACCCCACCTTCCCGGCCTTCCACGTTCCTCGGCGTGCTCCCGTGGCCTGAGCGGCGGGCCGTCGCCCGCGCCTTGCGGACGGAGACGGTCGGTGGGCTGGTTCTGCTCGCGGCCGCGGTGGTGGCCCTGGTGTGGGCGAACAGCCCGTGGGGCGGAGCCTACGAGGCCGTGCGCGACGTCCGTTTCGGAGTCCCCGCCCTCGGGCTGGACATGTCGGTCGGGCACTGGGCCGCGGACGGGCTGCTGACGGTCTTCTTCCTGGTGGCCGGGATCGAGCTGAAGCGTGAGCTCGTCGTCGGGGAACTGCGCACTCCCGCGACCGCCGCGCTGCCGGTCATCGCCGCGGTGTGCGGGATGGTGGTCCCCGCGGGGCTGTACGTGACGGTCGCCGCGCTCGGGGGCGGGAGCCTGCGGGGCTGGGCCGTGCCCATGGCCACCGACATCGCCTTCGCACTGGCCGTGCTGGCGGTCATCTCCACCCACCTGCCGGCGGCCCTGCGGGCCTTCCTGCTGACCCTCGCCGTGGTGGACGACCTGGGTGCGATCCTGGTGATCGCGGTGTTCTTCACCTCCGACCTGAACCCGTGGGCGCTGGCGGGGGCGGTGGCCGGGCTCGCCGTCTTCTACGGGCTGCAGCGGCTGCGGGTCACCGGTTGGTGGTGGTACGTGCCGCTGGGCCTGGCGATCTGGGCCCTGATGTACAACGGCGGCGTGCACGCCACCGTCGCCGGTGTCGCCATGGGCCTGATCCTGCGCACCACCCGGGACGACGACGAGCTCGCCTCGCCCGCCGAGCGGACCGGATACCTGCTGCACCCGCTGTCCGCCGGCATCGCGGTTCCCCTCTTCGCCCTGTTCGCGGCGGGCGTCACGGTCTCGGGCGGCGCTCTCGGCGAGGTGTTCAGCGACCCGGAGCCGCTGGGCGTCGTCGTGGCCCTGCTCTGCGGCAAGATCATCGGCATCTTCGCGGGCACCTACCTCGCCGCCCGCTTCACCCGTGCCCGTCTCAACCCGGACCTGGCCTGGGCGGACGTCTTCAGCCTCGCCACCCTGGGCGGCATCGGCTTCACCGTCGCCCTGCTGATCGGCGAACTGGCCTTCCCACCGGGCGAGGGCGAGCACGTCAAAGCGGCCGTCCTCGTCGCCTCGCTGGCATCGGCCTGCCTCGCCTCGCTGCTCCTCCACCGGCGGAACCGGCTGTACCGGCGGCTGTGCGCGGAGGAGGACGCCGACGCCGACGGCGACGGCGTTCCCGACATCTACCAGCGAGGCGCCGGGACGACCGCGGCGGCCGAACAGCAGGACTGAACGCCGGGTTATGGGGCCCGGCGCCTGCCGGTGTGCCCCGGGGGAGGGCGGCGGGCCGGAGCCCGCCGCCC